>JAQCGT010000006.1 GCA_027730505.1 Actinomycetota bacterium | reverse complement strand
TACCACACGGATACACCGTCACGAACCCACCGAAATCATTCGCCTGACCATCAACCACCGTCACGTTCAGTGCGACAGCGCCGATCCCTGTGGCCGGAACACCACCCTTCCCGGCGACCGTCAACTCGAGCGGAGCGCCCGAGCCGTCGAGAGCACCCACACGAGCAGCAGGCGCACCAACCGCGTTACGGGTGTCGAGGATGCGAGCGGGAGTAAGCGGCACGAAGGTCGGATCAGCATCGGTGCCACCAGCGCTCGCAGCTCCAACGCTTGATGCAAACGCACCGGACGCCGAACCGATCGACACCGGCACATCGTCAGCAAGTGCCTTCACCGAACGCCGTACCGATGCTGCGCCAACCTCGCCCTCAAGAGCGACATCATCGGCCGAGGGCGGCAGCTCGATGTCAGCAACACCGCCGGTGTTGATGCCGTCCTCGGAACTATTGAGCGGCACAACGCCGTCCGCCGGGGGCTGCACTGCTGATTCCGGCGTGTCAACCGGATCACCCTCAGGGGCATCTGCCATGGCTTCGAGGTCGATCCCGAGATCCGAGTCATTCATCTCAACCGACGTGACGTCGCCGTTTCCACCTGCGACCACCATCGTGATCTCGCCCGATTCGGGCTCCGCCTGAATATCGAGCGTGTCCGGATTAGTCACCGTGAGCGTCATCCGCACGAACGACACACCATCGGTCGACAGATACACACCAGGATCGGAAGCGGCCGCAGCAACTGGCGTGCCCGGCGTGGGACCAGGAGCGCCGCCGCCCGGCGTGGGACCAGGAGCGCCGCCGCCCGGCGTGGGACCAGGAGCGCCGACGCCTGCACCGGGCACAACCCCGATCATCAACCCGGTGTCGCAATCGACCCGGAGCTCCGTGAGCGCTGGGTCGGTTGTCACCGCTGAGTGCGTCGGCGCACCACCGGCACCGCTCACGTCGACGATCTTGTAGACGCCATCGTCGCTGCCATCACCTCCGCTGACGGTAATGAAGGCCGTGTCGGCGACCGATGCTGCCGATCCGACCGGGCAATATGCGATGGACGTAACGCCACCGTTATACGCACCATCCTGAGTAGGGCTCAGATCGTTGAACGCGTCGTACGGATCTCCACCGGTAGCTGAGGAAAGATTCGTTCCGAAGATGGTGAAGTCACTCTCGGTGACTTCCTTCGTCGTTGCGTCCACAGTCAACTCGAGAATGCCAACCGAGCCTGCTGAGTAGTCAGCATCGACGCTGCCGCCGCCGCCCGAAATCCGGCTACCGGCAATCAGGATCTTGTTTGTTCCTGTGACGCCCACCATCGCTGAGGCAGCGACGCCGTTCTGTCCGCCGCCGTCCTTGGCGAGACCGGCGAGATACGTGCGGTTAGCGCCGTCATATGCCACCGACGGACGAAGGCCTCCCGGGGAGAACGAAAAGCCCGTCGTGTCATCCTCTCGTTCAGCGGCCGTCATGGCAAATTCCTCGGACATCTGCCAAGGGTCAGTGCCGGTTGCATCGCGATCGAATGGCTTCACCGAAAGCTCACCATTGAGGCCGGCAAAGGCAGCCATCATCTCAATACCGTCGCCGTTCCACCATGCCATCGACTCACCGCCAGATCCGGAGACCGTCGAGAACGACTCGCCGCCGTCCGTAGTCAACATCACGCGTGAGCCACCGCCCGACGAGGTAATGAGGGCGTAGTTCTGGCCGGTCGGGTCATTTGGATCCATGACGATGTCGCGCACCACAGCCGCGGTCAGGCCATTGATCGCAATTCCACCAGAGTCAGTTGCCGTGCCCGGCGAAGCAAGGTTGAGGATGAAGTCATCGCGGCTTCGCGCCCCGCGCTGCCCAAAACTCGGGCGGTGCCCAACGATGTTCGCTGACTTGGCGATGCCCGCCTCATTCGGGGCAATGGCGACCATGTCGGTGGAGAAGTCGTAGCTAGCTGACCAAGCAAAGCCGGTGTTGTTGTTGATGCCGTCGAGGTACACCACGCCGACCTCGTTACTCGCTAACTGAGCGGAGCCTGCACTGGTGGCTCCAGGCCAATCAGCGGCTGCTCCACTCGTGTTGAGGCCCCACATGCAGTTTCCAACGGTGCCGATAACGCCAAAGTCGTCGAACGTTCCTGCGCCCGGCTTCGGTGCAATCGAAATTGCTGTACCGGTTCCATTCTCACCGCAGTAGTCAATGTGGCCGGTGCCGATCTTGATGTACGTGTCATCCCAATCACGATCAAAGGGGGTGTCGTTGTTGCCACCCTGCCCAGCGAGATCGCTAATCGGGGCGCTCCATGTTCCTGAACTATTCACCGCAAGTTCGAAGTCGCCCGTGTGGCCGCCCCCACCTGCAGTGTGCTCGTAGAGCAACACAGCATCCGGGCTCGTTGCTGTTTCGCTCAACGTGGCCACGGCAAGCGCGTCCTTATCATCAGGACTAGCGGCAAGGCTCATGTTGATCGTGGCTGCCGCACCTCTCGTCCAACCGCCCGAGCCCAGAGTGATCTGCTCAACCGTTGTGCTTGTCGTGGTGGCCTCGACGAGGAAGACCTTGCCATCGGCACCACCGAGTTCAACGATGCCGCCGATCGCGATGCTTGCGAACACTGGGCTTTCCGCCGTCATGTCAGCTGCCTGTGCTGCCGACCAGTCGCTTGCAGCGACGAGGATCACCGATGCGTTATCGGTTCCGTCGACGCTGTGGGCCCAGCGCACAACCGGATTGTTCAGCCCGGTCGGAAGCGAGATGCTGTCCCACGTAGTGCCGAAGTCGGTCGAATACCAGACAGCGTTCGTAATGACCACTGCCACCTCGCCCGGATAGCCCGAGGTGACCAAGCCACCAGCATTCGACTGCGGAAGGCCGTCGTCGGAGAAGGCGGTGGTGGGCACCGGCGCCCAGGTGCCGGCGTAGTCAAGGGTTCGCCACACCGATGGGATGCCGTCAGTGGTGATGTAGAACACCCCAGGCTCGCCGTCGGCGAACACACCCGAGACCTGTGCGCCGTAGGCATTCGAGTAACTCAGTGACGATGAGTCCGATGCGGTGAGCGTGACCGTGCTCGCATCAGCAGGAACGGTGGCACCACGAATGGTGCCATAGCCCGGCGCCGATACCACGTAACCGGCTGCGTCGGCGTCGTCGATAGTGACCTTGCCCTCCTCATCAGCAATGGCGCCGGCAAGTGCAGCACCGTCAGCGTCGACGAACGCAATCATCGCCCTCTCGATCGGGTCGCCGTTCCCGTCGACGATGGTGACGGTTACGTCTGCTGCCTGCACCGGACTGGCCGGCATCACTAGTGCAACAGAGCCGGCGGCGAGTGCCCCGGCAAGAAGTGTCCTGATGGAACGGTGGTTGGTGCGCACGATGACTCCCGGGGTTCGGCGGCGTTCACACGATGGTTCAGCGCATACCTGTGTGGGCATAAACCGACACCGTGTTTGCTTATTGCATCGACATCATGTCAACTTTGTGAACCCGGATGCAAGGAACCGGTAGACACGACCGTCATGAGCGCCGACAACGACCACCTCCTCCCCGACCGTGGCCCCCGTCAGCGCGCGCCCCAACGACGGGCTCTCGACAAGATTGACGCTGTTGTCGAAGCGACGATGGCCGTGCTCGAACGAGAGGGCGAGCAGGGTGTGCGCATCGCCGAGATCTGCGACGTGACGGGCGTCTCGTACGGCACCATCTACCACCACTTCGGAGACCGCAATGGGCTGATCCGGGCAGCCCAGTTCGCTCGCCTGCGTGACCAGCCCGGACAGGACATCGACGCCTTCGCCGATGCCCTCACCGGCGATGACCCGGGAGCGGAGTTCGTCACTCGTCTCTACGAGATCTGCCGGGCGATCGCCGACCCCTCTCGCGGTCCGGTCCGTCTTGTCCGAACCAGCGCCCTCGCTACCGCTGTGCACGATCCCGAGTTCCTGCCGACGGTGACTGAACTTGAGACTCAGGTTATGACCGACCTTGTCGCCACGATCGATAAGGCAAAGGCGGCCGGTATTGCAGACGCATCGCTCGATTCGCTGGCGCTGGCGTCATATATCGCCGCAATGTCCTATGGACTGGTACTCGTTGAGGTCAACGAGCATCGACCTGATCCCGATGCGCTCGCCGATGTGATCTTGAGGGGGTTGGCGGCGTTCATGCCGCAGGGCTGAGACCACCGGCATGGTGCTCCACAAGCGCCGGTAGCATCGATAGACGTCATCCCGCCCTCGTAGCTCAGGGGATAGAGCATCGGCCTCCGGAGCCGTGTGCGCAGGTTCGAATCCTGCCGAGGGCACCAGAAGTGCCGACAGCGCGTGAAGTGCGTACAGCGAGCGCTACGTGGATGCAGCCCACAACGCGCTGGCGCTCACACCGGTTGGCGACGAGGGAACGTGACCGGGATGTTGCGGGGCCCACGAACCTGGCCACCCGCCCATGTCACTGCGTCGGCGTCGGCAATCTCAAACTCAGGAATCATCTTCAAGAACTCCTCAATCGCGACCTGCATCTCCATACGAGCAAGGTTGGAACCCGCACAACGATGGATTCCTGAACCAAAAGCGATATGCCGGTTGTGCTCGCGATCGATGATCACTTCTTCAGGGTTCTCGAACATCGCCGGGTCACGGTTCGCCGCCGGGAACGTCAGAATCACTCGTTCGCCAGCCTTCACTTCGCGGTCTCCGAGCATCGTGTCATGCTTCGCAACCCGGGCCATAGTCACTGGCGAATACGCACGCAGAAACTCTTCGATTGCCGTTGGGATGAGTTCAGGCTCCTCGACAAGGCGTCGGCGATCCTCGGGGTGAGTAGCAAGATGTAACAGCGCCGAACCAATCGACGACCAAGTCGTATCGATACCCGCGATCAACATGAGTTGGACGTTGCCACGGATGACCGGCATCGGCACTGGCTCGCCGTCGAGTTCAGCGGCGAGTAGGAACGAGATGAGATCGTCACCCGGATTCGTCTGTCGCAACTCAATCTGCTCAACAAAGAAGTTTTGGATAATCGCCAAGTAGTGCTCACGAATTTCTTCGTCCTGTAAGCCGAGTTCAAGCGCTCCCTGCACCCACGTCGTGAACTCATCAGCCATTTCTGGCTCGATACCCAAAATGGCGGCGATGATGCGCGGTGGAATCTGCCGGGCGTATTGCTCAGCGATATCCGCGGAACCCTCTTCGATGAACTCTCTGATCAACCCACGGCAAAGTTCCTGTGTGTGCTCGCGGTACTTCTCCACTGCCCTCGGAGAAAAGAACGGAAGCATGAGACGACGCTCACGAGTGTGATCGGGCTCATCGCTCGCGATGATCGAGCGGATACGGTCACCATTTGCGTCATACACCTGGGGAACCGGAGTAACCGTTATCGAGAACGACGACCACGTATCCGTGTCGGTCGTGATCGCGCGAACCCCTTCATACGTTGTCGGCATGAACGTCACATCGCGCCGTTCAGTGCGCGCAAAAGGACAACCTTGCTCGCGAAGGTCACTCCAGACCGAATACGGATCTTTGATGAAGCCCGGGTCGAAGATCTCAAAGTCGTTGGCCCAATCTGATACTGGATCAAGTGCGGTCATCATTCCCCCTCAACGACACCGTGGACCCTGTGCCGACCAGCTCGAATTGTAGTGCGCGAAGCGTCACCTGAACAGAGTTGACAACTCGTCAGAGGCGAGACGGATCAATCCCTGCCGGAAGATTCAACCCATGGTGCGCCGGCTCCGCATTACCGACCTTCGGAGCCGTGCACTGCACGCGAGCGTGCTGAGTCACACCCGAGTCGGGTCGAAGCCAAACGGCAGCTCTAAACGGTGCTGCGCGAGTAGCGCCGTGTCCGCGAGCAGCTCGCGGGTCGGGCCGTCAGCAACCACCCGACCACCGCTAATGATCACCGAGCGCGGACAGATCTGCAACGCAAACGGAAGATCGTGCGTCACGATCATCTGCGTCTGCGGCAGCGACACGAGCAGATCGATCAACTCTCGCCGGCCCGCAGGATCGAGACCCGACGTCGGCTCGTCAAGCACCAACAGATGAGGCGACATCGACAGCACCGTGGCGATCGCCACCCGGCGCTTCTCACCACCACTGAGGTGATGTGGCGAACGATCGATCAACGCGCCAGCCCCCACCCGCTCCAGCGTCTCAACCACCAACCGATCGAGTTCGTCACCAGCCACACCGAGATTCGCCGGGCCGAACGCCACATCGTCACGAACCGTCGGCATGAACAACTGATCATCAGCGTCCTGAAACACTGCACCCACACGGCGCCGGATCTCGCGCAGGTTGTCCTCGCTCATCACCAGATCACCGATCGTGATCGCACCGTTCTGCAACTCGAGCAATCCATTGAGATGCATCACGAACGTCGTCTTGCCCGAGCCGTTCGGCCCGAGTAGCGCAACCCGCTCACCGGCCGTCACCTCAAGGTCGATTCCGTCGAGCGCCGCATGATGCTCACCCGGATAGGTGAATCGCAGCTGCGAAACCGACAATGGCGCGCAACTCACAGCACCACCGCCACGATCAGCGTCACCACCGCAACCAACGGCAGACTCGCTGCACGAGACCAATCGACCGCCGTCGCCGGGCGACGGTCAAGCGTCGGCATCGTGCCGGTGTACCCACGGGCCAGCATCGCCTGGTGCACCCGCTCTCCCCGCTCGTATGAGCGCACGAACAACGCCCCAGCCGATGACGCGATCGGCTTCACCTGCCACAACCAACGAGGGTCATGACACCGGGCCGTCATCGACGTACGCATACGACCCAACTGACGCACCAACAAATCGAGATACCGCATCATGAACGCAATGATCGCCACCAGCACCCGTGGCACCCGTAGCCGGGTCAATCCGGTGAGCACGTCCGGCACCCGCGTCGTGGCTGACAACACGATGCTCGCCGTCGCCCCGATCGATGCCTTGGCCAAGATGTTCCACATCGCCCAGAGCCCATCGACCGACAACGACACTCCAAGCACCTGGGTCTGCTCGCCTCCGCCGATGAACGGGATCAACACGGCGAAGATCACGAACGGCACGATGACTGCCAGGCGCCGCAGCACCACCCGAACCGGCACATGTGACACGAACACCACCAACCAAATCGCCACGGCATAGACGCCGAACGCCCACACCGATGTGCGAGGGGTCAGCGCCGCAGCAACCACGAAACCGACGAGGGCCACCAACTTCGCCTCCGGCGCCAAGCCGTGCACAGCCGACTCGGCCTCGACGAAGAGACTGTCGACCGCGGATCCGTGAGCGTGTGCGCCGGACACCGTCGAACTCAGATCGCTGCGGCGCGACGACCCGACCGCGACGCACTGAGCAGACCGAAGCCCACCGCCAGCGTCACCACCGTGCCGAACAGCCCGGCGATGGCGAGACTCAGCGTCTCGTTTCCAACACCCGACGTCGCATAGTCAGCGAAGATGAATGAATCGAGCGCGTGATCGGTGCCCGATTCGATGAAGCCCTGGTCGATCGCCACCTTCTCCAAGCCGTCAGGATTGTCGACGGCGAACTGGCTGACCACCGTGGCGAACACGATCGAGGCGAGCACGCCACCGATCACGAACGGCTTCATACCCACCTTGCCGCGCTGGGCACGCTGCTCGGCATCGAGATCCGCTGCGCCGGCCACGAGGTCAGGACGTGACGCCATCACCGCACCCACCACGAGACCTGTGAGCACCGCCTCACCGATACCGATCAGCACGTGCACGCCGACCATGGCTCCGAACACTGTGTCGAACGGCACCGGGGCCGAGGCACCGAAGAGCCATTCGATCGAGAACGCCGCTGCCGAGAGCACCACCGACACGCCGGCCGCCAGCGCTGACGCACCGACCACACCGGTTGAGTTACGTGGCAGGAACCGCCGAGCGAGCCGGAATACCGCCCAACCACCAAAGGCGGTCACCACCGCCATGTTGAGCACGTTGTAGCCGAGCGCGGTCAGGCCGCCATCGGCGAAGAGCAGGGCTTGCACCACCACCACGACCGACACCACCACCATGCCGACCCACGGGCCGAGCAGAATCGCCGCCAGCGCACCGCCGAGAAGGTGGCCGGTCGTGCCAGCCGCCACCGGAAAGTTGAACATCTGGGCAGCGAAGATGAACGCTGCGGCGATGCCGGCAAGCGGGATCTGCCGATCGCCGAGTTCACGGCCGGCCACTCGCAGTCCGAAGACGATGACCACCACGGACAACACGCCAGTCACCAGAGCGACGGCTGGCTCCAAGAAGCCGTCTGGGGCGTGCATGGCGAGGACGGATGTCATAAAGATGACCGTACAGATGTCCCACCATTACTGCAATCCGTTCGCAATAAAATTCAGCGCTAATTCACCGGGCATGCCCTGGCCGCCACCGTGAACGCCTAGGGTGCGGCCGTGACTCTTGAGACCGCGCTGCGACGAAGTGACCACCGCGTCACCCGCCCGCGACAACTGGTCTGGGATGTGCTGCACGACGCCGAACGTCATCTGAGCGCCGCCGAGATCGTCGATGCCGTACACCTGCTCGACCCGGGCGTGAACTCGTCAAGCGTCTACCGAACGCTGTCGCTCTTCGCCGATCTCGAACTCGTGCGCGAGTCGCGTCACGGGGAATTGAGCACGTGGGAGCCGGCGCACGACGACGCCGTCATCCACCTCGTCTGTGACCGCTGCGGGGCCACCACCCATCACGCAGCAGATGTCGTCGACACCCTCCGCGTCCAACTCAAGCGCTCCGGTGGGTTCGAACCGCGAACTATTGACGTCGCCGTCACCGGGCTCTGCCCGACCTGCGCCAAGCGGACATGAGCGCCGCGCATTCCCGACACGAGATCCTCATCGTCGGTGGCGGCATCGCCGGACTCACCGCAGCCCTTAGCCTCCACCGAGCCGGTGTCGACGTCGCCGTGCGCGAGTCGGTCCCCGAGGTCAAACCCCTTGGTGTTGGCATCAACCTGCTCCCCCACGCCGTGCGGGAACTCGATGCCATCGGACTTCTCGACTGTCTCGAATCGAACGGCGTCGCACCGACCACGCTTGCCTATTTCTCCGCTCGTGGCCAGACGATCTGGGATGAGCCCCGCGGTCGTGCCGCTGGCTACGGCTGGCCGCAACTCTCAATCCATCGCGGCACCCTCCAGGTCTTGCTCCATGAAGCGGCCGTGAGCGAACTTGGTCCCGAGCGAATCAAGACCGGACATCACCTTGTCGACATACGCAACATCGACGACGGCGCACGCGCCACCTTCGAGGTCCGCGATCATCCCGGCACCGCCGAGTCGATCGATGCCGACATCGTGATCGCCGCTGACGGCATCCACTCGACCGTCCGACGCCTCCGCCACCCCGACGAGGGCATGCCCATCTGGAACGGTGCCCTGCTCTACCGCGGCGCCCTCGAAGCCGAACCGATCCTCGACGGCCGCACCATGGTGTGGGCCGGGCATCCCGACCAGAAGTTCATCGCCTACCCAATCCGTGATCTTCCGAATGGCCGGCAACTCGTGAACTTCATCGCCGAGTACCGGACCGACTCACGTGAACTCGCCGAACGTGAAGACTGGAACCGAGTGGGCGATCTCGCCGACATCGCCCCGATGTTCTCCGACTGGGTGTTCGACTGGGTCGATGTGCCAAAGATCCTGCACGCCGCACCGAGCATGTTCGTGTTCCCAATGGTCGACCGTGATCCTCTCGAATCCTGGACCGAGGGCCGCGTCACGCTGCTCGGCGATGCTGCTCACCCCATGTACCCGATCGGCTCAAACGGCGCGTCGCAGGGCATCCTCGACGCTCGGGTGCTCACCGGCTGCGTACTCGCTCATCGCAACGATCCCGACACCGCCCTCACGATCTACGAAGCCCACCGTCGACCCGCCACCGGCGCCATTGTGCTCGCCAACCGTGGACTCGGCCCCGAGATGCCGATGAAGCTTGTGCATGAGCGTGCGCCCGGCGGCTTCGACAGCATCGACGACGTCATCAGCCGTGACGAGATCCTCGAGGTCACCGACGGCTATCGCCGCACCGCCGGCTTCGCCCTCGAGGCCTTGGCGTCAGGCCGCTCGGTTGCCGATGCCGATTACTCGGCGCTCCCCAGCTGACCCATCGCTGCACTAGAACAGGGGACATGCGTACTGCAGCCTCTGTGATCACCCTTGCTGTTGCCGGTCTCCTCGCCGCATCGTGCGGCGGGGCAAGCGACACCGCTGCCGACGGAACCTCTGCCCCGGCCACCACCGAAGCACCGGCGACGACTGCCGCTCCGACGACAACCGAGGCCACTACCACCACCGAAGCGACCACGACGACGCTGCCAGAGACCACCACCACCGTGCCGATCACGCCAGAGGCCTCCACCGTCGCTGAGCTACTCGCCCTCGACCGGCCGATCGTCGCCGCTCACGCCGGGGGCGACCAGGAGCACCCGCACTCCACCCCATACGGCTACGCAGAGTCGGTGCTCGCCGGCGTCGACGTGCTTGAGATGGACGTGCAACTCACCGCTGACGATGTGCTGATCGTCCATCACGACGACACCGTCGACGGCACAACGCCAGCCATCGGCGAGGTGCGTGCCATGACCTACGACGAGATCGCAGCGCTCGACAACGCCTGGTGGCACGTGCCCGGCTGCTGGCCATGCCGCGACGAAGCTGAGTCGGCGTACGTGTGGCGTGGGATGCGCACCGGTGACACCGCCCCGCCCGAGGGCTACACCGCTGACGACTTCCGTGTCGCCACCTTCACCGAGATCGCCGAGCGCTACCCGAACCACGTGCTCGACATCGAGATCAAAATCCAGCGCGGTTACGACGGCGAGCAGGACACCGCTCTCGGCATCGAAGCGGCAACCGAACTGGCCCGTCTCATCGACGAACTCAATCGAACCGACTCGGTGATCGTCACCTCATTCAATGATGACGTCATCGCCGCATTCCGTGAACTCGCCCCTGACGTCGTCACCTCACCCGGTCTCGCCGCGTTGTCGGGATGGTTCCTCGCTGGTGGTGAACTGCATCCCAACGACCTGATCCTCCAGGTGCCACCCACCTACGGTGACATCGAAGTGATGAGCGAAGATCTCACCGCCCGCGCCCACGACGAGGGTTATGAGGTGTGGGTGTGGCCCAACGGCCGCGAGGAAGAGAACATCGAGTTCTACGACTCCATGGTTGCAATGGGTGCCGACGGCATCATCGCCGGCGCACCGGTCGCCGCCGCCCGACACTGGTCGGGCTCATGATCCGTTGAAGGTCACGACCCGTTGAATGATGACCACTCGTCGTCGTTCCAGTGCTGACGTAACTCCGCTGTCACAAAGTCCGACGTCCACCGCACCATGTCGACCCAGGGCAATTCGGCGCTCATCACCTCGGTGAAGGCCATGCCCTGCAGCACCAGCGTCACGTCCTCGATTGACAACTCGATCGAACGATCCGGGCCTTCGCCGCGAGACAGCTCTTCTGGCGACCACACGTCACGCATGCGCTGTTCGAGGTCGACGACCTGCTCGATGTCGATGCCCCATGCGAACGCACCGCGACCCGTCGACGGATCACCACCTGCCATGAACGAGTCGAGCATGATCCCGATGATCTGCTCGATCGATGACGCCGCCGCAGCCGGAAGCGACACATTGCGTTCCAGGGTCACGGCGCACTGCTGAAAGCATCGGGGGCGAGCACCGTCTCATCGCCCGCCACAGCCGTCACGATCCGCGCCGCGACCTGCTCGGGGGCCAGACCCGAGCCGAGCCGTGGGGCTTGGCCGAACAACGGCCGCTCTGACAGCCCGGTCTCGGTGTGCGGCGGACGAGCATCGATGAACCGGACACCGCGGCGGCGCCACTCGCGTGCCATCACCCCGACGGCCGTCGACAGTCCAGTCTTCGCCGCTGCGTACACACCGGTGCCGAGCATCGGGGTGTCGACAACCGCACCCGTCAGCACGACGACAGCGCCGCCCTCATCGACCATCGGGGCAACCAGCCCGCACAGTGCCAGCGGCGCTGTCAGATCGACATCGACCAGATGAGCCAGATCGTCCGATCGCACCATCTCGACCGGCCCGAAACCAACAGCGCCCGATGCCACCACCACCACATCGAGTCCTCCAAGGTGCTCGATCGCCGTGTCGACGACACGCTCCCGGTCGGCTGCTGACGTGATGTCTCCGGGCACGAACGCCGACAGTCCGTCGACGACCGTTTCGGTCCGTGCCGAGCCGACAACCTTCGCACCAGCGCCGGTGAATGCCGCCACCAACGCCCGACCGAGGCCACCGGTTGCTCCGACCACCAACACCCGAGCACCTGCTAACTGCGTCATGACCAGAGTCTCCGCCGACATCCATGTTCGGCGCACCTCGTGCGAACGATCAGCACCTGACTACCGTTCCCGCCATGAGGCGATCCGTCAACGACATGGTGGCTGAGGCCAAGGCCCGAATCGAAGAACTCACCGTCGAGCAGCTTCAGGCTGAGATCGAGGCCGGCACGTGCACGGTGATCGACATCCGTGACTTCCGCGAACGTTTGGAGAAGGGCTCAGTACCGGGCGCCGTCTCGACGCCACGCGGCATGCTCGAATTCTGGTTCGATCCCGACAGCCCCTACTACCGCGAGCAGTTCCAATTCGATGATCGCTACGTGCTGTACTGCGCCGGTGGCCAGCGCTCAGCGCTTGCAACCGCTGTGCTCAACGACATCGGCTACACCAACGTCGCCCACCTCACCGTCGGCTTCAACGGTTGGGCCGATGCCGGTGGCTCAGTCGAGGACGTCAGCAATTCATCGAAGTGGGTCAAGCGGGACTGACTGTCTCGGCCACCAGCGCAGCGAGCAGCCCGCTGGCACCGAATCGGAAGGTGGCGGGGCTCGCCCAGCTCTCACCCATCCGATCATCGACCTGAGAGAGATATCCCGCCGCTTGATCAAAGGTCCGGATACCACCCGATGCCTTCACCCCGACCATACGGTCGGACGTCGACACCACGTCGAGGATCGCTGCCACCGCCTCCGGAGTTGCTGAGACCGGCGTCTTGCCGGTGGAGGTCTTCACGAAGTCAGCGCCATGATCGATAGCAAAACGCGTCGCGTCAGCAATCAGGTGGGGGCTCGCCAGTTGCCCTGACTCGATGATCACCTTGACCGTCACAGGCGGCGGCGCAGCCGAACGGACCGCGTCAAGCATTCGAGCGGCTCGCTCAGTGCCGCCGGCCATCCATGCCCGCCACGGCAGAACCACATCGATCTCGTCCGCACCATCCGCAATGGCCCGCTCGGCGAGCACCGCAGTCGCAAACGGCCGTTCCTCGCCGGTCGGGAAATCGACAACCGTCGCCACCGACACGCCGGATCCGTTGAGAGCCCGAGCGGCCGACGCCACAAAGTCGGGCCACACGCAAACCGCCGCAACACCATGAGACATCGCCTCGGCACAGAGCGCCTCAACCGCCACCGGCGAAGCGTCATCGGCAAGATCCGTCAGGTCGATCATCGATATGGCGCGACGCGCCACCCGCACACGGTCGAATTCCATGAGATCAACCTAGGCCCCCCGTTGCACCGCCGAACAGGGACGAAGGTCGCTGCAAGCGCCTTCAGTGAGTCTCCGTAGGCTGTTCATATGCCGCAGAGAGCAGCTCGGGATCGCCCGACGATTGACGACGTCGCAGCGGCAGCCGGCGTCTCGGTCGCCACGGTGAGTCGGGCGCTGCGAGGTCTGCCCAATGTGGCACCGGCAACACGACAAGCCGTCGTCGACGCCGCCAGTCGGCTCGACTATCACGCCGATCCAGCAGCCACGAGACTCGCATCAGGTCGCACCGGCACCATCGGAGTGGTGGTGCCACTGCTCGGCGGTTGGTACTTCGCTCAGGTCGTTGCCGGCATCGAGGAGATCTGCGCTGAGCAGGGTCTCGACCTCATCGTCATGTCCGCCGCATCGCATGAACATCTCGACCGGCTCGCCGATGACTCCGCCCGGCTTCGTCGCCGGGTCGACGGACTGATCTTCGTGGACTATGCGCTCGCTGACTCGCACGTCGACCGCTTCCACGACATCGGTATCGAAGTCGTCTCAATCGGCGCTGCCAGCGGTGGTTTCCCGACCGTCGGCATCGACGACCGAATGGTCGGCGAGATCGCCACCCGGCATCTTCTCGAGCTCGGCCACACCCGCATCGCCGTCGTCGGCGCCATCGGTGACCCGCGCCTCGATCCGTTTCGCTTCGCCGTGCCACGGTTGCGGCTCGCTGGAAGCACCAGCACTCTCGCCGAATCCGGACTGTCGCTCGACGCCTCGATGGTCCTTCCGGGAGGCTTCACCGTCGATGGTGGTGCCGCAGCCGGCGACGAACTGTTCTCTCGTGCCGATCCACCAACCGCCGTGTTCGCCCTCAGTGACGAGATGGCGTTCGGCGTGCACCGAGCAGCGCGGGAACATGGGCTGCGTGTTCCCGACGACGTATCGATCATCGGGGTCGATGACCATGAGATGTCAGCCGTGATCGGGTTGACCACCATCGCCCAGGACGTGTCCGGTCACGGCTCCACCGCTGCCCGACTCCTCATCGACCAACTCAGCGCGGCCGACACCAAAGCGGTCGAACACATCTGTCACGACGTCACTCTGGTGCCACGCTCTTCCACCTCACCCAACGCACGACCCGAATAGGAGCTCACATGACCCTCGTCGACCCCACACCTCGCATGCTCGGTTCACTCGGAGCGGTCGGCGCGATCGCGTTCGGCATGTGGCGATTCACCGACACCGATCTCGAACGTCGACGCGCTCTCGTTGAGTCCGCCCTCGACAACGGCCTCAATCTGATCGACACCGCCGACGTCTATGGCCTCGACTGGAACGGCACCGGCTTCGGCAGTGTCGAGGAAGCGCTCGGCGAGGTCTTGCGCACCACGCCCGGGCTGCGTGACCGCATGGTGCTCGCCACCAAGGGCGGGATCAAGCCGCCCGTCCCCTATGACTCATCACCCGAGGGTCTTCGCACTGCCTGTGAAGACTCGCTTCGTCGGCTGGGTGTCGACACGATCGACCTCTACCAGATCCACCGACCGGACATGTTCGCCCATCCGGCAGAGGTCGCCGCCACGCTCGCTGCGCTGCGCACCGAGGGCAAGATCCGCGAGGTCGGCGTGTCGAACCACACCGTTGCACAGACCGAGGCACTCGCCGCTCATCTGCCCTTCCCCATCGTGAGCACCCAACCCGAATTCTCCGCCGCCGAACTGGCGCCGATGCGCGACGGCACCATGGATATGTGCATGCGTTCAGGTGTGCTTCCCCTCGCGTGGAGCCCACTCGCCGGCGGTCGACTTGCCACCGGTTCGGGCGTGCCCGCAGAACTGGTGAGCGTGCTCGACGAAATCGCAGCACGTGAATCCACCGATCGAGCGACGGTCGCTCTTGCGTTCGTCCTCGCCCATCCGGCGCGACCCATTGCGATCATCGGAACCCAGCGTCCCGAGCGCATCGCTGAGGCCACCGCTGCAGCGTCGGTTCGTCTTGACCGGTCCGACGTCTACGCCATTGTCCAGGCATCCGAAGGGAGACCCCTGCCATGACCGATTCATCCACCCCCGCAGAGGTCGCCTGGTTCGGCGCGCTCTGCGATGACGACTACGAGTTCCTCGGTGTTCCCGATCCATCACTCGCGAGTTCCTGGTCGCACTGCTCCGACATCGTGCGCACCGCCGACCGCAACGGATTCGACAATGTGCTGTTGCCGTCCGGGTACGGCCTCGGCATCGACTCGACTGCCTTTGCCGCAGCCATCGCCACACAGACCACCGACATCAACTTGTTGCTGGCGGTTCGCATCGGTGAGATGTGGGTGCCGCAGTTGGCCCGACAACTGGCCAGCATCGATCAGTTCGCCGACGGACGGTTGACGATCAACATCATCTCCTCCGACATCCCGGGCGAGACGCTGCCGTCGGGCCCGCGCTATCAGCGCACCCGTGAGTGGATGCAGGCACTGCGCATCCTGCTCAACGGCGAGCATCTCGAGATGGACGGCGAGTTCGTGAAGCTCTCACTTGACCCGCCCCGCGCTGCAACCGTCGACGGCCGCTGCCCGCCGTTCTACTTCGGCGGCTTCTCCGAGGACGCGAAGGATGTTGCAGCCGCTGAGGCCGACGTGTTCCTCACGTGGCCCGACACCGTGGCATCAGTCGGCGCGACCGTGGCCGAAATGAACCAACGGGCGGCTGCATACGACCGTTCACTGGTGTGCGGTCTCCGCACCCACGTGATCGTGCGCGAAACCGAAACCGAAGCCCGAGCCGCTGCCGATCGACTGCTCTCCAAACTCGATGCCGACACCGGCGCCGAGATCCGGAATCGTTCGCTCGACGCCGCCTCGGTCGGTGTGCAGCGCCAGGCCGAACTGCGCGACTCAGCCGGTGATGACGGCTATGCCGAAGCGAATCTGTGGACCGGCATCGGTCGGGCGCGCAGCGGCGCCGGTGCTGCCATCGTCGGTGATCCCGATCAGGTGCTCGCCAAGCTTGAGGCGTACCGCGATGCCGGCATCGGAGCGTTCGTGCTGTCGGGCTACCCGCACAAGGACGAATGCGACCTCTTCGCCCGATACGTGCTGCCCGAGATGAACCACTCGCCGCTCAAACCCCGCTGGGGCTGAGCGTCGAACTGGTTCTCAAGACCAGATTGCGAGACGCGATTCGGCGTCGAAGAAGTGCAGGTTCTCGGTCGACACGGCAATCGTCGCCGTGTCGCCGGAGCGCACCCGTGAGCGCGGATTGAACCGACCCACCGCGTTGGCCTGCCCGTCGACGGGCTGGGTCTCAGGCGCATCGGGATCGCCCGAGTCGACCGTCGGGGCATCGATCGAGAAGTGCACCATCAACTCCGATCCGAGTGCTTCGATGAGCTTCACCGGGGCGGTCATGGTTCGGCCCGACGCATCGCCGGCGAACTCATTGTCCTCGAAGTCCTCGGGGCGAATGCCGACCACCACATTGCGGCCGTCGTAGTTGCGCAGTGCTGGTCGAGCAGCGAGCACCTCGGAGCCGAGGGTCAGTGTCTGCGAACCGAGCGTCACCGTGGCCGTGTCGCCCGAAAGCGCGAGGCGACCGTCGAAGAGGTTCATCGACGGTGAGCCGATGAAGGCCGCCACGAAGACATTGACGGGGCGGTCGTAGAGATTCTGCGGGGTGTCAACCTGTTGGAGGTAGCCGTCCTTGATGACCGCCACCCGGTCACCCATCGTCATGGCTTCGACCTGGTCGTGGGTGACGTAGAACGTGGTGACGCCGAGCGAACGCTGGAGCGCAGCGATCTCGGCCCGCATCTGCACACGCAGTTTGGCGTCGAGATTCGACAGCGGTTCGTCCATCAAGAACGCTGCGGGTTGACGCACGATGGCTCGTCCCATGGCGACACGCTGCCGCTGACCGCCCGATAGCTGTCCGGGCTTTCTATCGAGGTAGGTCGTGAGTTCGAGAATCTCGGCCGCTCGCTTCACCCGCTCCTCGATCTCGTCTTTCGGGACCTTGGCCAGTTTCAGGGCGAAGCCGATGTTGTCCGCCACCGACATGTGTGGGTACAGCGCGTAGTTCTGAAAGACCATTGCGATGTCGCGATCCTTGGGCTCCACGTCGTTCACAACCCGATCGCCGATCTTCATCTCACCGGAGGTGATTGTTTCGAGGCCGGCGATCATGCGCAGCGCAGTCGACTTTCCGCAGCCCGATGGGCCGACCAGCACGAGGAACTCGCCGTCGACGATCTCGAGCGACAGGTCGTGGATGGCGTGATAGCCGTTGTCGTAGACCTTGTTGACCCCGGACAGCGTGACGGTTGCCATGATTCCCCCGTTTCGGCGACGCCATGATGGCGCCGAGATGACGTCGTGACATCAAACCACCTGAAAGCGGTTTCAGTCGAGACTCTACAGCCCTCTGGCACCCCGGTGAGTCCCGATAGCCTCCCCCGGGTGAATCAGGTGAAGACCCGTCTGCAGTCCCTCGGACTCCTCGACCGAACCATCTCGCTCGCCACCGACGCCGAGATCACCGCCCTTGTCGAGGCCCTCGACGAAGACCACCTCGACGCGCTCACCGAACTCGTCCTCGGCGAGACCGATCCGGTCCACATCCGTGACGCCGCCAGCCGGGGCCGACTCGATGGCACCATGGAAGGCATCATCATGGTCATCACCGATGCATGCCTCGCCGATTGCATCGAACAACTCGGTGACCACGCCGATCATCCCTCAACCGAGGACCTTCAGGGAGTGCTTCCCGGGTTGATCGAGCGTCACGGTCTCGCTGCCACCCGCATGATGCTCGCCTCAACCGTCGCCGGCGAGGCGCCAGCTGCCCCGATCATCCGAGATCTGCTGAAGAACGACGACGTGCTCAAGTTGCCGCCCGTCGAATCCCGCCCAGTGGTTGCCCCCGCTGTCGCCGCCGTGGCCGATGATCCCGAGCGCGAAGCGATCAAAGCCAAGCGCAAGGAAGCCAAGGCCCGCAAGCAGGCCGAGGCCAAAACGCGGCGTGAGCAGGCGCAGAACGCCAAACGCCGCTGATCAATCGCCGTCGTCAACCCACGCGAGCAACGTCGACCGACACCACGAGATCCTGATCGGCGTTCGGCCCGATGACCACACCGCGAACCGGCACCACATCTGCGTAATCACGCCCCCACGCCACCGTCACATGCCGTTCCACCGGCAGGTGACCGTTCGTCGGATCGAAGTCGACCCATCCTGCCCCCGGCGTCCAGATCGAACACCAGGCGTGCGACGCATCTGCACCAATGAGTCGCTCCTCCCCCGGCGGCGGGTCGGTCTCGATGTACCCACTGACGTAACGCGCCGCAAGGCCGAGCGACCGAAGTGCGCCGATCGCCAAGTGAGCGAAGTCCTGGCACACACCTCGACGTTCAGCCAACACATCGGCGAGCGGGGTCGACACCTCGGAGAATCCGGGATCGAACTCGAAACCCTCGAAGATCGTCGAACAGAGCCCACGAGCCACGTCGACCACACTCATGTCAGCGGTCACCACCGTCGCAGCCAACGCTCGCAGTGCTGTCAAATTCGACCCCACATCGACGAAGGGCGACGACGACGCAAAAGGGCGCACGCCGATCGCTTGATCGCCCTGGGCTGCGGCGATGATCGCCGCCACGTCCTCCCACGGCGTCGGATCGTCCGGATGCATCACCGTGTCGACCTCGACCACCGACACCGACTCGATCGTCGAATGATCATGCGGGCGGTGCACTCCGAACTGCACGATGTGATTGCCCCATTGGTCAACACGCTCATCGCGTTCGTCGGGCTCAGGATCAGACGTCACGTCCGCTGACACAACAGTCTGCAGTCCGGTCGACCGGGGTGACACCACAGCCACCGAGTAGCCGTCGGTCATCATCGCCCCGTAGCGATACTCGGTCCGGTGCACCACTCGATAACGCCTGGTCATCGCAGCGCTCCGAACAGCGGCACTGGGTGAGTCGGCGCCGAGAACCAACGTGACACCACACTCGAATCGAGCGCTGCGAGTTCATCCGCCACACCGGTCAGATCGATCGCACCACTGAGGCGCTCGGTGATCGCCACGCCGTCGGTCCAACCGATCGCCGCAGCATGACGCTGAACCGCCGTGATCGCATGACGCAGCGACCGAGGGTTCGATTCATCCTCGATGAGAATCGCCACTGCGGCGCGGCGCTCGACCTCGCTGCGGTGACGGCGTCGATAGGCGACAAGGCTCTCACATGCAGCAAGAGTGATCTCCGCCGCCCACGACTCAGGACCACCCACCCCAAGCGGTTCACCGGCTCCCGGGGTCAGACCGGTGACGACCAGTCGACGGGTCAACGCTGCGCGTTCGAGGCGCCGACCAAGATCACCGATTCGCCATGCCGGTCCGCGCACCGTCGATTCGTTCCAGAGGCCCGCCAGGGCAGCGAAGTCAGCCAACAACGAATCGAGTTGTTCCACGTCCGGACGGTCATGGGTGAGAGATGCTCGGATGCTGGCCAAATGCGCCAACAGACGCCCGCCGGTGGCCGACAGGTACTCGCGCACCGTGATGGCCTCACTCATGAGCGAACCGATCTGACGCGTGAGTTCACGGGTAGCGTCGGCCACGGCTGCTGCGTGATCGGCGAGGCCATCGTGTTCGGGTTCACCGCCAACGAACGGCGTGGTGACGCTGCGCAACAGCGCCGCCGCGATCGACGGGCGACGTTCACCGTCAGCTTCAAGAAGACCGGGGTCCTGATCGAACGAAGACGTGATCGTCCGCATCAGCCGGGCAATCGCCTCGGCGCGTTCGGCCGACCGGTTCATCCAGTAGAGCGAATCGGCGACCCGGGTCGGCACCGACGAGCCGAAGTCGACTTGGGGCAGGCTGCGCCGCTGCACCGGCCGCACCGGCACCCGCAAGGCCCAGACATCTTTGGCCACCCCGGCCGTCGGCTCTCGTGGGTCATCGCCTGGCGCCAGCACACGGCCCGATCCACCAGGCAGCACCGTCACCCTTTCGCCGTCGTCGACAGCAAACATCCTCACCACCACGGGTGCCTCGTGCGGGCCATCATCACCCACCATCGGAAAGAGGCGGACCTTGGTGTCTGCCGGCATCGGGGCGAGCGCTGCGCCGATGGGCGCCATCGCGGCGATCGCCGACTCGAGATGACCGGAGCGACCAAGCGCTTCGATTACCCCACACCCGAACGCGTTCGCGAGGTCCACCCCACCGGCACGGGCGGCCGACAGCAGACCAGGCACACCGGCTGCGCCGTAGGAATCGACCTGCAACGGATCGATGCCTGGATCCTCGAGGCGACGCAACACCACGTCGACCGGTTCGAGGCCGTCAAGCGTCCGTATCCAGAGCCTTCGCTGGCGCACCACGAGATCGGCGCCTTCCACCAGGTTCACGCCGAGTTGCACCGACAAGTACGCCTGCTCCACGTACGACGGATGATCGAGACCGCCGGAGAAGACGACGATGCGGGGGCTCTCGGCCGTCGAGCACGACGCGAGCGCTGATCGCATTGCATCGGCGAAGCCGTGCAGTGGGGTCACGCCCGCCGACGCCATCTCCGTCGGAGCGACTCGAGTCATCACCGACCTGTCGAGCAGCGTGTAGCCGATGCCAACCGGCGCGTCGGTGAGATCCTGCACGATGTGCCAGACCCCATCGGCCGACTCGATGAGATCGACGGCGTACACGGTGAGCCATCGCCGAGGCGCAGAGCCCACCGCCTCCGATCGATACGCCCCAGAGGCGAACAGTACGTCAGCCGGTACGACTCCAGAACGCAGAAGGGTGCGCGCTCCGTGCAGGTCGTCCAGTACCACCGACAGTGCACGCATCCGTTCGGCAACCGCCGACGCCAGCCATTCATGAACTGCCCGATCAAGGGTGATCGGAATCGGATCGAGACGCCACGGACGGCTTGCCGCCGATGTCGCTCGCCCATCGGAGCGCACCGGCAGGTCGTGAACGAGATGGCCGGCGCCTTCCGCCTCGAGCAGACGGTCGGCGCGTTCGCGCCACGACAGCAGTCGGTCGTGATCGCCGAGCAGAGCGTCGATGGGGGTGTTCGACATCACCATGTGAAGTAACGAGAGATAATGGCACGGTCGAGGGCGACCAACGAGACTTGCAGACGATCCATATCGGCATCGATCGCCCAACCGTCACTTGCTTCAGGATCACACGCATCGAGCGCCGCCAGCGCATCACCCACCGCTTCGAGCACCTCGCGCGGATCCGGAAGGGCCAGCACCTCGGACTGAATCCCCACGAGACAACTGCGCACCGACCGCGGGAACCCCTCGTGGAACAACAAAAAGCGCATCACATCACCAGCCTCGATCGGCCCACGGACGGCGCGCTGGTACATCTGCAACGCAGACAGCGAGCGCAGCACACCCATCCACTGCACGTCGGCGAGGTCGGCGCCGAGCGACTCAGCCGGGCGCAACAATGAGGCGGCTCGCACCCCGAGCACACGGGTTGTCATGTCTGCTCGTTCCACGAGACGACCGAGTCGCCACATGTGCCATGCCGGGTCTCGGGTCATCGTCGACTCGAGCACCCCGTCGAGCCGCCGACTGATCTCGATCACCCGCGTGAGGAACCAATCACGGTTGCGTCGTCCAACTGCCCGTGGCGCCTCGTCGCGAGCGAGCCGAGCGATTTGGTTGATCGCGAGCCACGCCTCTCGAGGCATTACCTCGCGGGTGGTACGCAGGTTCTCGCGCGCCGCCTCCACGGCAGCGATGATCGAACCGGGATTCGATGCATCGGCGATGAGTCGGTGCAGTACCTCGCGCTCGCCGCGGTCAGCCGAATCGCTCACGATCGGCGCCTCACCGGTGATCGCCACGAGCGGTCCCCACGTGAGTCCCGCTGCGACCGGGAAGTCGACGTAGAGATCACCGAAGGCGCGCAGAACACGGGCGGTGTCCTCGGCTCGTTCGATGTACCGGGCGCCCCAATGCACACGGTCGGCCACACGGGAGAGCAGCGCCATCAGGCACCTCCGCCTTCGACGTCGACCACCCAGGTGTCCTTGCTGCCCCCGCCTTGTGACGAGTTGACGACGAGCGATCCCTCCGGCAGCGCAACACGTGTCAATCCTCCCGGGGTGACGAACGATCGTTCGCCGGTGAGGATGAATGGGCGGAGGTCGACGTGGCGCTGGCCGATCTCGCCATCGCCGACGATCGTCGGCACGGTCGACAACGCCAGGATCGGTTGCGCCACCCAGTTTCGGGGATCAGCCTCAATCGCCGCTGCGCACTCACGCAATGTCGCATCATCGGCCCGGTCTCCGATCACGATGCCATAGCCACCCGACTCGTTCGCTGGCTTCACTACGAGCTCACGGAGATTGTCGAGCACGTGGCGTCGCTCATCTGCGTACATGCATCGCCACGTGGGCACGTTGGGGATGAGCGGCTCATCACCCGTGTAATAGCGGATGATGTCGGGCACCCAGGCGTAGACGACTTTGTCGTCAGCAACACCAGCGCCCGGGGCGTTCGCTATCGCAACCGTTCCTTCACGCCAGGCCCGCATCAGTCCCGGCACCCCGATCAGCGAGTCCGAGCGAAACACCTCCGGGTCCAGAAACAGGTCGTCGATCCGCCTATAGATCACATCGACCGGTGCAAGCCCTTCGATGGTTCGCATCGACACGACGCCGTCCACACCGACCACGAGGTCGTCGCCCTCGACGAGCTCGGCACCCATTCGTTGAGCGAGGAACGAGTGCTCGAAGTACGCCGAGTTGAACACCCCCGGCGTGAGCACCGCAACCTGCGGGTTGCGCTTTGCGCCCGGGGCAATCGACACGAGCAGGCGGTTGAGTTCGTCCGTGTAGTTGTCGACGGGCCGGATGCTTTGGCGTTCAAACAGGTCGGGGAACACCCGCTTGGTCACAGCGCGGTTCTCGAGCATGTAACTCACGCCGGACGGGACTCGGAGATTGTCCTCGAGCACGTAGAACTGCCCATCGTCGTGACGAACGAGGTCAGATCCCGAGATGTGCGCCCACACGCCGTGCGCCGGGTGAACACCCCGGCATTCGGGCCGGTAATTGGCTGAATCGGCGAGCAGCTCAGCGGGGAACACACCGTCGGCAATGATTCGCTGGTCGTTGTAGAGATCGTCGATGAAGGCGTTAAGCGCCCGAAGGCGTTGAACCAACCCAGCTTCGACACCGTCCCATTCCGATCCGTCGATGATGCGCGGGATCACGTCGAACGGCCACGCTCGGTCGATGTTGTCGCCGTCGCTGTACACGGTGAAGGTGATCCCCATGGTGAGGATCTCCGCCTCAGCGGCACGCTGACGCTCCTCGAGGCCCTCGGCACCGATGCCGTCGAGCAGTTCGCTCAAGATCGCGGACGATCGACGGGCAGTACCGTCGGGTGCGAAACGCTCGTCCATCAACTGAACGTTACGCAGTCAGCAGCGGCGGCATTGCCGCACACCGTCCCGTCATCGGAACGTAACGCCGCTCGACGTTCAGCCCGGGCGGGGCTCCTTGGGCAGTCCGAGCACTCGCTCGCCAACGATGTTGCGCTGGATCTGGCTGCTTCCACCCCAGATCGTCTCCGAGCGAGAGAAGAAGAAGGCCGACATCATCGGGCTCACCGGGTAGCCCGAGCGCCGCCGCTCGCGCAGGGCACCGGGCCACGACCCGGCCTCGGGGCCGGTGTCGACGAGCATGGAATCAGCACCGAAGATGTCAAGGGCCAGTTCCATTGCAGCCTTGTGCATCTCGGACCAAAACATCTTGTTGGTGGCTCCGAGGGCGATCGTTCCCATGTCACGGCTGCCGGTGAGTGTGGCCGACAGGTTGCGTAGACCATTGATCTTAAGAATCTGAATCTTGGTGTAGAACTCCATGAGGCGCTGCCGGATGGTCGATTCCGCAATGCGGCCGTTCGCCGTGGCCGTCTCCACCAACAGGCGGTACTCCTCCTCGAAACGCCGGTAGCCAGTGGTCGCTGACTGACCGCGCTCGAACGCCAGCGTCGAGTTGGCGACCTTCCAACCGTTGTTGACACCGCCGACCACATTGTCCTTCGGGCACTTAGCGTCGGTGAAGAACACCTCGCAGAACTCAGCCGTGCCGTCGGGCTGGGTGATGCCCCGAACCTCGACGCCGGGCTGACGCATCGGCACGAGCAGATACGAGATGCCGGCGTGCTTGGGCGCATCGGCATCGGTACGGGTCAGCAAGAAGCAATAGTCGGCGTGGTGACCCTGGGTGGTCCAGACCTTCTGGCCGTTGATGACCCACTGGTCGCCGTCGAGCACCGCCGTGGTCTTGAGGCTGGCGAGGTCGGAGCCGGAGTTGGGCTCGGAGAAGCCCTGGCACCAACGGGTCTCACCCTTCAAGATGCCCGGGAGGAACTCCTTCTTCTGCTCCTCGGTTCCCCACTGCAACAACGTGGGGCCGACGAGCGTGTCACCGAAGAAGTCACCGCGCATGGGTGCGCGTGCACGGGCGAACTCCTCGGCGAGCACGACACCCTGCATCGTGCTGAGACCCTTGCCGCCGTACTCAGTGGGCCAAGTGGCGCAGATCCAGCCACCTGAGAACAACTTCGCAGGCCAGGTGCGGTTGAACTCGGCCCGCTCCGGTTCGCTCATCTCGAAGCCCTGTTCGAACCAGCCAGTGGGCAGGTTCTGTTCCAGCCAGGCACGGATTTCGGTGCGGAATTCTTCTGCTTCAACGGGGTAGGTCAAATCCATGTGCTGATTCTGCCCGACGATCGCTACCGATCGGTAACCGACCGGTGAAACAGAGCGTTCACATCGCTGCGACACAGGTGTGATCTGGCTGCGGGAACCTTTCCGTATGAAAACGGCTACCCCCGCCGAACTGAGTCCTCAAGAACTCGCCGTCTATCGCGCTCTGCTCGAACGCCAAGGGCGGGTCGTAAGCCGGTCTGAGTTGGCTCGGTCCGCCGCCATCGCCGATCTCAGCGACCGGCGATGCGACTCGCTCATCGTCGGTGTGAGGCGAGCCGTCGGGGCCGAGCGCATCGTGACCGTCCGCCGTCGTGGCTGGATGCTCGTCGCCTGATCAGCTCACACCGGGCGGCACCGACTGGTCACGAACTGGAAACATTCGGGCGACACCGGCGAAAAACAGGCCCCCTACCGTTCGAGATGTCCGAGGGGCAGCGTGGCCTCGGTTGCGGACATGAATCCCTACCCATCCACAACTGAGGAGGTCCCGTGCGCACACGTGCACTACGAATCATCTCCGGCCTCGGTGGAACGCTGGCATTGCTGGCGCTCACACCAAACGTCGGTTTCGCTCAAGAGCTCACACCAGACGATGTCCAGGTAGTGCTCAACAACATCTGGGTGTTCATCGCCGGAATCCTGGTGTTCTTCATGCAGGCCGGCTTTGCACTCGTCGAAGCGGGCCTGACCCGTGCCAAGAACGTGGTGAACATCTTCGCCAAGAACATGGCTGACGCCGTTGTCGGCATCCTCGCGTTCTTCGCTACAGGTTATGCATTCGCGTTCGGCTCGGGCGGCGGCGATTGGATCGGATCAGGCAACTGGTTCCTGTCCGGCTACGACGACTACTCGGCATTTGACGGTGGGCTCAGTCCAGCGACCACGTTCTTCTTCCAGGCCGTGTTCGCCGCCACCGCAGTCACCATCGCCTCCGGGGCCATGGCTGAGCGCACCAAGTTCAGCGCCTACCTGGCCTTCAGCGTGGTGATGTGCGCCTTCATCTATCCGGTGGTCGTCCACTGGACGTGGGGCGGCGGTCTCATCGCCAACATCTCGATCGGTGATGCGGTGTACTCCGACTTCGCCGGTTCGGCGATCGTGCACATGACCGGTGGTGTCGCCGCCCTCATGGGAGCGATGTTCCTCGGACCTCGAATCGGTAAGTACGGACCCGACGGTAAGCCTCGGGCGATTCCAGGACACAACATCCCATTTGCCGTGCTCGGTGTGTTCATCCTGTGGCTCGGCTGGTTCGGGTTCAACCCCGGTTCCGAGCTGGCTGCCGACCAATACGTGATGAGCGTTGGTGTGAACACCATGCTGGCCGCAGCTGCCGGTGCGCTCTTCGCTGCGATCACCATCTGGTTCAAGGCCGGCAAGCCCGACCTCGCCATGATCGGTAACGGCGCTCTCGCTGGACTCGTCGCCATCACCGCTCCGTGCGGTGCGGTCGATCCGCTGCCCGCAGCGATCATCGGTGCCGTCGGAGGCGTGCTCGTCGTCTTCTCGGTGTACTTCTTCGATGCGGTTCGCATCGACGATCCAGTGGGTGCCATCTCGGTGCACGGTGTGGTCGGCATCTGGGGCACGCTTTCGATCGGCCTCTTCGCCAAGTACGACGACGCCTTCCTCGGCCGTGAGGACGCTGGCCTGTTCTACGGTGGCGGCCTCGACCAGCTGGGAATGCAGGTCGTCATGGTCGTCATCATTGCGGCATGGGTCGCCATCGCCTCGGGCATCCTGTTCGCCATCATCAAGGCCACCATCGGGCTGCGTGTCAGCGCCGAAGAAGAGGCTCAGGGTCTCGACGTGCTCGAGCACGGACTGCAGGGTTACGCCGGAGACTCCACCTCGGTGGGCGTCTGAGAACGAAAGGACACGTGAAGTCATGAAACTCATCACTGCGGTCATCAAGCCGTTCAAACTCGACGAGGTCAAGGACGCCCTGAAGGGCATCGGTGTGGCAGGTATGACCGTCACCGAGGTCCGTGGGTTCGGCCGCCAAGGTGGCCACACCGAGACCTACCGGGGCGCCGAATACCAGATCGACTTCGTGCCGAAAGTCAGCCTTTCGGTGGTTGTCGACGATGGTGCCGCCGATCAAGTCGTCGACACCATCGCCGCTGCGGCGAACTCAGGAAAGATCGGAGACGGGAAGATCTGGGTCACCGGTGTCGACCGTCTCGTACGTATCCGCACAGGCGAAGAAGGTGCGCAGGCCGTCTGACGCGCCAACGTCCGCCTGAACCCGCCTGTGCGGGGTAGGGGCAACCCCGGGTCACATCGACGTGACCCGGGGTTGTGTGCTTTTCATCGATGACCGATGGCGCGATGATGAGACCATGATGCTCGTCACCGCAGTCATCAAGCCGTTCAAACTCGATGATGTGAAAGACGCCCTCAAACCACTGGGCGTTACCGGCATGACCGTCGGCGAGGTGCGTGGGTTCGGTCGTCAAGGTGGCCACACCGAGACCTACCGAGGTGCTGAATACCGGGTCGATTTCGTGCCGAAGGTCGAGATCCAACTGGTTATCGATGACTCGCTTGTCGACCAGGTGGTCGATGCCATCCGGTCGAGCGCAGCCACCGGACAGATCGGTGACGGCAAGATCTGGGTCACCCACGTGCAACGGCTGGTACGAATCCGTACCGGCGAGGAGGGCCCGGAGGCGATCTGAGGTCCGCCATCGCCTAGCGTTCGTCCCATGACGACGGACGCCCCCGCACGCTGGACCGCACAGTGGAAAGAATTGAAGGCCGAGGTGATCGACACCGGCCTGTGCACCGGGTGCGCCGGGTGCGTGGTCACCTGCCCACACGACGTGATCGGCTACGAGCACGAGGAGGGCAAGTACATCCCGTTCCACCTCGAAGAAGAACTCGGTCCGGACAACTGCGTGCATGGCGAGAAGGGCTGCACAACGTGCACCAGGGCCTGCCCGCGGTTCCGCGCCTGGGAGCCGTCAGCTGACATGCACCTGTTCGGCCGACATCGTGAACCAGACGAGATGTCAGGGATCTGGCAGCAACTGCTTCTCACCCGCGCCAGCGACGAGATGGTTCACAAGATGGGCCAAGACGGTGGACTGGTGTCGGCAATGCTCATCTGGTTGCGCGAACACGACTACATCGATGCTGCGTTGGTCTCTGGCGTGGAAGACGACGATCACTGGAAGGCAAAGCCGGCAGTCGTCACCACCAGAGATGAGATCCTCGCCACAGCCGGCAGTCGATACACCTACTGTGCGAATCCGCTCGCTCTCCGTGAGGCCAAAGAGGCCGGGCACCAACGGCTCGCCCTCGTCGGCATGGGATGTCAGACCTCGTCACCACCCACCATGTGGGATCGCAAAGCAGGCAAGGTCTCCAAGCCGTTCCAGTTCAACATCGGGTTGCTGTGCTCAAAGACCTTCGACGACGCGATCTTCACCGAACTGTTCGAGGCCAAGTACGGCCTCGCGAAGCAGGACATGGTGAAGATGAACATCAAGGGCGTCTTCCAGATCTGGATGAAAGACGGCTCCTATCACGAAGTCGACCTCAAGGAATGCCATCAGTGGACTCGCAAAGGCTGTATGCATTGCCCAGACTTCGCTGCTGAGCACGCCGACGTGTCGACCGGTGGCATCGGCGAGGACAACGACTGGACGCTCACCATCGTGCGCACCGACCTCGGTGTCGAGGTGATCAACCGGATGATCGCCGACGGTTCGATCATCGCCCGGCCGGCTCAAGAAGATGAGAAGGCGATGAAGCTGTTGCGCATGCTCTCGATCGTGAGCCGGCGCCGTTGGCCGAAGGACGCTGATCCCAACCCAGCGATCGGTGTGCCACCGCCAAAGAAGAAGGCAGCCGCTCCGGCGCCCACGCCGGCGAGCTGACAGCGCTGCTGATCAGCCGCCGATGCAGGAGGCGAGATCGGCGCTGAAGCCGTCGAGGGTCAACTGATCCTCGCTCGCGGCGATCGCTTCGACCTCGAGTTCGGTCATCGCCTCGACCTTGGCGGTCATGCAATCACGCACCGACTCAGGCTGATCGAGCGTGTCGATCATCTCAAGCGCCACGAGGCGCGCCGGTGGCGGACTCGAACAGCCGACGGTGCCGAGCGCGCCGACAGCGACGAGGGCAGCGGTGATGACGAGACGGGACCTCACGATCAACGGAGGCTATCGGCGATCGCCACCGCCCGGCTGAGGACGTCATCGAGCATCGCTTCGGTCAATCGGCCGGTGAAGGTGTTCTGCTGACTCGGATGGAACGAACAGATCAGTGCTGGACGCCCGTCGGCAGCAGGAATCTCCACCCCATGTCCGAATCGCGGTCGAGGCCGCACCCCGAAGTGCCGGCATGCCGCCTCGTAGCCGAATGCCCCGAGGCAGACCACGACAGCGCAGCGTTCGAGAAGATCGAACTCTCGATGCAGGAACCCCGCACAGTTGTCACGCTCGTCCGTCGTCGGCTTGTTCGCCGGCGGCGCACATCGCACCGCAGCCGTCACCCATGCGTCGGTCAACGTCAGACCGTCGTCCGCCGAGACCGATTCGGGCTGATTCGCGAGTCCTACTCGGTGCATCGATCGGAACAGCCAGTCACCGCTTCGATCGCCGGTGAACACCCGGCCGGTGCGGTTCGCACCGTGGGCCGCTGGCGCAAGCCCCAACACGACCACTCGGGCATCAGGATCGCCAAAGCCGGTAATGGGCCTCCCCCAGTACTCCTGATGACGGTAGGCCGCCCGACGTTCTCGGGCGACTTTCTCGCGCCACTCCACGAGTCGCCCGCAAGAACGGCAGTCCACGATTTCGGCGCCGAGTTGCTCAAACCCCGCGCGCCTGATGGGGTCCTCGCCGATGCGTGCCATGGCGCCGGACAGTAGGTTGAGAGTCCGATGGCTGCGAAGTCGACCTCTCGCCGCAAGGGCACCACAACGCCGATGACGACGGTGCTGCTCGTGCGCCACGGCAACACCCCCACCACCGGCAAAGTGCTTCCCGGACGCGCCAAAGGGCTGCATCTGTCCGAGACCGGTCAGGCTCAGGCTGACTCAGCAGCCGAGCGCATCGCCGCACTCAAGCGCGTCGACGCCATCTACTGCTCCCCTCTCGAGCGCGCCCGCGAGACCGCTGCGCCAATCGGACGTGTGCGCAACATGCGCCCAATCGTCGACAAGGGCCTGCTCGAATGCGACTTCGGTTCCTGGACCGGAGCCGAACTCGCACAACTCATGAAACTGCCGGAGTGGTCGACGGTGCAGCGAGCGCCATCGACATTCCGCTTCCCAGGCGGTGAGAGTTTCACCGAGATGCAGGTGCGGATCGTGTCTGCTCTTGACCGGCTTCGTGCCGCGCATCCCGGCGGCACCATCGTCTGTGTGTCGCACGCCGATCCGATCAAGGCGGCGATCGCCCACGCCGTTGGCACCCACCTCGACCTGTTCCAGCGCATCGTCGTGTCGACGTGTTCGATCTCGGCGATCTCGTGGACGGCACATGGCCCAGCGGTGCTGGCCGTGAACTCGACCGGGGGTCCGATCGGGGATCTGGCGCTTTCATGAGCGGCGACCCGATCGACGAGCGGCTCGACGATGTCGACGTGTTCACGACCGGCACGGTCGGCCGACCCGGTTCCCGAGTGTTCTTCCTGCAGATCCGTTCCGGGGGACGGCGGTTCGACCTGAAGTGTGAGAAGGCCCAGGTGGCGGCGATGTCGCGCTACCTCGAGAATGTGCTCCAAGACCTCCCACCTCCTGAGGATCGCCCCATGCCAGCGGCGATGGACATGGCGCCTCCGACCGGTGATGGGTTCATACTCGGCAGCATCGCTCTCGGCTACGACGCTCACGGCGATCGGGTGGTCATACGGCTCGATGAGGTCGGGGGTCCCGACGACGATGACAATGACCTCGATGGCCCCGGGATCGAGCTCGGGCTTGATCCGAACGATGATCTCGGCACCATCCGTATCGCCGTCACCCGGGGTCAGGCGGCTGCATTTCTTGAGCATGCCGACCGGGTGGTGGCCGCCGGTCGTCCGCCGTGTCGCTGGTGCGGCGGACCGATCGACCCCGATGGACATCCGTGCCCGCGCATGAACTGATGGACCAGGTCGCTTTCCTCGAGTCAGCCGAGATCGAAATCGAAGGCCGGATGCCGTGGAGTTCCAATGCCACCTTCGCAGTGTTCGTTCGCTCCGGCGAGACCGAGCATCGAGCGATCTACAAGCCTCTGCGCGGTGAACGCCCGCTGTGGGACTTCGAACCAGGACTACACCGTCGTGAACGTGCTGCATGGGTGCTGAGCGAGGCGCTCGGCGTGGGCGTGGTCCCGACAACGATCCTTCGTGACGGCCCCTTCGGCGAAGGCTCATTCCAGTGGTTCGTCGACGCTGACCATTCCGAGCACTACTTCACCATTCACGAACAACGACCCGACCTCCATTCCCGACTCGCCGACATCGCATTGTTCGACATCGCGGCGAACAACACCGACCGCAAGAGCGGGCACTGTCTGCTGGCCGACGACGGCGTATGGGCCATCGACAACGGCTTGTGTTTCGCAGCGCCGTTCAAACTGCGTACGGTGATCTGGGAGTTCGTCGGCGAGTCCATCTCAGCAGAACGTCTCGAGGCGCTCACCACTGTGGCCGATGATCCGGGCGACGAACTGCGCGGGTTGCTCTCGAGCGACGAGATAGACGCGTTGCGTCATCGATGCGAACGTCTCGCCGCTGAGGGGGTGCTGCCTCCCGACGACACCGGTGGCCAGCGCTATCCGTGGCCACTGGTGTGAGAGGCTGCGCCATGGACGAACCCGTTCGTGACGACGTGCTCGATGAGCGCATTCACCGGGCCGATCTCGACGACCTCGTGCGACTCGTCGATGACCGCACCGCATCACGCGATTGGCCCGGGTTGTTGCGAACTCGGGATCGCTGCGCAGCGGCGGTGGCGACCGGTCGACAGCTCTGGCCGGTGGCAACACTCGCCGAATATCGCCTTGCGTTGTGGGCGCCTGACGAATGGTGCGCTCGGGTGCTCGATGAGGAGTCAGGGCGATTCACCATCGGCCCGCTCAGCGAGGTTGCGGCGATGCATCACACGTGGACTGGATTGTCCCGACTGATCGGTGACGGCCCGACAGCGACCTACGTGGCCCACGAACGAGCGTTGCGGGGCGAAGAGATCCCCGACGACGATCTCGCTCGTCTCGCCCCGGTGATCGATATTCCAGCCTCGCTCGCCTCGTGGGAGCCGTCGTATGCACTGGCCCGTTACGACGATGAGGGTGTTCACATCGACCGTCCGATGCCGCCGGTGACCCTCACCGACGTCACTCTGCCCGCCGTTGACACAGCAAAGCGCGTCGACGATGACGACACGGCCCTTGCGTTCGGTCAACTGCTCGAGACCTGGACTGAACGGTCAAACGGTCGAGCAGAAGCGATCTGTGTCGAAGGCGACCATCTCGATGCAATCGCTCATCTCGGGCCACAAAGCGCCCGGCTGGCCGAGATCACCACCGGTGACGCCATCGGTCTGCTGGCGTGGGCCGGGGCGAGCGGTGGGGCGCACGGACGGCGTCGAGGCGCAGCAATCGGCAGATTCGGGGCGTGGTGGTTGCTCGCTGCGATCACCGATCTCGGCGAGGACTGGCCTCCGTCGCCAGACGCACTCGGAGATGCCGCAGGTGGCTTGCGCTGGTGGGCGTGGGACGCGCACGAGCCGGACGGCGGTTGGCGCGTCCGGCTCGTTGCGAGTTCCGTCGATGACGGTCTGTCGTGGGTGTTCTCTGCCGACGACGTCGAGTGAACGACCCCGTCGAAGTGACGATCAGCCTCGGGCCTTGAGGGCCTCGATCAACTTCGGCATCACCTTGTGCACATCGCCGATGATGCCGAGATCGGCAACACCGAAGATGGGAGCCTCAGCGTCCTTGTTGATGGCGATGATGTTCTTCGAGCCCTTCATTCCCACCATGTGCTGAGTGGCACCGGAGATGCCAGCAGCGATGTAGACGTTGGGCTTCACAACCTTGCCGGTCTGGCCCACCTGCATCGAATAGGGAACCCATCCGGCGTCAACGATCGCTCGCGAGGCACCGGCCGCGCCCTTCAACAATTTGGCAAGATCGTCGACCAAGGTGAACTTGTCGGCCTCTCCGAGGCCACGACCACCGGCGACGACTATGTCAGCCTCGTCAAGCTTCGGTCCGGTCGACTCCTCGACGTGAACGGCGGTGACCGTCGCGCCTGCAGTCGATCCGAGGTCGGGCACCGGAGCGGACACGACCTCTGGGGCGCCACCGCCAGCGGACTCGGCGGCAAACGACTTGGGCCGGAAGGCTGCCAAGTAGGGGGCCGAGCCCGAGAAGCTGGTGCTGACCAGCGTGTTGCCGCCGAAGACCGGCGTGGTCACGGTGACGGTGCCACCGTCGGCGGTCACGTCAATGTTGTTGGTGAGAACCGTTCGGTCGAGCTTGACCGACAGGCGGGCCATCACATCACGGCCCTCGTAGTTCTGCGGAAACATGATCAGGTCGGGGGTGGTGCCGCCGTCGATGACCGCTTTCATGGCCGACGCCACAGCGGCGCCGGGAAGTGCGCCACCGAGATCGCCAGTGGCGTACACCGTCGATGCGCCGTATTCGCCGAGCACGCCAGCGATGGCCGAGGCATCACCGCCGACGAAGGCCGACACGGTGCCGAGGGAGCGTGCCTTGGTGAGGAGTTCGAGCGTGCCTGAGGTGGCAGTTCCGTTGCTCTCTTGTGCAAAGACCCAGATGTTCATGATGTTGTTGTCCTGTCTCGATCGTTCCGGCTGAATCAGATGACCTTGAGTCCCTCGAGGAACTCGACGATCTTGGCGTAGGTCTCGCCATCATCCTCGATGACGGTTCCGGCCTCACGGGCAGGTGCCTGGGCTACCGCGGCGACGGTTTGACCGGAGCCGGCCCATCCCACCGGGGTGACGCCCAGGTCACCGGCGGTCACGGTCTCGACCGGCTTCGACTTGGCGGCCATGATGCCCTTGAAGCTTGGGTAACGGGGCTCAACCACGCCGGCGGTCACGCTGATGACTGCGGGCATTGGGCAGGTCACCTCGTCGTAGCCGGCCTCGGTCTGACGGTCGACCTTGAGCGTCGAACCGTCGACGGTGACCTTCTTGGCGAAGGTCACCGACGGTAGTCCGAGAACCTCAGCCATTTGCTCGGGAACGGTGCCGGTGTAACCGTCGGACGACTCGGTCCCGGCGATCACCAGGTCGGCCCCGCCAAGGCGCTGCACGGCTGCGGCGAGGATCTTTGCAGTGGTGAGCGCATCGGAGCCGGCGAGGGCAGGATCCGACACCAGAACGCCTTGGGCGGCGCCCATGGCAAGCGCGGTGCGCATGCCCGACACCTCATCATTGGGGGCCATCGACACGAGGGCGACTTCGCCGCCACCAGCCGCGTCGACGAGCTGAAGCGCCATCTCGACGCCGTAGCTGTCCGACTCGTCGAGAATCAGCTTGCCGTCGCGCTTGAGCTGGTTGGTGGAGGGATCCAGCTCGCCCGGAAGCGCCGGATCAGGAATCTGCTTAACGCACACGATCACCTTCATTCCGACATTGTTACCCGCAGGTACCGATGCCGCCCAACTCAGGTGGACACCTGCGCTGGTACCGTCGGCAGCGGTGCGGATCCTGCTCGTGGTCAACTCCTTCGCCTCGTCGGTGACGGCTCGCAACACCGTGACCGTTCACCGTGAGTTGTCGCGCTTGCACGAGGTCGAATTGGTGGAGACGAACCGTCGAGGGCACGCCATCCGATTCGCGCAGGACGCCGCCCGACGTGGACTCGACTGTGTGATCGCGTTCGGGGGTGACGGAACCCTGAATGAGGTCGCCACCGGCATCGCCGGGTCGGACACAGCGCTCGCTGCGCTTCCTGGAGGGTCGACAAACGTGTTCGCTCGCACGATCGGTATGCCCAACGATCCGGTCGCTGCGACACCGCACCTGCTCGCCGGACTTGCTGCGGGTGATCTGCGACCGATCGGGCTCGGCCGTGTCAATGGCAGGTACTTCTGTTTCCACACCGGTGTCGGCTTCGATGCTGCCGTCGTGGCGGCCGTGGAGCGGCATGCCTCTCTGAAGCGCTGGTTCGGACACCCGTTGTTCATCTGGGCCGGGTTCGACACCTGGTTGCGCAGTTACGACCGCGCGAACCCACAGTTCGCGCTTCGTTGCGACGACGGGCGTTCAACGGACGATGGTCGCTTCGCCGTGGTGCTCAACACCAATCCATACACATATCTCGGCAACCGGGCACTCGATGTGTCGCCAGCCGCTGGCCTTTCGGAGTCGCTCGTCGTGGTCACCTTCACCGATCTTCGTGTGGGGACGCTCGTTGGGGCTCTCGGTTCCGCGTTGCGTGGTGGCGGACTCGCTGGGGCTGACGGTGTCATCGAGTGGACCGGGGTGGACGGGTTGACGGTCACCGCTGTCGGCGATGGGCAGATGCCATTCCAGGTCGATGGCGATCATTTGGGTGAGGTGTCGTCGCTGCGCTTCGAACACGTGCCTGAGGCGGTGCGTCTCGTGTGGCCGGGTCAGCCGTGACGTCAGCCCTGACGGGCCCGCACGGTTAGTGCCACATCGGGCACATTGGTGCAGATACCGTCGACGCCAGCGGCCATGAGCACCTGCTGGATGCCCGGTTCATCACAGGTCCAGACGTTGACGGCGATACCCATGGCATGGGCGCGGCGGATGAAGCCCGCATCAACGTCGCGATACTCAGGGTGCCAGGCATCGTGGCCACCGAGCACCGTCGCCCGGAGTCCCGCTTCGGCTTTCCTCGATGTGAGATACGCAGTACGCACGCCGGGAGCGGCGCGGCGCATGTCATCGATGGTCGCTAGGTCGAAACTCGATACGAGCCATCGTGACGTCGGATCGTCTCGTCGGTTGATCTCGTCAGCCACGATCGCCACGAGCGCGCCGTCGGGGTCATGGTCGGGTTCGGCGCGGTGATTCTTGATCTCGATGTTGACGAACGCACCGGCACAGGCGTCGAGTGCTTCCGCAAGATCGGGAACCGTGTCGGGGAGGTCCGACCGCAGCGTGGCAGCGATGAGGCGACCGTCGGGCAGATGGGCATCATGGTGGATCACCGCGTGACCGTCGAGGCTGCGACGAACGTCGAGTTCGATTCCGTCGGCACCGAGAGCCACCGCAAGTTCGAACGCGGCAATGGTGTTCTCAGGAGCGGCAGCGCTGGCGCCACGGTGGGCGATCACGAGTGTCACGCCGCGCAACCTAATCGCCGGGTGGATGAGATGAGCCCCATCTCTAAATGAGATGGGGCATGTCCATGACTAGTGGATGAACGCCAGATGACCCCTTGCGCACGGTCGGGTGCGCACCTAGCGTCTCTCTGCCGGGTGCGGACAGATGTACCGGACACCCATACCCCCTTATCGGCGACCCACCCCTAGGAGTCTCACAGTGACGATGACCGGCAGCACCGATGCGCTCTCGATGGCCGACGACACCTGGCGGGATGCGGCGCTGTGCCGTGACACCGACCCGGAGTTGTTCTTTCCGATCGGGACCACCGGATATGCGATCGTCGCCATCGAGGAAGCCAAGAGGTTGTGCGGCGAGTGCGTCGTGACCGACGCCTGCCTCGATTACGCCCTCGCCACCAACCAAGACTCGGGCATTTGGGGTGGGCTCTCCGAGGAGGAGCGTCGCGACATCCGTCGTCGGCGGGCAGCTGAGGCCCGCGCAGCTCGAGCCGCGTCCTGACGACTCCGGCGTTCAGTCAGCGCCGTCGCGCCGCAACGCTTCTTCCGCACGCTGCACCAGGCGAGCCCGCTCGCGCGGATCGAGCGGACGAGGTGTGGTGACCTCGATCTCAATCTCGCCGGTCGCCGGCTGATGTGACTCGATGTCGCTCAAGAAAATCACGTCCGTCAGCCCGGCTGTGCCGGCCAGATCGCGCAGCGTTGTCGAGACTGCTTCGGAGTCGATCCGCTCATGAACTTTGAGGCGAAGCGTCGTGGCTGACGCCTCTTGGGAGAGATTGCGAACCAGATTCATGACGGTGTTCGGCACATGGATCGAGCCGTTCTCATCACGCACCCGCGTGGTGAACAAACCGACGTGTTCGACGACACCCGAAACCGTGGTGCCGACCGGCGTCTCCCATTCCACACGATCCGCCACCCCGTAGCGATCCTCGAAGTGCACGAGCAGGCCGGTGAGATAGTCGTTGACCTTGTGCTGGCCGCCGATCGCCATCGCCGCACCCAAGAAGCCGGCCGATGACAAGAAAAAAGCTGCATCCACCTCAAGAACGTGGAAGACGACGATGAGCGCCACGATCCACACCACCACCGACACCAGATGGTTCAACATGCGCGATGCAGCATCGACCCGCTGGCGTCGACGCTGTTCGCGAAGACTCGATGACTCCTCGCCAGTGCGTCCCGAACGCACGCGCCACGGGCCCGAATCTCGACGAACCGCCCGGTCGGCCAGATGCCGAACCACTCGACGCAACACCAAACCGGTGATCCGAGTGAATAACCATGTCGCCACCACCACCGCAGCGGCGACCAACCACTTCTCCATGCCCGAAGTGTGCCAGAGCGACACACCCTGAAACTCGCGCGACGGTCGTCAGTCGTCCTCGTCGACGACCGGCACGCTCAACGACACCACCGTCCCTCGTTGTGGGCCGTCGGACGTGAGCCCAACCGAGGTGAGGTCATCGGTGCTGGCCGGATCGATCGAGATCGTGCCGGCCAACTCAGTGGTCACGAGCGTGCGCACGATCGAAAGACCGAGGCCGGTCGCCTGCTCGAGGTCGAAGCCGCTCGCGACGCCCCGACCGTTGTCGATCACGCGGATCGACAACTGGTCGTCGTGCGACAGTTCGACGACGACCTCGCCACCGGCTCCGCCGTCGCCGAATGCGTGCTCGACCGCGTTCTGCAACAGTTCGGTAAGCACGACCGATAGCGGTGTGGCGATCCGTGCCGGAATCCTTCCACCGTCACCCGTTACCGTGAAACGAACCGGACGATCGGGCGACTGCAGCCCTTCTTCGGCAAGCCGCACCAGCGGGCGCACGATCTCCAAGAAGGTGACGTCGTCACCCGGCTCGCGCGACAGAGCCTCATGCACTAGGGCAATAGTGCGGATGCGGCGCACCGACTCGCCCACGGCAGCCACCGCTTCTGGGTGAGTCAGGCGTCGGGACTGAAGGCGCAGAAGTGACGAGATCGTCTGCAAGTTGTTCTTCACCCGGTGGTGGATCTCGCGGATCGTCGCGTCTTTCGACAGCAGCAGGCGGTCTCGGCGGCGCAACTCGGTGACATCGCGCACCAACAGCACCGCTCCGGACACCTGTCCGTCATCGACAAAGGGCACACAGCGGCACAGCAGCGTGGTCTCACTCCCTTGTTCGAACTCCTCGATCACCGGCACGGCACGTTCAAAGGCCTGGCGAACGGGGCCGTCGTGAAAGCCCAGTTCGGCGAGGCGCATCCCGACCGCGCTGGTCTGGATACCAACCCGGTGGAGCGCTGAGTTCGCATTCGGCGAGACGTACTGCACACACGCATCACCGTCGAGATACATCACACCGTCTCCGACACGCGGTGCGGCGCTCGAATCGCCGACACGGGCCGCTGTCGGGAACGTGCCGGCCGCGATCATCGCCACGAAATGATCGAAGATCGTCGTGTACACCCGCTCGAGTTCGCCGGGTCGACGTCCTGACTGCTCGATCCATTCCTTGGTGAGGACGCCGATCACCTGGCCCTCGTGACGCACTGGAATCGCCATCAGCCTCGACTCGTCAGCAAGGTCCTCGACCTGCACATCGGCTTCGACCGGGACGCCCTCGGTGGCGCATCGTTCGAGCACGGGCATTTCGGTGCCGTTGGCAATCGAACCGACGAAGTCGGTCGTGAAAATGGTCTGCCCGGTCGCCGGTCGCACCTGGCCGATCGTGAGCCAGTCCCCACCGGTGGTCTTCACGTAGAGCAACAGGTCGGAGAAACAGAAGTCGGCGAGCATTCCCCACTCGGACACCAGCCGATTGAGGTGAGCGATCTGTTCACGTTCGAGTGCGGTGTTGCTGCGGGCGAACTCGGTGAGCGTCGACATCGATCACGAGTCTGCCCGATGGGCGTCCCCGTCACGGGAATATCTGCACCGGTGACTACGGTATGCGCATGAGCAAGGCAGCGTTCCGCAGTTTCGAGGAGTCCACCGCCGACGACTGGGCGATCATCAAAGACGAGTTGCCCGTCACTCAGGCGCTTGCGGCCGCCAACATCATCGAGCAGCTGAAGATGCTCGAGCGCGACGACGGCGGCTTCCCGGTCAACCGGTTGGAGCACTCGATTCAGACCGCCACCCGCGCCATGGAGGACGGCCGTGACGAGGAGTACGTGCTGTGTGCGCTGCTCCACGACATCGGTGACACCTTGGCGCCGATGAATCACCCCGACATCGCAGCGGGCATCCTCAAGCCGTTCGTGTCGGAGGCCAACCACTGGATGGTGGCGCATCACGGCATCTTCCAGGGCTACTACTTCTGGCACCACATCGGCATGGACCGCAACGCCCGTGAACCGTTCCGCGGGTCTCCGTACTTCGAGTACACGGAGGAGTTCTGCGCGAAGTACGACCAGTCGGCTTTCGACCCCGATTATGTGTCAGCGCCGCTCGACACCTTCGTGCCGATCATCGAGAAGTTCTTCGTACCTCAGACGGCGGCGGCGACTGCGGCATACACCGCAGTCAGGTAACCACCGCGATCGAACCCGATCGGGTGGTCGACCGGGTGACCCGTTCGGCGAATCTCCCGCACGCGTTTTCCTGAGCCGCGCGCGCCATCGGCGACCGCAGTCGCCAACTGGTCGGCATCGACACGACTCGAACATGAGGCCTGCACCAACGTTCCACCGGCAGCGGTCACGGCCAGGCCGGCACGCACCAGTCGCCGATACGCCGCAAGCGCTCTCGGTACCGCCGCTTCGTTCTGTGCGAACGACGGCGGATCGATGATCACGAGATCGAATTCGCGACCCTGCCGGGCGAGATGATCGAGCACCTCGAAGGCATCCCCACAGGCGTCGGTGACCTCACAACGGGCCACGGCGGCGATGTGCCGGTTGTGAGCGAAGTTCCGCCGGGCGGTGTCGAGCGCCGGTCGCGAGATGTCGACCATGTGCACGCTGCGTGCACCGCCGGCCGCAGCAGCAACACTGAACCCGCCAGTCGAGGAGAAGACGTCGAGCACATGAGCGCCATCGGCCATCGACCGCACGAGGGCATGATTGTCACGTTGATCGAGGAAGTGACCGGTCTTGTGGCCTTCGATCACGTCGGCTTCCATGACGAGACCTCGTTCGGTGAACCGAATTGGCGCGGTCGGCACGGTGCCGACGAGAACGCTGCCATCGCTCAGCGTGTGGTCGCCCAACCCATTGACGTCGGAAACCTGTGCGCTGACCCGTCGAGAGAGTCGGAGCACGATGCGCTCGGGTTCGGCGATCTCGCCGAGCGCCGTGACGATCTGGTCGAGATGCGGGAACCACGCCGCCGTATACAACTTGATGACGAGCGTGTCGGCGTAGCGGTCGACGACCAGACCAGGCAGGCCGTCATTCTCGCCGTGCACCCATCGCCACGCTGTGGTGTCAGGATCATCGACGAGGCCCTGTCGGCAAGCGAGCGCCGTGGTGAACCGTTGGGACCACAGCTCAGGACCGACCTCGACTGGGCCGGCATGGAGCATCTTGACGCGAATCGGTGAGTCAGGATCCCACAGGCCGACGCCAGCCACACGACGCCGATCGTCAAACACGATCGCCACCGACCCAGTTGGCAGGTCAGCCGGACTGACCGAGGTGATCGACCCGTCGAAGAGCCACGGGTCACCCGACCGCACGGCTCGCAGGCCAGCGGGCGTGACGCGAACGGCGACGCGCCGCCCGGGTCGCTCAGCCACCGAAGCCGATGCGTCGCTCCTCGGGTGATCCGAGTTCGACATAGGCGATCTTGGCCGCCGGAACGGCGACCTGGCGACCACGCCGATCGTCGAGCCACAACACATCGGTCGCTCCCGACAACGCTGCGTCTACACGAGCCCGGAGATCATCACGTCCGGAATCGTCGATCTCGACGGTGATCTCTCGAGGGGCTTGGGTCACTCCGATGCGCACGTCCACCGACCCAACGGTACCGGCTCAGGTGCGCAGCAACGTGCTGAGACGCACACCGGCGATCCGAATCCCGATGGCGGCCATCACCAGCAGGTACGCCACATGGCCCACGATCCCCCAGCCGGCGTCGCCGAGCGCAGCGGCGCGCACGAGCGCCACACCGTGGTACAGCGGGCTCACCTGCACGATCCAAGCCCAGTCGCCGTACGCCGAAAGCGGATAGAAGGTTGCTGAGAACACGAACATCGGCAGCGTCGCCGCTGGGATGAACTCAAAATCATTCCAGCCCCGCATGTAGGTCGTGATCGCCATTCCCATCGCCGCAAAGGCGAAGCCGATGAGCAGGCAGGCCGGCACGGCGAGCAGGATCCACGGGCTCGACGCCATTCCGAGCGCCGTGATGCACACGAGGAATGCCACCGAATACAAAAATCCGCGCAACAGCGCCCACATGATCTCGCCGGCTGCGACCTCGGTCGGTCCGAGCGGAGTGGCGAGCACGGTGTCGTAGAGCTTGGCGTGCTTGAGCTTGTAGAAGATGTTCATCGTCGAGTCGTAGACGGCGCCGTTCATCGCCGCGCTCGCCATGAGTGCCGGAGCAACGAACTCGGCATACCCGATCGAGACGCCGTCGACGGTGACGTCGCCGATCAGCGCGCCGAATCCGATCCGGATCGACAACAGATAGAAGAGCGGTTCGAAGAATCCGCTCACGATGATCATCCAGGTGCGCCGGTAGACCATCACCGAACGCTCCACCATGCGACTCGAACGTCGCAGCGTGCCCGGCAGCGCGGGAAGGACCCGGGTCAGTGTGCTCACCGTCTGACTCATCGACGGATCCTTCGATCAAAGGCGATCCGACACGCCACATAACCGGCCCCGATCCAAGCCGAGATCACGGTGAGATGCACGATGGTGTCACTGGCGACGAGCGCGCCAACCGACAGGTCGCGGCACAGTTGAACGCCGTGCCACAGCGGCGTCGCCCACGCCACCGGGCGCAACGCCGCCGGCAGCGACTCGATCGGATAGAAGGCGCCACCGAAGAGAAACAGCGGCGTGATGACGAACCGCTGTATCGGCGGAAATGACGTTTCATCCTCTCGGGTGGCGGTCCACGACGCGAGCGGAGCGGCGAAGGCCAAACCGGTCGGGATCGATGCCAGCATCGCCACCGGTACGCCCCACCCGCGCGTTGACGGAATGACCATGAGTGCGAGGCCGACACCGAGTGAGCCGATCACCAACCGGGTCGTCCACCAGAGCATCAAGCCGTGCACGACGCCCCTCGGATCGACCGGCGTGGCGGACACCCCTTCGAAGGTGCGTCGCCATTTGAAGCCATCAAGCACCGGGTAGGTCGCCTCGAACGATCCAGCGGTCATGGCCGTCGTGGCGAGCAGCGCGGGTGCGAGGTATTGCAGATAGCTCAGACCGCCGAGGCTCGTCGCTGATCCAACGCGATCGTCGACCAGAGCACCGACCCCAAGGCCCATACCGAGCAGGAAGATGATCGGTTGGGTGAGGCTGAGCGCCACGGCGGTGCGCCACGCGCGCCACACCGTCATCAGTTGACCTTCCCAGACCCTGATCGCCAACGGGGTGCTCATGCCAGTCGCCCAGTCAGCCAGTCAGTCCGTGAGGGTCCGGCCAGTGAGACGCAAGAAGACGTCTTCAAGTGAGCTGCGACGAACCAGTGAGCCAACCGGATGAATACCGGCGGCCCTCAGGATGGCAAGCGCCGCGTCGCCATCGGGGGTGTACACGAGCACGCGGTCAGGCAAATCCTCGACCCGCACCGCAAGGTCGCCGAGGTGGCCAGCGATGCCGGTTCGATCGCTGGCGGCCAGACGCAACTCAAGCACTTCGCGTGTGGCGTGCTCATCGATGAGTCCGCGCGGTGAGCCTTCAGCCACGATCACACCGTGATCCATCACCACGAGCCGGTCGCAGAGTTGCTCGGCCTCATCCATGTAGTGGGTGGTGAGCACCAGGGTGACGCCTTGTTCTTTCAATTGGTAGAGCCGCTCCCAGAGCACGTGGCGGGCCTGCGGGTCGAGGCCGGTGGTGGGTTCGTCAAGGAGCAGTAACTCGGGACGATTGATGAGACTGCGGGCGATGGTGAGCCGCCGCTTCATACCTCCCGAGAGCGGTTCGACGCGCGAGCCGGCACGGTCGGCGAGTTTCACGAAGTCGAGCAGCTCTCGAGCCCGAGCCCGACACTCGCTCCGCGGGAGATCGAAGTAGCGCCCGTAGATGATGAGGTTCTCCTCGACGGTCAACTCCTGGTCGAGGTTGTCGGTCTGAGGAACCACACCCATCCGGGCACGGATCGCAGGGCCATCGGTGGCGGGATCGAGACCAAAGATACGAAGCCGTCCATCGCTCGTCGGCGAAACCGATGAGATCATGCGCATCAACGACGACTTTCCGGCGCCATTCGGGCCGAGAAAGCCGAAACATTCTCCGCGGGTCACGGTGAAGTCGAGGCCTCGCACGGCCTCGAAGGTGCCGAATCGCTTGCGAAGGCCAACGGCCGCGATCACCGGCTCGTCTGGTGTTACTGCGGGGGCCTCAGGCACGGGTGGCGACGCTACCGGCCCTGCCAGTGGCTGCGCCGGTATGTCCAGGTCGGCGGCCGCTGCTCGGGCGGAGGGAGCAACAGTTCGGCGTCGTCATCACGTCCGAGCCCGCGGAGAATTTCGATGATTCGCTGATACTCCTCGAGACTCTCCGTCTGGTCGATCACCATGTAACGACGCCGACCGACGACGGCGACCAGCGGCCCTGGATCGAGGCTGCGCTTGCGGATGCTGACCGCCGGACGCCCCCGGCTCACCGCCCGAACACGTTCCCACCCAAGCCGATGCCGTCGCAGCAGCGCCCGACGCTCGACACCGATTTCGTCGATCCGTGAAGCGAGCGGCAAGTCGAAGAACACGACAACGGCGAGCGCAACGCCGAGGATGAGGATCACGGTGGGCACCGCCTTGAAGCCGACGGTGGCCACCGCCCACGCACCAAGGGCGCAGAGCACCGACGACGAGATCACACCCGACACAATCCCCCACCACGATGAGTGCAGGGTGATCCCCCCGCGATCGCGCCCGCTGTCAACCATCAGCGCTTGGTGAGTTCGACCAGGGTCTGACCGGGCTCCACCGGGAAGTGACACGCCACCTGCTGCCCGCCAGCCACCGTGTGCAACTCGGGGACCTCACTGCGACAGCGGTCCTGCGCAATCGGGCATCGAGTATGAAACCGGCACCCGGGTGGCGGGCTGGCCGGACTCGGGACATCACCTTCGAGGATGATTCGCTGTCGTGAACGCTCACGGCGAGGGTCAGCCACCGGTACCGCGGACAGCAGCGAGTGGGTGTACGGGTGCGCCGGGGTGTCATAGATCGAATCACGGGCACCGATCTCAACCACCTTGCCGAGGTACATCACTGCGACTCGGTCGCTCGTGTGTCGCACCACCGACAGGTCGTGGGCGATGAACACGTACGACAGCTCGAATTCGTCCTGGATCTCATCCAGCAGGTTGAGTACCTGAGCCTGGATACTGACGTCGAGGGCCGACACCGGTTCGTCGAGGATGATGATCCGTGGCCGAAGCGCCAGCGACCGTGCGATGCCGATGCGTTGACGCTGGCCACCGGAGAACTCGTGCGGGTAGCGGTTGCCATGTTCGGGGAGCAGTCCCACCCGGGTCAACAGATCCGCCACACGGTCGGCTGCTTCAACCTTGTCGACTCCGTGAATCCGCATGGGCTCGGCGATGATGTCGCGCACCGGGATTCGAGGATTGAGCGACGCATAGGGGTCTTGGAACACCATCTGCAGCTGCGACCGCACGTGCTTCATCGCATGGCGGTCGGCTGTCGTGACCTCGATGTCACCGACACGCACCGACCCTGAGGTCGGTTCGACAAGGCGAAGCAATGAGCGTCCGAGGGTGGTCTTGCCGCATCCTGACTCCCCCACCACGCCGAGCGTCTCGACCGGCATGAGATCGAACGACACGTCGCTGACGGCCTGCACCCGCCCCACCTCGCGACGGAACACCCCGGCGCGGATCGGGAACTCGGTGACGAGCTCGCGAACCTGCAGCACCGGCGCCGTCATGACGTCGCCTCTGCGGTGGGTTCGATGTCAGCGGTGCGATGACAACGGCTGGCGTGGCCCTCACCGATGGAGACGAGTTCGGGCACCGATTCGGCGCAGTGCTCGATCGCCATCAGACAACGAGGCCGGAACGGACAACCCGACGGTGGGTTCAGCAGGCTCGGCGGGTTACCCGGAATCGGTTCGAGGCGAGCGCTCGTCGCCAAGAGATCCGGAATCGAGTCGAGCAACGCCCTCGTGTACGGGTTGCGTGACCGGTAGAAGATGTCGTCGACCCCACCGGTCTCGACAAGTCGGCTGGCGTACATGACCTGCACCCGGTCGGCGCTGCCGGCGACGAGTCCGAGATCGTGGGTGATCAGCATCATCGCCGAGCCGGTGGCTTGTTGCACGTCGTGGAGCACGTCCATCACCTGAGCCTGCACGGTGACGTCGAGCGCCGTCGTGGGTTCGTCAGCGATGAGCAGCTTCGGTTCGTTTGAGATCGCCATGGCGATCATGGCGCGTTGGCGCATACCACCCGAGTACTCGTGCGGATACTGCTCGGCGCGGCGTTTCGGCTCGGGCACGCCCACGAGGGCCAGGAGTTCGACGGCACGGTTCCACGCTGCCTGCTTGGAGACCTTCTGATGGATCCTGATGGACTCGACGATCTGCGAACCCACCGAGAACACCGGGTTGAGCGCCGTCATCGGATCTTGGAAGATCATGGCGATCTCGTTGCCGCGCACAGCCCGCACCTCGTCGTCGTCCAACGCCAGCAGATCGCGGCCTTCGAACATGATCGACCCGGAGATTCGGGTTGACTTCGGATGCAGACGCATGACGGTGAGGGCCGTGACCGACTTGCCCGAGCCCGATTCACCGACAACGGCCAGCGTCTCACCGGGACGAACCTCGAAACTCACATCGGTGACTGCCTGCACCACACCGGCTTTCGAGGGGAAGCCGACCTCGAGGTGGTCGACTCTGAGTAACGGCTCAGTCGTCACGGTTCGACCTCGCCCTCGGGTCGAGGGCGTCGCGCAGACCGTCACCCAAGAAGTTCACACACAACACAATGAGCACGATCACGAGGCCGGGGGTGAGCACGCGCAATGGATCGTTGTCGATGTTGCCTTTGGCATCGGCGACGAGTCGGCCGAGCGAGGTGTCGGGTGGGCGAACACCGAGTCCGAGGAATGACAACGTGCTTTCCAGAACGATGATCGAGCCGACGAGCAGCGTGATCTCGACGGTGACGGCACCGACCACGTTCGGAAGGATGTGTCGGAACAGGATCCGCGTGTGTGAGGCGCCGGCTGCACGCGCAGCCATCACGTAGTCCTGTTCTTTGATCGACAGCACCACCCCACGCGCAACACGGGCGATCCGCACCCACGAGAGAGCGGCAAGTACGAGCGAGAGCCGCCACCAGTTCGACCCGAAGTTGAGTGCGAAGACGCTGAGCACGAT
>JAQCGT010000083.1 GCA_027730505.1 Actinomycetota bacterium | reverse complement strand
CTTCATCATCATCGGCGGCGTGATCAAAGTGGTGCCGCTCACCGGCATCACCCTGCCGTTCGTGTCGTATGGCGGATCATCACTACTCGCCAACTACATCCTGCTGGCGCTGTTGATCAGGCTGTCGGACATGTCGGCCGTGCGGCTCGGCGAACGACCCGACGTGCCCACCTGGGCAGAGAAGTTCGCCGCCTGGCGCTACCGACGCCGAGGCGGCACCCTCTCGGCCACCGGCGTGCTGCCAGTGTCGGAGTAGTACGGGCTCTCGGGGACGGTCGGTAGTCGACGCACGAAGTCGCACGCAGTGATGCCGGGGCCGTCGTAGGCTTCGCACATGGCGTTCCGACTGCCCGGCCGACGCTCCACGGCCCCCATCCGACCTGTCGAAATCGGACGACGCATGCTGCGCGCCATGGACGACGCCATCGACGTTGACGTGAAAGGTCGACGTATCGCACCCAACGCCTTTCGCGTCACGCTTGCCACCAGCGACCGAGCCGCGCACGCCGACCACTTAACCGCCATCATCTCCGAACTGATCGTGGCCGCCACCGGCTACGCCAAAGACGAGGGCTATCACCTGATGGGTGACGTCACCCTCAGCATCGACACCGACGACGCGCTCGACACCGGCCAGTGCACCGTCACTGCCCGGATCCAAGGAACCGGGGGAGCGCAGGCGCAGGCCGCCGCACCGGCACCCGCTGTTGTCGCTGAACCGCCAGCACCAGAACCCGTTCCCGCACCAGCGCCCGCACCAGTTCCAGCCCCAATCGTGGAAGCGGCCCCGGAACCGGTCAACGTGCCCGAGCCGGCCGAGGAACTGCCACCACCCGTCGTCACGCCCGCACCCGAACCGATCAACCTGCCCGACACCCAGCTGATCGCTGTCGGCGCCATCATCGCCCCCGACGGCACCCGACGGCCACTCAGCGATGCCACCTGCACCATCGGGCGTGCCGCCGAGAACACGATCACCGTCGCCGACGCACAAGCCAGCCGCCGCCACGCCGAGATCCGCTTCGAGAACGGACGTCACGTGATCGCCGATCTCGGCTCCACCAACGGCACCAGAGTGAACGGCGAAAAGGTAACCGGGCCCCGCGTGCTCGCCCACGGCGACCGGATCGCCATCGGCACGATCACGCTACGCTACGAAACCATCTGACGACACAACTCTCTCACCGGCTCAATCGGAAAGTGAGCGGGCCTCCATGGGGTCCTTCACATGAGGAGAGAGGTCGAACGCACTCCTGCTCAGTGACCTCGACGTCAGGCCAACAACTGGACTGCCAAATGGAGCACCAATCGTGGTGGGGAAAGAGGGGCGGGACGCATCCCGCAAGTAGTGGATCTAGTTGTCAAACACTCGGAACTGCCATCGCTGAAGACTTGCATTCACAATTGGAGTTCCGTCACCCGCAAAGGCCTTGGCTTGGAGAAACACCTGGCGACCATTCAGTGGAACCTGGGAGCTGGTCATTACGTAGTAGGAGGTGGACCCAACAATTTCAGGTTCGACGGAATCGGTACATAGTTCCGTCTCAAGCATTGGGCCTCCCTCAACCGTTGCCAATCTCAGACAGATGATGCCATCCCCTAAACCGAATCCATCAAGCACCACCTTGAGGTCAACTCGGGCGTCGGCCGAATATCGCTCCTCAGAAAGATCGGAGGAATACACGATCGAGTCCATCTCATCGCTCCCGCCAAGAATTCCGCCCCACGTGTCATGTAACGACAGGCCATTGCTGATCCCAATGCCCGCCGAATGTCGACCGATGTACAAATCGCCGCTCTGGAGGCGGGTTACATCGTCGGCAAGCGTTCGAGTCATGTACGCGGTCACATCCACGATGACATCCACGGTTCCCGAGTAGTTGTAGACCTCAAATGTCCCCTCGGGCCCGAGAAGCACGGTTGCGGCATTGAATGCGACCTCGTTGGGGCTGGGATTGAGAGTGGAGGCGTTCGGCATCGCCCCGCCCGTAGGAAACAGGGTCAAGAAGGTCCCACCATCAGTTGCGTTCAAGGCAGTCACGTTGACAACAACGCCGACAGCATCTTCGGGAATTGACCCGAGCCCAGCAGCGACGACTGTTCTCGTCTCCAAAGCACTCCACGGCTCGTCGCTACCTCCTAAAGCCGCAGCGCCAGGGCGAGTGTCAAGAATACGAACCGGACTGATAGTTGTTGTTGCTAAGTCAGTGGCAGTTGAGACGTCAAGAGCGCCGACTTCGGCCCGAGACATCATCGGCACTAGCGAGGACATGCGACCGTGGTCAGCTGTAACCGGGTCTGCCCGTGAGCCAGCAACCAAACCTCCGAGAAATCCGGCAAGTGTGAGCACGAAAAGTTGAGTAAGGAAGCGCAAAGACCGTTGCATGATCCGAGTCTCCCACAACCTGGGCTGCCCAACTTCCAACGTTGTCAATGCACGACCTGCAAACTTGAAATTCCCACGAATTCGCCGGATCAGCTTCCCTGGCCGCCCGCGAGATTCTTGGAACGGCAAAGTCTCTTATCTCAACTGATTTCAGTCATACACATAGAACCCGAACCACTCCATGTAACCCACACAGAGTGAGTATTGGTTGTCTGGATTCTTGGGGCAAGTAGCACCATCGCGAGGCTTGACCTTCACATATGGACTCATGAATCCCTCCACTGGAATGGGTACCCGCTGGCTCGCAACCAGAGCTATTCCGTCAGCAGCTTCTTCGGAGTTTGAGTCAACGCAAACCTCGGACTCGCTGATAAGGCCGTCTAGCGTTGAGTGAATCGCGAAACATAATTCAAATTCGTCTGACTCTGGAATTCTTGCTGCCACGCGAAGTTCGACGGTGGCAGCTTCCGAGTAGCGGCCGATTTCAATTGGGGCTCCGAACAGGCCGCTCTGATCTGAGAGCCGGTAGTTCGTCCAGTCGCTATAGCCCAGCGCATCGAAGAAAAAGGAATTTGAACCGGCGTCTCTCAATGAGAGCAATGGCTGGCCACTTGAGAGCCGCCCGACATCTGATTCCACGACCTCCACGCTCTCAGCCAGTGTGCGAGTCATATACGCAGTCACATCGACAATCACGTCAACCGTGCCCGAATAGTTGTAAACCTCAAAGGCCCCGTCCGGACCCAACAACACCGTCGCTGCGTTGAACGCCACTTGCCCGAGAGGCGGATTCAATGTTGACGCGTTCGGCATCACTGAACCTGTCGGGAACAAGGTCAAGAACGTGTCGGAGGTCGTTGCGTTGAGCGCCGTCACATTCACCACCACACCGACAGCATCAGCAGGAATTGATCCCAACCCTGCCGCTTCAACCGTGCGTGTCTCCATCGCTTGCCACGGAACCTTCGCCCCACCCAACGCCCCCGCACCTGGACGCGTATCAACTATCCGAACAGGCGTAATTGTCGTCGTCGCCAAATCAGTCGACGATGCGGCAGTCGCCGCACGCACCTCAGCCAACGACATCATCGGCACTGCCGCCGACATACCCCCTCGATTAGCAGTGACGGTGTCTGATTGTGACCCAGCAACAAAGCCCCCAAACATCCCAGCAAGCGTAAGCACGAGAAGTTGGAACAATACGTGAAAGGAGCGCCGCATCGTCCGAGTTTTGCACAAATTCGAGAACCAAGAGTTCGGCCACGTTGATGATTGCCCTGACCTATCTGCTCCGTCAAAGGGCTGTCGTTATTATTCGGAGAAACGACGCTGGCAATTGCAGGCCCTGACGACAGCGAGTCAGCTTCCAACTTCGAGCACAGGCACGCTCGACCGCATCACCGGGCTCCAACGCAACGAACCGGCGTGACGCGAGAACACCGGGCACCCCTTGCGACTGCGCACAATGTGCGCACCCGGGGTGTGCGATTTGTGCACGGTCGACGGGATGAGGTGCACGCAAGAATGACACCTGCGTGAACCGATCCATCCGCCAACTCACCGTAGGGCTCATGGCCCTCTACGTGGTGCTGTTCGGCGCGCTCAGCTACTGGCAGATCGGCACCACCGAACAACTCGCCGCCAGCGACGACAACACCCGCGCCCTCATCCGGCAATACGACCGACCACGCGGCCCCATCGTCACCGCCGACGGTGTGGTCATCGCCCGCTCAGTCGCGACCGCCAGCGCCGCCAACACCTACCAACGCACCTATCCCGAAGGTGACCTCTACGCCCACCTCACCGGCTACCACACGCTCCGGCTCGGCTCCACCCAACTCGAACGGCTCTGGGGCGACGAACTCACCGGCGACACCAACGGACTGCTCACCACCATCGGCGACCTCGTGGGCGGCACCCCAACCGACACCTCAGGCACCGTGCGACTCACCCTCGACCACACACTCCAACGCACCGCACGCGACGCCCTCGGCGAACGAGAAGGCTCCATCGTGATGCTCGACATCACCACCGGCGCCGTCGTCGCCATGTGGTCATGGCCGAGCTACAACCCCAACATCGTCGTCGATCCCGACTACGAAACCGCCTACGACTACCTCCAGTCGCTCTACGACGACCCCCGCGACCCGCTGCTCGCCAACGCCTACCAGCAGCGCTACATGCCGGGCTCCACCATGAAGATCCTCACCACCTCGGTCGGGCTCGCCAACGGCACCATCAGCCTCGACACCACATGGCCCGACGAAACCCAGTGGCTCCCACCACAAACCAACGACCCAATCGAGAACTACGGCGGCTCAATCTGCGGCGGCAACCTCACCGAGGTGTTCGCCCGCAGCTGCAACATCCCCTTCGCCCAAACCGCCGTCGCCATGGGACCCGACCTGTTCGAACTCGGCATGACCGCCTGGGGTGTCGGCGAGCCCATGCCCATCGACCTGCCACGCCCGGCAGCGAGCACCATCGGCGACGACCTCGACACCCTCGCCGACAACCTGCCACTGCTCGCCATGCGCGGCTTCGGACAGAACGACGTGCAACTCGTGCCATTACACCTCGCCATGATCACCGCTGCCGTCGCCAACGACGGCGTGATGATGGAACCCCACGTGGTCAGCGTGGTCACCGACCACAACGGCGGCATCGACTACCTCGCCCAACCCAACGAATGGCGCCAACCGATCAGCCCCGACATCGCATCGGTGATGGTGAACCTCATGACCGAAGTCGCCACCCGCGGCACCGCCTCATGTTGCATCGGGCTCAACGGGGGAGTGAGCGTGGCTGCGAAAACCGGCACCGCACAGCTCAACGGACCCGGTGAACCCGAACGCTCACACGCCTGGATCACCGCGTTCGCGCCGGTTGAGAACCCCCGCTATGCCGTCACCGTGATGGTGAAAGGCACCAACGACGAGATCTCGGCATCAACCGGCGGCCGTCTCGCCGGCCCCATCGCGAAAACGATGCTTGACGCCGCCTTCGCCTCCTAACGCCAGCGCCAAAGCCTCAGCAGACGGTGGCTCACACCGTGCCGGTGGGTGACTCTCGTGGTCCACCTTGGTGCGTGCAGCACCACTCAACGACCGGTACGACGGCTCCTGCAATATCGAGTCAAACCGATATTGTGATCGGTATTGGATCCACGTGATGTGGGTCGTCATCGTCACACCGGAGTTCGAGCAATGGTTCAAGGCGCAGTCCGAACAAGTACAGGACGAAATCGCCGTCGCCGTCGGACTGCTCAAAGAAAGGGGTCCAACTCTTGGTCGCCCGTTCGCCGACAGCCTCCGCCACACATCGGTCCCAAATCTCAAGGAGTTACGGCCACGAGGTGCTGCTCAGACGATCCGGATCCTCTTCGCATTCGATCCATCTCGCAGGGCGGTGCTCCTCGTGGGCGGCGACAAGTCGGTCGGATGGTCGCGCTGGTACCCAAGAGCCATCCGAGAAGCAGAGGCACTCTGGGCACGACACCTCCGAAACTCATGAAGCTGAACAAAGGAATGCTGGCATGACCACACCACGAACCTTCGACGATCTGACCGCCGGATGGACTGACGAGCGTCGCAGAAGCGTCGCCGACCGGCTCGATGACGCACGCACCGAGCTCCTCGCTCACGACCTCGCCGGGTTGCGCGCTGCACGACATGTCACACAGGTCGACCTTGCGACCGCACTTGGTCGGAGCCAGTCGACGATCTCGGCTATCGAGTCGGCATCCGACCATCGCGTCTCGACGCTGCGCAACATCGTCCGCTCCCTCGGCGGAGACCTCGAGATCACTGCTGTTTTCGATGACCAACGCATCCGCCTCATCGACCCAACCCCCGAGGCCTAACGCACAGGCAACCTCAACGTGTCAATCCTCCAGCCGGATCGCCAGATGAACAATCAGGTGTCGATGCTGCGGTAGACGTCCCGACGATGGCCGAGCGCGACGACCACCACGACCAACACACCGTCATCGATGGTGTAGATCACCCGATAGTCGCCCACCCGGAGACGGAACGCCGGACGGCCGCGCAAGGGCCGCGACGCCGGCGGTCTCGGATCGCGTGCCAACAACTCGAACGCAACGGTCAGACGCGCCGCATTCTGTGCATCGAGCCGCTTCAAGGCACGGCGCGCCGCGGGGGAGATCTCGATGCGATACCGCATCACGCAACGACCGGCGGAATCACGTCCAACCGAGTTCGGCTCGCACGTCGTCCCACGGGAGATTCGGCTCGCTCTCGGCAATCGCCGAATCGAAGGCTTCGATGTCGTCCAGCTCCTCAGCCGCCGACAACAACGACTCGAAGAGCGCCGGGCTCAACACCACCGCAGCGGGAACGCCGTGACGCACGAGGGTGACCGGTTCGCTCTCCACCGCTTCCACCACCTCAGCCAAGTGCTGGCGTGCTGAGCTCACCGAGAACTGCTTCATCTCATGATTGTACAAAGTAACCTTCTATTTGTACATAACTCGCCTCACGCCAGGTAGGCGCGCAACGCACGGCGCACCAACTCAGACCGGTTACAGCCCTCATTGGCAGCACGCTCATCCACCGCTGACACCAGCTCGGGATCAAGCCGCACCGGCACCACCCGCGCTGGCGCCGAACCCATCAACGGTCGCCCCCGAGACATGATCTGATCAACCAACTGTTCGACTGGGACCGCTAGATAGCGCTGAATGGCAGCCTCATCATCGGCGTCGGTCCATTCGCGGCCATCGGCATCGACGAAGGTCTCACCCGGCTCGGCCAACCGCCAACGAATGCGTCCATGGACACCACTCGTCGGCGTGACGTCGTCAGCAGAGTCGCTCATCGCATACCTCCCCATCGCTGAGCGATCGACCGCCGCAGCGGCATCGCATGGAACACCCTCGGTGTCACCCCGCCGTGGCGGACCAACACCTCGTAGGGCTCACCGGCCGGGCCCGGCCCGATCACCAACTCGACCTGAAGATCATCAGGGTCGATCGGCAGCGCGGCAATTGCGTTCTCGATCACGTGACACAGAACCTCCATCGATACCCCGTGACGCAATGCAGATCGTCCGACAATGACATCGACATCGCCGAATAACGTAACACGAAAATGCTCCTCATCGCCTGGCACGATGCAGGGAGCACACGACGACCGAGCACCCGGAAACACCACCCACGCGAAACCCGACCGCTCACAACCACACGACATCGGTAGCCTCAGGCAACGGACATCCGTCCACGGATCCCAGCGTGAACATGAGCGAACAAGGCAACAACGCCACGGTCATCAACGACCGCTACCGCATCCAGCGGCGAGTCGGACGCGGCGGCATGGCCGACGTGTTCTTGGCCCGCGACCTCCTGCTCGATCGCGACGTCGCCGTCAAAGTGCTCTTCCCCGAATTCGCCGTCGACCCGAAATTCGTCGAACGTTTCCGCCGCGAAGCCCAATCAGCCGCGAACCTCAGCCACCCCAACATCGTCGCCGTGCACGACTGGGGCAAATTCGACGGCACCTACTTCATCGCCATGGAATACATCCAAGGCCGAACCCTCGCCGACATCTGCCGCAACGGCCGCCAACTCGACTCCACCCAAGCCGCCGAAATCGCATCCGAAGTCGCCGCCGCACTCGGCTTCGCCCACGACGCCGGCCTCGCCCACCGCGACATCAAACCCGCCAACATCCTCATCGGATCCACCGGCATCGTCAAAGTGGCGGACTTCGGCATCGCCCGGGCCATGAACGCCCCCACCGAATCCCACCTCACCCAGGCCGGATCCGTTATGGGCACCGCCAGCTACTTCTCACCCGAACAAGCCCAAGGCGCACAACCCGACCCCCGCAGCGACCTCTACTCACTCGGCATCGTCATGTACGAAATGGTCGCCGGCCGCACCCCCTTCACCGGCGAGAACCCCGTCGCCATCGCCTACAAACAGGTACACGACACCGCGGCGGCCATCGCCAGCCACAACCCCGAGGTCGCACCCGGCTACGAAGCCATCGTCGCCAAGCTCATGGCCAAAGACCCCGAGGCCCGCTACCACAGCGCCCAAGCGCTGCGCGACGACCTCAAACGATTCCGCAACGGACAAACACCACTCGCCCTCGCCGAGACGGCCTCCACCAACGGCGATCCCACAGCACCTGACGCCGCCACCACGTCCAACCGAGTCACCATCGGCGCCGACGACGCCACCGTCACCACCCCCACCACCGCCAGCTCGCTCGCCGGACCCGACATCCCTGGCAACCCCACCATCACCGCCGAACGCACCACCCCCGGCGACATGTCGAAATACCCGCCCGGCGCATCACCCGACGCTGCGTACTACGAAGATGTGCCACCACGCACCGGTTGGTATGCGCTCGCCGCCTTCATCGCCCTCGTACTCCTCGTGATCGGCGGCGTGGTGCTTTACCGCAGCCTCGCCACCAGTGACGCCAACGCCACCACCCGTGTCCTCGACGACTACAGCGGTCAACGGCTCTCCGCCGTCACCGCGGCACTCGAAGAACTCGGACTCGAACCACGCGCCATTGCCGAAGAAGCCCAGGGTGTCGCCGAAGAATTCGTGCACCGCACCGACCCGCCCGCCGGCACCGTCGTCGTCGAAGGCACCACCGTCATCTTGTATTACAACCCGACCGAGGCACTCCAGACCGTGCCCAACGTGGCCGGCTTCACCCTTGAAGAAGCCCGCCGCCAACTCGTGTCACGCGGTTTCACCACCAGCGACACGACCGAAGTG
>JAQCGT010000082.1 GCA_027730505.1 Actinomycetota bacterium | reverse complement strand
CGCGTGGCGGATCTCGAAATGGCGTCGGGCCTCATCGTTCACGATGAGATCGGCATAGCGCTGCCGGAACCGGGTGTCGGTATCGGTGAGACCGTGCCACTTGTCGGGCAGCGGTCGAACCGCCTTTGCCAGCAATTCCGCCGAGTCGACCTTGACCGAGAGTTCGCCCTTGCGGGTTGTCATCACGGTGCCGGACACGCCGACCCAGTCACCCAAGTCGAACTCTTTGACTGCCGCGAATCCGTCGTCGCCGATCACGGCCTTAGAGATGAACAACTGGATCTCACCGCTGCGGTCCTGCACCGTGGCGAAGATCAACTTGCCCGAATCACGCTTGAGCATCATCCGACCGGCAACGGTGACGGCATCGTCGGTCTCGGTGCCCTCGGTGAGCGCTCCCCACTGCTCTCGGACCTCGCCCAGCGTGTGCGACCGATCGAAGCGATACGGGTACGGCTCGGTGCCTGCCTCCCTCAGTCCGCCGACATGGCCGAGACGGCGCTCGCGCTCGGCAGCGAGTCCGCTGCCAGAGATGGCCTCGGAATGTTCGGCGTCGCGTCGGGCGTCGCCGTGCTCGCCGTGCTCAGCTCCGGTCATGTCGCCAGTGGGGGAGTGCGATCCGTCATTCACGAACCCCTCACGGTAGCCGCCGACCCATCAGAGACGGCCGACCAGCCCCACCGGTAGCCTCGTCATCGTGAGCCTGCACTTCGTGATCATCGGTGGAGGACCGGCCGGCAATCAGGCCGCCACCTACGCTGCCCGCCTCGGCGCCAAGGTGACCATGATCGAGCGGGACATCGTCGGCGGTGCTGCTCACCTGCTCGACTGCATCCCGTCGAAGACGATGATCGCCACCGGCGGTGCTATCTCGTTCTCTCACCGCATAGGTGGCATGGGCCTCGTCGAGGCGCCGCCTGAGGTCGATATTCCGTCGTTGGTCCGTCGTGTCGACGGCATCAAGGATCACATGCGCGACGACACGACCGAACTGCTCCGCAGTCAGGGCGTTGAGATCATCATGGGCTCGGCCCGGTTCACGGGAACCCATTCGATCGAGGTCGACACGGTGGACGGCGTCCGCCGGGTCTCCTTCGATGCGGCGCTCATTGCCACCGGCACCCGGCCGCGTATCCCCGAATGGTGCGCACCCGATGGTGAGCGAATCCTCACCACTCGTGACTGCTATCCACCGAAGGTGTTCCCCGAGAGCGTCACGGTGATCGGTTCGGGTGTCACCGGTGTGGAGTTCGTCCACATGTTCGCCTCATTCGGCGCGAAGGTCTCGCTCGTTGTCAGCCGTCAGCAGGTGCTGCCTGGCAAGGACCCCGAGGCAGCGGCGATCCTCGAAGAGGACTTCTTGTCACGCGGTGTTCGTCTCTTGAAGGGAGCTCGGGCCACCGAGATCGAACGCGTCGAAAGCGACGCTGGGTCCCGTGTGGTCGTGCGCTGTGATGACGGCCGTGTCGTCGAAAGCAGCCATGCGGTGCTGGCGATCGGTTCGGTTCCCAACACCGATTCGCTCGACCTCGCCGCGGCTGGTGTGGAGGCCGACGCTGGTGGCTACGTCATGATCAACCATCACTGCGTCACCAACCAACCCCACATCTATGCCGCTGGCGATGTGAGCGGAAAGCTTCCCTTGTCGTCGGTGGCCTCCGTACAAGGTCGCAAGGTTGCTGAGCACGTGATGGGCCTGCACACCGTCGAGCATCGTCATCTCGATTACGACAAGGCCGCCTCTGCCATCTTCACCGAACCCGAGATCGCTGATGTCGGGCTCGCCGAGGCGGAGGCGTTTGCGCTCGGCCGCAAGATCCGGGTAACCAAGGTGCCCTTCGCCACCACGCCCAAGGCGCTCATCAACAACGATCCGCGCGGCTTCGTGAAGATCGTGTCGGATCCGGCCACCGGAGTGGTGCTCGGTGGATCGATCGTCGGCCAGCATGCTGCCGAGTTGATCTCGGTGATCGCCCTGGCGGTCACGGCGAATCTCACGGTCACCGACATCGTGGAGAGCCTGCTCGTGCACCCAGCGCTCGCCGAGGCGCTCGCCCAAGCCGCAGAGTGATCGAGCCGGTCAGGCGTCGGGAGTGATCACGACGACGGTGTCGCCGCCGCCGACGGTGTCACCCGCCGCAACCTTCACTTCCGCCACGGTGCCCGATACGTCGGCGTTGATCTGGTTCTCCATCTTCATGGCCTCGAGCACGACGACCGGTTGACCGGCCTCGACCGAGGCGCCAACCTCGACGAGCACCTTGACGATCGTGCCCTGCATCGGCACCGTGATGGTGCCGTTGCCACCACCAGCCGCGCCGCCGCCACCGGCTGCCCGACGTGGCTTCTTCGGCGCCGCCGCAGCCGGAGCACTGCCAGCCGACTCGGGCACCCACATCTTCACGTCGAAACGCTTGCCGTTGACCTCGACGGTCGTGCGACGCTCCACCATCGGTTCGGCGTCATCAGCTGGTGCCCCGGCCGTGGTTGCGCCGACCCCGGAGAGGTCAAGGTTCTGCTCGACCCACTTGGTCGAGTGCTCGACGGCGGAGAAGTCAGGATGACGCAGGATCGCCAGGTCGGCCGGAATGGTCGTTGCCACTCCGGTCACCTCCATTTCCTCAAGCGCCGTGATGGTGCGAGCGATCGCCGTATCACGGTCCTTGCCCCACACGATCAGTTTGCCGACGAGGTTGTCGTAGTACTGGCTGATCTCATCACCGGATTCGTAGCCGGTGTCGAACCGCACGCCGAATCCGCTCGGGGTGCGCAATGTGGTGATCGGCCCGGGGGAGGGCAAGAACTTGCCGCCGGCGGGATCCTCGGCGTTGATGCGCACCTCGATACCGGCACCATTGCGGCGAGCAGCGACCTCGTCCTGGGTCATTGGCAACGCCTCACCGGCCGCCACACGGATCTGCCATTCGACGAGATCGATTCCGGTGATCACCTCGGTGACCGGATGCTCGACCTGGAGGCGGGTATTCATCTCCAAGAAGAAGAAATCGCCGTCCTGATAGATGAATTCGACGGTTCCGGCATTGTGATAGCCGACGGCCTTCGCAGCCTTGACGGCCGCCTCACCCATTGCCTCCTCGACGCCGGCGGGCAGACCCGGAGCGGGAGCCTCCTCGATCAGCTTCTGATGGCGACGCTGGGCCGAGCAGTCACGAGTCGAGACCCACACGACGTTGCCGTGGGTGTCACCCACCAACTGCACTTCGACGTGGCGGGGCCACGTGAGGTAGCGCTCGACGTAGACCTCGTCGCGACCGAAGAAGGCCTTGGCCTCGCGTTGGGCGCTGGCCATCGCCTCATCGACATCAGCAGCCGCCTCAACGACCTTCATCCCTCGTCCGCCGCCGCCGAAGGCAGCTTTGATGCACACAGGCCAGCCGTGGGCATCGCCGAAGGCGCGGATCTCATCGGGGCCCTGTGCGAACTCGGTCGTGCCGGGCACGATCGGGGCACCCCCACGCTGGGCGGCGATACGCGATGAGACCTTGTCACCCATCTCGTCGATGGCTTCAGGCGGCGGGCCGATCCATGTCACGCCCATACCGGTGATCGCCCGGGCGAAGTCTGCGTTCTCGGAGAAGAACCCGTAGCCCGGATGCACCGCATCGGCGCCTGACTGGCGGATGGCGTCCAGGATGGCCTCGGTGTTGAGGTAACTCTCCGCCGCGGTTTGGCCTCCAAGCGCGTACGCCTCATCAGCGAGGCGCACGTGAAGGGCGTTGCGATCGAGTTCGGAGTACACGGCAACCGTGGCGATGCCCATCTCCCGGGCAGCACGGATGACACGGACGGCGATCTCGCCGCGGTTTGCGATCAGGATCTTCTGGAGCACGGATGACAATGTAGGCGAGGTGGCACACGGTGGGCATCCTCCGGATTCGACGACACACGAACCTGTGCCGGGTTGGCTGGTGACGCACGTCGCTGAGACGGGTAGCACAAACGACGATCTGCTGGCCTTGGCCTCGCGTGGAGTGGCCCGCGACCGCACGGTGCTGGTCGCCGATCATCAGACAGCTGGGCGTGGACGGCTGGATCGCCGCTGGGATGCGCCAGCGGGCCAGAACCTGTTGTGCTCGATGCTGATCGATGCACGAAACCGACCTCATGTGGCCCAACACATCGTTGCGCTCGCACTCATCGATGCCGCCCGTGAGACGGCTGGCATCGAACTTGCGCTGAAGTGGCCGAATGATGTGGTGCGGGTCGCCGCTGATGGCGCATGGTCAAAGGTGGCCGGGATGCTGTCCGTGCTGGTGCCCGACGTCGGTGTGATCGTTGGTATCGGAGTGAATCTCGGCTGGGCCCCCGAAGGCGGCGCCCGGATTGCTGCGGTCGACGGGCGGAGCAGTCCGACTCCACTCGACATGTTGGCGGCCGTTCTCGTCAGCATCGACCGGTTCCTATCGATGGATGATGCAACGGTCTTCGACATCTATCGCACGGCGCTCGACACCATCGGACGCCGGGTCCGAGTCGAACTGCCTGGCGATCAGGTGCTCGAGGGCCGCGCCATGGGTGTCAACGACGACGGAGAACTGATCGTGCTGGACGGCTGTGCCGTCTCTCATGCGGTGGCGGTCGGAGACGTGATTCACCTGCGCGACGGATGACCGGTGGCCAGCCGGTGCCACCAGTAGCGTGACGCCGTGCCCCGGTGGTTGTCCCGCTCCCCGCTCCCGACGATGTTCGTCGTCGCGCTTTCTGTCGCAATCGCCGCCGTGTGGGGCATCACGTCGGCCACCGATGCCCGCGTCGCCGAAGTTGAACGGGTGGGTGGGCTCGCCGGACTTCTCGCCGGTTCAGTCGATGCCGACGGCAACCTCGTCGACGCCGACGGCAACATCCTCGACGACCCAGTCGACCTCCCCTCCCAGAACTATCTGCTCGTCGGATCCGACACTCGGGAAGGCATCAGCGCCGATGATCCCGATTTCGGCGTGATCGGAGACACCGGCGTCGTCTCGGGTCGCCGGGCCGACACGATCATGGTGTTGCGTCGCGAACGCGATGGAGGGGCCTCGCTCGTGAGCCTTCCGCGAGACCTCTGGGTCAACATCCCGGGGCGCGGGGAGAACCGGATCAACGCCGCCTACAACTCGGGCGCCGATCAACTCATCGCCACGGTCACCCAGACACTCGGTATTCCGATTGACCACTACGTCGAAGTCAACTTTGTCGGTTTTCGCGACATCGTCAACGAACTCGGCGGTGTGACGATCTGTTTCCCACACCCGACTCGTGACCCGAAGACCGGGCTCGATCAGCCCGCCGGATGCAACCTGCTCGACGGTCTGCAGGGGCTCGCCTACTCCCGAAGTCGCACCTATCAGGAGTTCCGAGAGGGTGAATGGCGTACCGAACCGACAGCTGACATCGGTCGCACACAGCGTCAACAGCTCTTCATCCGGGCGGCCGCAGACGCGGCGATTGCTCGTCTCACCGACCAGCCGTTCGCGTCAGGCGAGTTGATTCAGGCCGTGGCGGCATCCGTGCGTGTCGACGAGCTCCTCGACCCGTTCCTGCAGGCTGCCGCGCTCAAACAGGCCTACGACGGCGGTCTCACCACCTATTCGCTGCCCGTCTATGGCGACAACGTCGGTGGCGCATCGGTGCTTCGTCTCGGTGAGGGATCGGGTGAGATTCTCGACTACTTCCGCGGCATCGGCCCTGCGCCCACCGAGGACTGACGTACCCGAAGCGTTCGGGACGTACGTCACCCTCGTCGCCCACGAGTAGCCTCGCCGGACGTGAAGGCTCTCATCCTCGCCGGCGGTGCCGGAACACGGCTCCGCCCGATCACCCATACCCGTGCCAAGCAGCTGGTGCCGGTGGCCAACAAGCCGATCCTGTTCTACGGGATCGAAGCGATGGTCGACGCCGGCATCACCGAGATCGGGGTGATCGTCGGCGACACCCGTGACGAAGTGATGGGCGCGCTCGGCGATGGATCGGCGTTCGGGGCGTCGATCACATACATCCCTCAGGACGAACCCCTCGGTCTGGCGCACTGTGTGCTGATCGCCCGCGAGTTCCTCGCCGATGACGATTTCGTGATGTACCTCGGCGACAACCTGCTCGAACAGGACCTCGGAGCCTTCACCGCTGCATTCGAAGAGGCCAGGGCCGGTGCGTCGCCGCCCGACGCCCAGATCTTGTTGAAGCAGGTCCCTGACCCGCACCGGTTCGGCATCGCCGTGCTCGATGATGCCGGTGATGTGGTGACGCTCGTCGAGAAGCCCGCTGATCCGCCGTCGGATCTCGCCTTGGTCGGCGTGTACCTGTTCGATCCGTCGATCCATGAGGCCGTCGCGTCGATCGAGCCGTCACCACGAGGCGAGCTGGAGATCACCGATGCGATCCAGTGGCTCGTCGACCAGGGCCGCCGGGTTCGTTGCGAACTGCTCACCGGCTGGTGGATCGACACCGGCAAGTTGACTCCGCTGCTCGAGGCCAATCGGCTGCTGCTCGAGCGCATGGATACCCACATCGCGGGCAGTGTCGATACCTCGTCGGTGATCGACGGCCGAGTGCATGTGGGTGAGGGTGCCCGGATCATCAACTCGACGATCCGTGGCCCGGTGTCGATTGGGCCGGATGCGCTCATCGAGGATTCGTTCATCGGCCCGTTCTCGGCGGTCGGTGCGCGCTGCCGAGTGGCACATTCCGAGATCGAGCACTCGGTGCTGATGGATGACTCATCCGTCATCGAGATCCCTCGTCTCGAGGACTCGCTGATCGGTTCACATGCCGAGGTCACCCGTACACGGCGCAAGCCGCGTTCGCTGCGATTGATGGTCGGCGATCATTGTCAGATCGATGTCGAGTGATCTGGTTCGAAGCGACGCAAGGAGAATGCCATGCCTGATGTGTTGAAACTGGTCGATGCCGTCGGTGTCGACATCGACGGGGTGTACGTGGTCAAGCCGACCCTGCACGGTGACGAACGAGGACTGTTCATCGAGACGTATCGGCGCGAGTGGATTCCGGGTGCTCGCGAGATGATCCAGTCGAACCGTTCGAACAAGCAGGCTGGTGCGCTCGTCGGGTTGCATTATCACCTGCATCAGGCCGACTACTGGTACGTGCCGTCGGGCACGGCCAGAGTCGTGCTGCACGACCTGCGTGAGGGCGGCCCGACCGATGGAGCCACCGCGTGTTTTGATATTTCCGGCGAGAACCATTGGGGTGTGTTCATCACTCCGGGGGTCGCCCACGGGTTCTCAGCGGTGACCGATGTGGTCATGACCTACCTCGTCGACGGTTACTACAACCCGGCCGACGAACTCGGGGTGGCGTGGGATGACCCAGAGATCGGCGCTGACTGGGTGGTGGCCGATCCGATCGTGTCGCAGCGGGATCAGACCAACCCCACTCGCGCAGCGCTGCCCACCGGTCGCCGTCCCTATTGGCCGATGCGGACCTGAGCCGCCTGGATATTCCCGTGGAAGGATCGACGACGTGAACTACTTCGTGACCGGTGCCGCCGGATTCATCGGATCGAACTATGTGCGGTGGCTGCTCGCCAACTCCGATCACACCGTGACCGTGTTCGACAAGTTGACCTATGCCGGCAACCTCGAGAACATCCGTGATCTCGTCGATAACCCGAACGGTCGCTGCCGCTTCGTGCAGGGTGACATCTGCGACCGCGACGCTGTGGAGGCAAGCCTCCCGGGCCACGACATCGTCGTTCACTTCGCCGCAGAGAGCCACGTCGATCGTTCGATCGAGGATCCGTACGCCTTCGTGCACACCAACGTGTTCGGTACCAATGTGCTGTGCGATGTCGCCCGTCGCACCGGTGTCGAACGGTTCGTCCACATCTCCACCGACGAGACCTACGGATCGATCGACGAGGGGTCGTTCATCGAGACCGATCGTCTCGGACCCCGCAGCCCGTACTCTGCTGCCAAGGCGGGCAGCGACTTGATCGCCCTGAGTTACGTCACCACCTACGGGCTGCCGGTCGTCGTGACCCGTTGCTCGAACAACTACGGGCCGTACCAGTTCCCCGAGAAGCTGATCCCGCTGTTCACCAGCAATCTCCTCGATGGGAAGAAAGTGCCGTTGTACGGCGACGGCGGGAATGTCCGCGACTGGATCCATGTCGAGGACCACAACCGGGCGGTGCAAGTCGTTCTCGAGAAGGGTTCGATCGGCGAGATCTACAACATCGGCGCTCACAACGAGATCACCAACAAAGAGATCACGTATCGCTTGCTCGAGTTGTGCGGACGCGACGAGTCGTTCATCGAACCGGTCGCTGACCGTCTTGGTCACGATCGCCGCTACTCGGTCGACATCGACAAGATCTCCGATCTCGGATGGTCGTTGACCCGAGATTTTGAGACCGGCCTCGCCGAGACCGTCGAGTGGTATCGCACGAACCGCGCCTGGTGGGAACCGCTCAAGGCTCGCATCGGCAAGTGAGTTGATCGATGCGGATCCTCGTCACCGGAGCCAATGGCCAGCTCGGCCACGATGTCATCGCCGCATGCAGCGCAGCCGGCGATGAGGTGCTGGCAGCCGGCCGTGACCGCCTTGACGTCACCGACCGGTCGATGGTGCACGCGGCCATCATGTCGCAGCGGCCAGACGCGGTGATCAACTGCGCGGCGTGGACCGCCGTCGATGCGTGCGAGGCGGACCCTGATCGGGCCATGCTCGCCAACGCGCTGTCGGTGCGCTGGTTGAGGGAGGCCTGCGAAGCCGTCGACGCCCATCTGGTCACCGTCAGCACCGACTATGTGTTCGATGGAACCAAGCAGGGTCCGTACGCCGAATGGGATGTGCCCGCTCCGGCTTCTGTGTACGGCCGATCGAAGCTCGCCGGTGAGCAGGAGGCTGGTCCTGACGCGGCGGTGGTTCGCACCTCGTGGGTGTGTGGTGAGCACGGATCGAACATGGTGGCGACCGTTCTGCGACTGCTGCCCGAGCGTGACTCGTTGTCGTTCGTCGACGATCAGCGCGGCTGTCCGACGTTTACCGCCGATCTCGCGCCTGCACTCCGGCGTTTGGCGATCGAGCGCCGGACCGGCATTCACCATCTCACCAATCAGGGTGAGGTGAGTTGGTTTGAATTCGTCCGAGCCATCGTCACGGCAGCCGGCCGAGATCCCGCGATGGTGCATCCCATATCGACCGCCGACCTCGATCCGCCACGCCCGGCGC
>JAQCGT010000081.1 GCA_027730505.1 Actinomycetota bacterium | reverse complement strand
CTCGGCGCTGCGACCGGAGGCCTGGCCGAATCGGACATCCGTGAGATCCCGACTATCGATGGAGCGGCATGTACGGTCGTCGCCGCATCGGCCGGCTACCCGGGACCACCCGAACTCGGCGCACGGATTCTCGCAACGACCTTCGCTGAGGTGACCACAGCCGGCGTCGCCGTCGACGATGAGCGAACCCTGCTCTTCCCCGCTGCGGTCGACGCCAACGGCCACATCACAGGGGGTCGCGTGCTGGCCGTCACCGGCGTCGGCAATGACCTCGCCGACGCACGTCTTCGCGCCTATCAAGCGCTCGACGGCATCGCCTTCGACGGTATGCAGGTTCGCCGCGACATCGCTTGGCGAGCACCGGGTGCCGTGCTTCGCAGTTACGCAGACACCGGTGTCGATATCGATGAAGGCAACCGCGCCGTCGAACAGATGCGTGAAGCCGTCGCCCGCACCCACGGCCCCGCCGTGCTTCGTGGCGTTGGCTCCTTCGGCGGTGTGATCGACCTGAGTGCAACTGCCGGGATGGCGGAGCCCGTGCTCGTCGCCTCGACCGACGGTGTCGGAACGAAGGTCGAACTCGCAGCTCGACTGGGTTCGGTGAAAGGCATCGGCGCCGACATCGTCAACCATTGCATCGACGATGTGCTGGTGCAGACTGCGCGCCCGCTGTTCTTCCTCGACTACATCGCAGCCTCCGAGCTCGATGCCGACCTCGTCGCCGAAGTGGTGACCGGAATGGCAGAAGCGTGCGAGGCCGCCGGATGCGCTCTACTCGGGGGCGAGACCGCCGAGATGCCCGGGGTCTACGCCATCGGCGCTTTCGACGTGGCCGGGACACTCATCGGACTCGCCGATCGCCCCCGACTGCTGCCTCGCGACGATCTCGCTCCGGGTGACGTGCTCATCGGCGTTGCATCAAACGGCCCGCACACGAACGGCTACTCGTTCCTGCGCCGCCTCTTCCAGTGGTTTCCCATGGATGCTGTGCCGGCGGGACTCGATCGACCACTCGGTGAAGCATTGCTCGAGCCACACCGCTCGTATCTTCCGCTGCTCGGCCCCCTGCTCGACGGTCCACTCGGCAGCAACGTGAAGGCGCTGGCGCACATCACCGGCGGTGGGCTCCCCGAGAACCTTCCACGGGTGCTTCCCGATGGGGTGAGTGCCCGGGTTCGCCTGGGTTCGTGGCCCGTGCCACCGTTGTTCGAGCTCGTTCGTGGACTGACACCGGAGGTGAGCGATCACGAACTGCACCGGATGCTCAACATGGGAATCGGGATGGTCATCGTGTGCGATGAAGGCGACGTCGCTGACATCACCAGCGCACTCGATGAGCCCACATGGGTGATCGGCGAACTCATCGAACAGTCCGGCCCAGAGCGGGTGGAGTTGGTCCGGAAGTGACCCGGATCGTCGTCCTCGCCTCAGGATCGGGAACCAACCTCCAGGCGCTGCTCGACGCACAGCAGACCAATGGCCTCGGCAACGGCCGGATCGTCGCAGTGATCTCCGACCGGCCGGCAGCCAAGGCGTTACAGCGCGCGATCGATGCTGGCCTATCGGCCCACCCCCTGCCGCCAACCGAAGGCGAACAGCGCTCAGACTACGACCGACGGCTGTCCGATCTGATCCGCCACGTCGATGCGGACCTCGTGGTACTCGCCGGCTGGATGAGGATCCTGACCGACACCGTGGTCAAGGCCCACCGGGTAATCAATCTGCATCCCGCGCTCCCGGGCGAACTGCCCGGTGTCCGTGCAATAGAACGCGCTTTTGATGAATTCACCGCCGGCGTTCGATCGCAGACCGGGGTGATGGTCCATGAGGTGCCCGACGAAGGTGTCGACTCCGGGCCGGTTCTCGCCTCGGCCATCGTGCCGATCGAGCCCGCTGACAGCCTCGAGGATCTCGAGAATCGCATTCACGCCACTGAGCACCGACTCCTCGTCGACACCGTCGCCCAACTGTGCGGCACCCCCAGCATCAGAACAGGAGAACCCGATGGCACACCCCAATGACGGACTCTTCGGCGCCTACGAAGCACTCACGTTCGACGACGTCGTCGTGGTGCCGGGCTACTCCGAGACGCTTCCTGACGCAGTCGACACCAGCGCGGTGTTCGCCCGAGACATCACGCTCGCCGTTCCGCTCGTATCGGCGGCGATGGACCGAGTGACCGAGGCGAGGATGGCGATCGCCATGGCCCGGGCCGGCGGTATCGGTGTCGTCCACCGCAACATGTCGCCCACCGATCAGGCCGCCGAAGTGCAGAAGGTCAAACGCAGCCAGAGCGGGATGATCACCGATCCTGTCACCCTCGGCCCTGAGGCGACCCTCGCCGATGCTGAGGCGGTGATGAACCGCTTCAAGTTCTCCGGGGTACCGATCACCGACCCTCACGGCCATCTCATCGGCATCCTCACCAACCGCGACATCCGGTTCTGCGGGGCAGAAGACCTCAACCGTCCGGTGGCTGACTTCATGACGTCGGAGGGATTGGTCACCGCCACCGTCGGCACATCACTCGATGATGCCAAGGTGCTGCTCCAACGCCACCGCATCGAAAAGCTTCCTCTCGTCGATGACGATGGTCGCCTGGCTGGTCTGATCACCGTCAAAGACATTCAGAAATCGCTCGATCACCCGAACGCCACACGTGACGGAGCAGGTCGCCTCCGCTGCGCCGCTGCCGTCGGTGTCGGACCCGATGTCGCCGAGCGAGTCCAGGCGCTCTTCGACATGGGCGTGGACGCTGTGTCGATCGACACGGCGCACGGTCACTCTGCTGGGGTCATCGCAACGATCCGAACCATCAAGTCAGATTTTCCCGATCTGCCGGTGACCGCTGGCAACGTCGTGACCCCCGACGGTGTGGATGCACTCGTCGCAGCCGGTGCTGATGCTGTCAAGGTCGGCGTCGGCGCGGGTTCAATCTGCACCACCCGGATCGTGAGCGGAGCGGGAATGCCGCAACTCTCGGCAATCTGGATGGCATCGCAGCGGGCCCGCGAACTGGGCGTGCCCGTCGTCGGCGACGGCGGGATCGTCTACTCCGGCGACATCGTGAAAGCCATCGTGGCGGGCGCTGACACCGTCATGCTCGGCTCCCTCCTCGCCGGCACCGAGGAAAGCCCCGGTGAGACCGAGCTCTTCGAGGGACGGCAATTCAAGTCGTACCGCGGCATGGGATCGCTCGGTGCAATGGCCGGGCTCGGCGCTGATCGATACGCAACCGCCCAGAGCGTCGGTCGACCATCTGATCTTGCGACGACATCGAACAAGCTGGTTCCTGAGGGCATCGAGGGTCGCGTCCCCTATGCCGGACCACTCGCCGACACCGTCTACCAACTCGTCGGAGGACTTCGCTCAGGCATGGGATACGCCGGTGCCGCAACCCTCGACGACCTGCGCACCCGAACCAGACTCATGCGGGTCACCACCGCCGGACGCAATGAGAGCCACCCCCATGATGTGACGATCACCCGCGAGGCGCCCAACTACCACAGACCCTGATGTCGTCGGCCATGATCGTTAGATGACCGAGATTGCCGCGTCTCCTGATCGCTCTTTCGTCAGCGTCGAGTTGGCTCCCGATGGAACAGAGGTCTTTCGACCAAACGGCGTCTGCCGGGGGCCATGGAGTCTCGACCACTGCCATGCCGGCCCACCCACCGCCCTACTCGCTCGAGCCGTCGAGCGGCTCGTACCAGAACAGCGGCTCGTGCGGCTCACCGTCGAACTCACCCGACCGGTGCCGATGGCCGGCTTCACCATCGAGGCCTCCACGACACGGGTGGGAAGAACCGTCTCGACTACAACAGCGCGGATCCTCGACCTCGACGGTCGACAGGTTGCCCTCGCAAATTCGTCGCACCTCGCAGCCCAGCCCGAAGATCGTGGTGTCCAGTCAAGCATTGCGCCGGTTACCGACCCCTCGCTCGCCACCCGGGGTCCGTTCCCCCTATCAGAGAGCCGACACGGTTCGACCGCATTCATGGACGGCGTCGAGATCTCCTATCCGCCTGGCGAGAACAACTCCCCCGGACCGACAACGCTGTGGATGCGCACCGTCGCGATCGTCGAGGGCGAGACGCCATCTCCATTCCAGCGCGTCTGCCCGCTCGCTGACTGCGGGAATGCAATTTCTCGCAACGCTGAACCGACTGAATTCGGGTTCGTCAACACCGACCTGACGATTCACCTCCATCGCGAACCCGTCGGCGATCTCATCGGCAGTCAGGTGTCGTCGATTTGGAACGCCGATGGCATCGGCATGTCCGATGCATTGCTCTTCGACGCCCAGGGGCCCATCGGTCGGGCCGTGCAGACCCTTCTTGTGAACCGGGCCTAACGCCCGAGCCCACCGTCAGGCGAGCTTCTCGACGAACCCTTCGAGTTGACGCAGATTGCGACACTCGTAGACGCCATCGGTGTGAGCGCCGTACTCGCCCACGATGGAGTCCCCCGTGTTCCAGTATGAGCGGGGCTCGGGATTCAACCAGTACACGTGGCGGGCTTTCGAGCGGATTTCCTTGATCACCCACGACTGGCTGGCGTGATAGTTGTTCCGAGCGTCACCGAGGAGCAGCACCGTCGTCTTCGGGCCAACGTCCTTGCCGTAGCGTTCCCAGAACACCTCGAAGGCGTGGCCGTAGTCGGAGTGGCCGTCCACCCAGACCACATCGGCTTCGGTGTTGACCCGATGAATGGCCTCGGTGATGTCCTCGGTCGCTTTGAAGTAGTCGGTGACCTCATCGATGCCATCGATGAAGACGAAGGACCGAACCTTCGAGAACTGGTTGGAGATCGCGTACACGAGCATCAAGGTGAACCTGGCGAACGCCGCCACGGAGCCCGAAATATCAGCCACCACCATGAGTTCGGGTTTCGCCGGCCTCGGATACTTGAACTTCGGCTCAGCGGGCACACCGCCGTAACTGAGCGAGTGACGCACCGTGTTGCGGAAGTCGAGAGGGCCACGCCGACCGTGCTTGCGTTTGCGGGCGAGCCGCGCTGCCAGTTTGCGGGTCAGCGGCTGCAACGCTTTGCGAAGGCTCACCATCTCATCGCGTGACGCGTGCATGAACTCGACGTCTTCAGGAAGTGGCTTGCGCAGCGTCTTCGCCATGGCCTCCACACCGCGGTCAGCGACCAGACGGCGCCTGATCTCGGCCTCCACCTCCGCCTTGAACTCGGTGATCCGATGTTCGAACTCTTCGCGCTCGAGCCGCTGCTCGAGGCTGGTGTTCGGACCGGTCGACTGCTGAGCCGCAGCCTCCATCATCTTGGCGAGCATCCCGTCAAGATCGAGATTTCGCAGCGTGCGATACAAGTAGTAGGTGCCGCCGACGGGCCGGCCGGGTTCCATACCGGCGAACCGCTGCACGGCCTGGCGCGCCAGCGCCTTCATGAGCGCCTGGTCGCCCTGCATGAGCGCCTGCATCAGCAGGTGTGCGATCTCTTCAGGGGTGAGCGCATCCAGAGAGCCTGCGCCTCCCCGACCGTCACCCTCGCCCGACGCCTCTTGCATCTCTCGCCAAAGTTCGTCGAGAGCCGAATCACCATCACTCGACTCAGCGAGGGCGTACTCGGGACCGCGCAGACTGAAATAGACCTCGAAGACCGTCTCGAACGAACGCCAATGGGCCTGGTTCTTGATCATGGTCGCGCCGAGGGCGTACTTGAACGCCTCCCGATCTTCGATCGGGATGTGTCGAACCGCCTCCATTGCGTCGAGGTTCTCAGTGAGGCTCACCGGCAGCCCGGCGTCGCGCAACTGCCCGACGAACCCGTTGAGCAGGTCGAGCATCGAGCGTTGGTCGGTGACGGTCATCGGTGGAGCCGCGAGATCACTCGTCGACCGAGAGTTCCTTCGCCGCCTTGGCGATGTCGGTCTGGTACTTCAACAGGATGTGCAACGTCTCTTTAGCGGTGGCCTCATCGATCGTCTGGATGTTGAGCAGCAGCAGAGTGCGGGCCCAGTCGAGGGTCTCGGACACGCTCGGCGACTTCTTCAGATCGAGCGAACGGATCGAACGCACGATTCGAGAGATCTGATCGGCAAGCGCCTCGGTGATTCCGGGAACCTTGGCGAGCACGATCTCGCGTTCGCGCTCCATCGAGGGGTAGTCGACGTGGAGGTAGAGGCACCGCCGCTTGAGCGCCTCAGACAGCTCACGGGTGTTGTTCGAAGTGAGGAACACCAACGGGATCTGCTTCGCCTCGATCGTTCCGAGCTCAGGAATCGATACCTGATAATCGGACAGGATCTCGAGCAGGAGCGCCTCGGTTTCGACCTCCACACGATCGACCTCGTCGATGAGGAGCACCACCGGATCGTCAGCCGTGATGGCCTCGAGCAGCGGACGGGTCAGCAAGAACTCATCGGAGAAGATGTCGTCGTGGATCTCATTCCATGAATCAGAGTTCCTGTCAGCCTGGATGCGAAGCAACTGCTTCTTGTAGTTCCACTCGAAGAGTGCCTTGGACTCGTCCAGGCCCTCGTAGCACTGGAGCCGCACCAGACGCGCCCCGGTGAGTTCGGCGATCGACTTCGCGAGCTGCGTCTTGCCCGTCCCTGCCGGCCCCTCGACCAGTACCGGCTTGCCGAGCCGGTCGGCCAGATAGGCCACCCCCGCAATGCCGTCGTCGGCCAAGTAGTCAAGTTCACGGAGGCCCTCGCGGACCTGTTGCACGCTCTCAAAGCGTTGCACGAGTTCAGCTGCCATGAATCCCGACGCTACCCGCCCACCTCCGCGCACCCATCATCGGCTCGATGTGTGCAGATAGCGTGCGCGTCGATGAGCCGGCCGAATTCGGTCAACCCTCCCAGTCCGCAACCGCCGGCATCAACCGGGGGTTCGCTCGCGCTCACCACCTGGGGGCTCTTCGCCGGGCTCGCCATCTTGCTCATCGGCGTCGGGCTGTTCGCCACTCTGGTTGGCGTTCGTGCCGAATTGGAGGGCTTCGGCACCATCACCATCGGTGTGATCGGGGCCGGGTACTACGCCGGGTTCGTAGCCGGGTCACGCGCCACGCTGCGGGTGGTCGGCACGGTCGGCCACATCCGTGTCTTCACGGCGCTCGCCTCGTTGCTCGCCGGAGCAACGCTGATCTCAGGTCTCGCTGTCACGCCGATCGCGTGGATCGTGATGAGGTTCGCTGCTGGGGGGCTGATCGCCGGTGTCTACGTCGTCGCCGAGTCATGGCTCAACCAGTTGGCGTCAAATGAGAACCGGGCGCGAATCCTCTCCACCTATGGCATGGTGACGATCATCTCCTACGGCATCGGTCAGGTGTTACTGACCGTCATCAACCCGCTCGCACTCAGCGGTTTTGCGCTGGCGGCGGTCGCCATCACCATCGCCGTGTCACCCGTCGCCCTGTCAGCTGTCGCCAATCCCCCGCCCGTCGCGCCGGTGACGAGAATTCCGCTCCGGGAGATGTTTGCCATCGCCCCGACCGGTGTGATCACCGCGTTCACGGTCGGGGCGGTGATGGGAGCCGTCACTGCCTTCGCTCCGGTGTACGCGGCGCGGTCGTCAATGGACGTCGCCACGATCGGTGTGTTCACGGCGATGCCAGCCATCGGATCGCTCCTGCTGCAGGTGCCATTGGCGTCCCTCTCAGACCGCGTTGACCGACGAGTTGTCGGCGCAGCAGCGTCGCTCATCGCGTCGCTCAGTGTGCTCGGGCTCTTGATCGATGGTCCAAACAGCCCGACCGGCTTCTTCTCGATGGTGATCCTCGGCGGAACGATGTATCCGCTCTATTCGATCGCCGGCGCCTACACCAACGACCGCCTCCCCGTCGGCCGAATCACCGCAGCGGCCGCCCAGTTGGTCGTGCTGTTCGGCATCGGTGCATTCCTCGGGCCGTTCGTCATGGCCGTCGTCCTTACCGCAGTGGGTGACGACGGTTATCCGATCGCATCTGGGGTGATGCTCGGCGCAATCAGCCTGTTCCTCGTCGTTCGAATCATCCAACATCCGAGTCGAGAACGTGCGACGCCTGAACGCGACGTGGCTCTCGACACGGCTGTGCTTCAAGTGCCCGCGACTGCGGTGGCAATGGGTCGACGCCTTCGCCCGCGTCGAACCCGGCGCTGAGCTAGATGGCCACGCCCTGCATCGCCGCAGCAGCGAGCGTGTTCTCAAGCAGGCAGGCGATCGTCATGGGGCCTGTGCCTCCCGGCATCGGAGTGATTGCTCCAGCAACCGCCTGCACCGCGTCGAAATCGACGTCGCCGACGATGCCCTGTTCCGAACGAGACACGCCGACATCGATGACCGTTGCACCCGGTTTCACGTGATCGACCCCGATCATCCTCGCCTGGCCGGCCGCCGCCACGATGATGTCGGCAGTGCGACAGACGTCAATGAGATCTGCTGTGCGCGAGTGCGCCAGCGTGACCGTGGCATCCACCCCACGTCGACCGAGAAGCAACACCTGGGGCAGACCTACCAGCGTCGACCGGCCGACGACCACCGCTCGTCGACCAGCGGTTGGGATGCCGTACGCCTCGATGAGACGCATCACCCCGAGCGGTGTGCACGGCACGTGGCCGGGAAGATCGCGAACGAGGCGCCCGAGCGACCGGTCGGTCAGCCCGTCGACGTCCTTGGCCGGAGGCAACAGTGCCAGCACTGGCTCAGGATCGAGATGGCCGGGCAGCGGCAACTGCACCAGGATCCCATGCACCGTCGGGTCATCGACCAGGGCAGCAACTGCTTGCTCAACCTCAGCTTGGGTTGCCGAATCAGGGAGTTCGACGCCGCGCGACACCATTCCTGCCTCGGTCGCCTTGCGGTGCTTCATCCGCACGTACACGCCGCTCGGGCCATCAGAGCCAACCAAGACCGTGGCAAGACAGATCGCTGGCGAGCCTACCGACATGATCCGACTGGCGATCGATGCGACCGTCTCGTCTCGGAGTCGGTTTCCGTCGAGGAGGATCGCGCCTCCCGCAGTCCGTTCGGGATCGGAGATCGTCGCCACCCGTCCGATGTTAGGTGCGTCGAGCAACGTACGCTTCGACCGTGTCCCGGCCCCCTGATCTCGAACGTCGCCGCGAACTGCTCGACTCGGTGGTGCGCCACCTCGGCCAACACGGCGTCGGTGTGTCGTCGTTGCGCGGCATTGCGCGTGACCTCGGGCTGAACGTCAATGTGCTCGTGCACCACTTCGGTTCACGAGGTGACCTTCTTCGTT
>JAQCGT010000080.1 GCA_027730505.1 Actinomycetota bacterium | reverse complement strand
ACATCGGTCAGGGCCAGCCCGCACCGGGCACGTCGACGCGAGCGGTCTCGATCCGTCCGGTCGCTGTGCCTGCGACTCGTGAGGGCGATGTGCCTTTTGACGTCAGGATGTGAAGTGTGCGCCGGTCAGGTCCGCCCAGGGCGCAGGCCACCGCTGATCGATCGGTGGTGATCTCGTCGAGCACCTCGCCGCCCTCGGCGACCCGAGTGGCAGCGCGGTTCACTGGATCGGCGAACCAGATCGCGCCCTCGGCGTCGAGGCAGCACCCGTCGGGCACGCGATCGCCGAGCTCGGCCCACGTGCGTCGCCCGATCGGCATGCCGGTCGAGTCGATCGAGTAGGCCGAATACCGACGTCCGAACGACTCCCCCACGATCAGCGTCGAGCCGTCGGGGGTGATGACGGCACCGTTCGGGAACCACAGTTCGTCATCGGTGGTGCGGACTCTTCCGTCGGGCGAGACCACGACAAGGTGGGTGGGGCGGGGTTTGGCGGGTGGATCGGCATGAAGGTCAAAGCCGAAGATCGATACGTAGGCCGTGCCGTCAGGTCCGACGACGAGGTCGTTGCAGTCGTGGGTGGAGAACGATGACAGATCGGCGTGGGTGACGAGCCGGTCACCGTCGGAGCGCAGCAGGCGTCGATCGGCCATCGACACGATCAGCATCGTGCCATCCGGCATCCAGCCAAGGCCCGACGGTCGTCCCTCGACGGTCCAGATCCGCTCCTCGAGACCCTCTGCGTCGAGGGTGAAGACTCCGTGCCGATAGAAGTCGCTGAACCACAGCAGGTCGGCATGCCACCGAGGACCCTCGCCAAAGTCGAGACCAGTCAACACCGTGGTCAGGCGCGGGTCGGGTGCGCTCACTGCGGCCGCTCTCCCGCCAGGGTGATACGCCACATCTCTCGGCGATGACCGGCGTAGTCATCGATTGCGTAATGCTGCGTCACCCGGTTGTCCCACATGGTGAGCGTTCCGCGCTGCCAGCGGACTCGGCAACTGAGGTCGATGCGTCGGCTGTGGGCGAAGAGCATGTCGAGCAGAGCTCGAGACTCATCGTCGGACATGCCCTCGATCCCGATGGTGTAGACCTCGTTGACGAAGAGAGACCGTCTGCCACTGATCGGATGAGTGCGAACCATGGGGTGGCAGATCGATCGCAATGCCGACTCATCACCGTGGATCTCCATCGACCGCGCCGGATCATGCCGACCGAACGTGCCACGCGGGCCGTACGAGCGGCGGGCCGAGTGGACACCGTTCAGCCCATCGACGATGCCTCTCATCACGGGCGACAGGGTCTCGTATGCCAGTGCTTGGCTGATGAATGCGGTGTCGCCACCTGCTGGCGGGATGTCGACGCCGTAGAGGAGGGTCGCACTTGGTGGCTGATCCTGGAAGCTCCAGTCGCTGTGCCAACCACTGCCGAAGAGAGGACCTTGTTCATCGGCCTCGCGAAGCAGCCTCAGCACAGCGGGATGATCGGCCATCGGCGTGATGAATGGTGTCTCGCCAAAGTCACCGAGTTGCCGCGCGAAGTCCTCGAATTGTTCCAGGGTCAGTTCCTGGTCCCGGAAGCACAGCACCGAGTGTTCGACGAAGGCGTCCTCGATAGCGACGAGATCCTCCGAAGTCAGCATGCCCGACAGGTCGATGTCGGTCACTTCGGCTCCAAAACGGCCGGTGAGCGGAGTCACGATCATGGGCGGACGGTATCACCGTCGGAATCGTGACCTCCGCGTGGAAGTCATGGTCGGGCTGCCGAGATTCGAACTCGGGACCTCTTGTCCCCCAGACAAGCGCGCTAACCAAGCTGCGCCACAGCCCGCATATGACGACTGGATGCTAACGGCGCCGTTCGGCGTTCAGACGAAGAGGTCGATGATCCGCCACACGAGATACGAAATGAGTGCAGCAACGAGCAGTTTGAAGTGCCATGGGGTTGACTCCGCCTCGGTCGCACGACGACCCCGCTCGTCGTCAGCGGCGACCTCTCGCCCACAGGTTGGGCAGGTTCCATCCGAGTTCATCGCTGATGGAGTCCAGTATTTGGCGCACTCCTCACACCACGGCATGTCAGCCCTGCTTCTTCCTGATCCGAATCTTGATCGGTGTGGAGCCGAAGCCGAACTCCTCTTTGATTCTGCGCTCGAGGTACCGGACGTGGTGAGCAGGAAGTTCCCGGTTCACGAAGAGGGTGAAAGTGGGAGGATCTGTGGCCCCTTGCACTGCGTACAGCACCTTGGCCCCTCCCCCGGCGGGCTGCGCCTGTTGCGCTGCGGCGATCACCCTGTTCACGTCTCGTGTCGGAACGCGACGGTGGTACTGCTCGACCGCCTCGGTGAGTAGTGGCCGCAGTCGATGCACACCTTTGCCCGTAAGCGCCGAGATCGCGAGCACAGGGGCGTCGCCGAGAAATGCGAGCCGGCGCGCCACCTCCGCACGCCGCTTCTCGCGAACCTCCGGATCGTCGATGGTCTCCCACTTATTGAGCAGGATGACGATTGGGCAGCCAGCGGCGTCGACCCGTTCGGCGAGGCGCTGATCTTGTCCGGTGACACCTTCTGTGGCATCGATGACGAGGAGAGCGATATCCGAGTCGTCTATGGCGCGAAGCGCACGAACCATCGAGTAGTACTCGGCGCTGTCATCGATTTTCGCCCGCCGGCGCATCCCTGCCGTGTCCACGAAGACGATGGGTCCATCGGGGGTCTCAACGAGTGTGTCGACCGCATCTCGGGTGGTGCCGGCCATGTCGTGCACCACCGAGCGATCCTCGCCGACGAGGCGGTTGAACAACGTGGACTTACCGACGTTCGGGCGGCCCACGATCGCAACACGCGGTGCGTCGGGTGCATCGACCGGATCGGTGGCCTCCTCTAGCCACGGAAGCGATTCGGGTTCAGGCACGCGCGCCTTGTCGCCCAGTCGCTCGAGCACAACATCGAGAAGATCACCTGCTCGACGTCCGTGGAGGGCGCTCACGGGCACCGGATCGCCGAGTCCGAGCGCGAGGAAGTCCCATAATTCCCGCTCGCGTTGGTCGTTGTCGGCCTTGTTCGCCACCACCATGACTCCGACCCCGGTACGCCGTAGCCACTGGGCGATCGCATCGTCCTCAGCGAGGATGCCGACGCTTGCGTCTACAACGAACATGACGAGGTCGGCCTCTCGGACAGCGGCCTCAACCTGTCTGCTCACCTTGGCGTCGAGCGCGTCACCTCCGGGCATCCATCCACCGGTATCGATGATTCGAAACGGGACACCAAGCCACTCGGCCTCAAGCTCCTTGCGATCCCTAGTGATGCCCGGGCGGTCCTCGACAATTGCCGCTTGCTCCCCGATGATCCGGTTGAAGAGGGTCGACTTGCCGACATTCGGTCGACCGACGATCACCACTGCGGGCAGGCCCGACTCAACTGTTTGCTCCTGCTGGGGGGTCTGTTCGTCGTCCATCACGCCATCTCCAGTGCGGCTCTCAACGCGCCGCCATCGGTCGGAACGACCTCGACCTCACGGGGGAGATCCGTGAGGCTCAGACCGTCGAGAAAAAGCCCGTCATCACTGAGGCAGACATCGGGTAGCAGGAAGCGTCGATCAGGTGGTGCTTCGCTGAGATGGCGAGAGACGTCAGCACCGGTCATCAGCCCAGTCACGCCAGTGTTGCCGCCGAAGAACCGACTTTCGACAGCAGTGATCTCGATGTCGCCACGCCCGAGTTGAGCGATGAGCGGCTCCAACACGATTGCTCCGAGTTCACCGGTGAGGATCGTGGTGATCATCAGGTCCCCCCTCGGCTTGCTGGGCTTCGAACGGATCTGAACTGGCTCGGCACGCAGCCCGGTGTAGGCCGCGGGGTTCGAGGGTAGACGATGCTCGCCGTCGACCGCAGCGAAGAAGCCACGACGAGGTGATGTAGTGCTCGCCGACCGGCCCCAGAACTCGGCCTCGAACGTTCTGGCCATCCCGATTCCGTCTTCGTGCATCGGACACCCCTCGTAGTCGCTGAGGGCAGGGAATGGACGGCCCGCTCTGAGGTAGTACTCGTCAGCTGCGAAGACCTTGCGCGTACCTGAAAGCCCGAGGTGAATCTGTTGCCACTCCTCGACGATCCCAATGACCGAGAGTGCCTCGTCTTGGGTGTGAGGACGCATCCGTTCCTCGGGGTTGAAGCGCGACACGCCGAGTGGCACCACAGCGATCGATTCGAGCTCATGGAAGGAGTCGGCGATTCCGAGCATCGTGCGCTCGAGCACATCGCCATCGTTGACGCCCGGGCACACGACGATCTGGCCCCTGACCTCAATTCCGGCGTCGAGCAGGGAGCGGAGCCATCGAAGGCTCATCGCACCCCGACGGTTCTTCAACATCAAGTTGCGGTCATCGGGATCGATGGCGTGGATGCTGACGTGGAGCGGTGAGAGCCGCTCGGTGATCACCCGCTCGAGGTCTGCCTCAGTGAACCTAGTGAGCGTCGTGAAATTCCCGTAAAGGAAGCTCAGCCGATAGTCGTCATCTTTGAGATAGAGGCTTCGTCGCATGCCTTTGGGGAGCTGATGGATGAAGCAGAACTCGCAGTGGTTGTCGCATGTCCGCACTCGATCGAAGACAGCTGAGTGCACCTCAATGCCGATCGGCTCACCTTCTCGTTTCAATATCTCGATCTCGAAGGTGCCGGTTCCACGTCGAACGTCGAGCACGGGGTCAGCAACGTCAGTAGACCAACGCCATTCGATGAGGTCTCGGGGACGTTGCCCGTCTATGGACTCGACGATGTCACCGACCGCGACGCCAGCTCGGTGCGCGGGAGAGCCCTCTGACACGCTGACAACTCGGGGAGAGTCGTCGGATCGAACAAGGGATGTCGGGCTCATGGGCGCAGGCGAGGCTACCTGAGGCGGTGCAGCGGTAGTCTTCGAGGACCATGCCGGTCGAACGCGTGTTGCTCGCTGAACCGAGGGGCTTCTGCGCCGGCGTCGAGATGGCGATCAAGGCGCTGGCGTGGATGGTGAGGGCCTTCGAGCCGCCCGTCTACTGCTACCACGAGATCGTGCACAACAGGATTGTCGTCGATCGTTTCATCGAACGAGGGGTGGTCTTCGTCGATTCGATAGACGAGGTTCCACCTGGTCGTCCCATCATGCTGTCAGCACATGGCTCAGCCCCAGAAGTGGTGGCTGCCGCTCGTCAGCGTGGCTCGTTCGTGGTTGATTCGGTGTGCCCTCTCGTGACCAAGGTGCACCACGAGGTGAAGGTTCGAGCAAACAAGGGCTACCGAATCGTCTACGTCGGCCATGAGGGGCATGAGGAGGCGATCGGAACGATGGCGGTAGCCCCGGCATCGATCTCACGTGTTGAGACAACTGGCGAGGTCGACGCACTGCCGTCATTCGATGAACCGGTGGCATTACTCGCTCAGACCACGCTGTCGCACCGGGATTGGGAAGGCGTGGCGGAGCGGGTTCGTGAACGCTTCCCCGATGTGTGGATGCCTGGTCGAAGTGATTTGTGCTTCGCCACGACCAATCGGCAGAGTTCACTTCTCGCCATGGTGCCGGACTGTGATTCGGTGGTGGTGATCGGGTCTGCAAATTCCTCGAATACACGCGCCCTCGAGCATCTCGCCATCGAAGCCGGTTGTGATCGCGTGTTGCGCATCAACGATGCAGACGAACTTCCCGATGATCTCGGGGGAACCGTTGGCGTCACAGCGGGCGCATCAGCGCCTGAAGAGCTCGTCGTAAGCGTGCTTAAGCGGTTGGCGCCGATCGGTGGTGTGCGTCTCGTGCGTGTTACCGATGAAGACGAATACTTCCCGCCCCCGCGCAATATTCGGGAACTTCAGACGGCCATCGAGACCGCTGCCACCGCGCTGACCGGTGGCAGCCTCCTTGATCGGCCGCGCATGGATGACCGGTTGCTTCCGGCGAGCGTTGTACTTGCCGGCCTGGACGAAGGGCGTACCAATGAATGACCTGACCTCACTCAGCGACACGATTCGCCTGTCGGTCCACATTCTCGCTGCGTCGATCTGGGTGGGAGGACAGGTGGTGGTCGGGTCGGCCGTTGGCGCTCTGCGCCGCAATCACCACGATGCGCTCAACCCCCTGGCTCGTTCCTTTGGACGGGTGGCTTGGCCGGCGTACGCGCTCGTAGTGCTCACCGGAATGTGGTCGCTTGCTGTCATCGATGTGACCCAAACGTCCACCGGCTATCAGGTCGCAACCCTGATCAAAGTGCTGGTTGCTCTGGCCAGTGGGGCGGCGGCCACCGTTCATTCATATGGCTCCTCGAAGGTTGCGAAGGCATTCGGTGGCGCGGTCGCGTCATTGACGGCGGTCGCGTCGTTGGTGCTTGGAGTTCTGATTCGCGCGGGCGCGTGAGATGGGCTTGGGGCGGTGGCGCTGGGCAATACTTGCGGTCGCCGTTGTTGGCGTCGGTCTTGCTGCGCTGCGTGAGCGCCAATTCACCGAGTCGGAGACGGTGACACCAGCGTCGCCTGTCACGGTTGCAGGGGCTGAGTCACTCGACGGACCGGAGCAGGACGTAGAGGCGATTGCGCCATGGTGCTTTCCCCTTCTGGTGCTCACTGCTGATGATCCGTCGTCCGTTGTTGCATCGGTCTTTTCCAGTGTCGCCGAGATTGCTCCTCAGTCGGTGTCGGTCGACCTCGCGGCTGCCGCTCTGGTTCTTGAGTCAGGGCCTGCCGCAGCCTCTACCACAACGAATACTGAGGTCACCGGAGCGCAGGCTGATTTCGCGCTCGAGGACGCAGAGGGACGGGTCCCTGAGGACGATCCGGTTCTTCGGGTGGCCGATCACATCGAGTCGCAATGCCGGCGTACCGCATCCAATCCCGGGCCCGCAGCCATCGATCCGACCCTTCCGGACTCGGAGGACGAGTCGGGTTAGTCGTCGTTGTCGGTGGGCTCATCCGATTCATGGGGGCCCAAACCGGCGGCCTCGAGTCGTGCGAGCAGAGCGTCACGGATACCCGCCCCCGACTCTCTGGCCCGTTCACCGACTGCTCGCCAACCGACTCTGCTCGAATACACGAGTGCGGGCGTTCCGAGACGCCCAGGTGCGACGTCGACCACGCGAGCGATGAGTAGGACATGGTCGGCCAGAGCGACGGTGTCTGTCACCTCGCAGTCCAGAGCGGTGATCGCTCCGGCGACGATCGGAGGTCGCTTCGGATCGTCGGGCCAATCGGTGAGGTATTCGGTAGCAATGCGATGGAAGCGACGACCCGGGTACGAGAAGTACTGGCCTTGCGCCACCTGATCGGCGGCGAGAACGCTCACGGTGAATCGACCGGACTCCTGAACAAGTGGGTACGTGTCGTGTCGTGGGGAGATGCTGGCCATGAGCATCGGCTCAGCGAAACTCACCTGCATCACCCAGTGGCTGGTGTATGCACGAACCATGCCGTCGTGCCGCGCTGCCACCACCTGCACGCCATGCACCATCTGTCCGAGACTCTGCTTCAGGGTTCGATCGATCACCCATCCAGTTGACCACTGCGCGGGGCCTACCGGCTACGTTGAGCGTCCATGTTCATCGGAACGCACCTCCCCGAACTCGCTGATAAGCCGGCGCTCATCATGGCCGGCTCCGGCTTCACCCAGACCTTTGCCGAGCTCGATGCAGCGGCGAATCGACTGAGCCGAGTGTTGAGATCGGCTGGCGTGCAGCCCGGTGACCATGTGGCGATCTGCATGGAGAACCATCCCCGTTACCTAGAAGTGCTGTGGGGCTGCCACTACGCCGGAGCGGTGTACACGGCGGCGTCGTCACGTCTCACCTCCGAGGAACTCGCATACATCATCGGCGACTGTGGTGCGTCGGTCTTCATCACGACGATCTACAAGGCTGAACAGGCGGCTGAAGTACTCGGTGAGACGCCAGGCGTCTCGCTGCACCTGATGCTCGACGGCACCATCGAAGGCTATGGCTCGTATGAGGAGGCCGTTGCGGCGGAGGATGCGACGCCTCTCGACAACCGCATCGCAGGTATGGACATGTTGTACTCGTCGGGCACGACCGGTCGACCCAAGGGGGTGCTTCCCAGGCTGGCTCCAACGCCTCTCGAAGAATGGTCGAGCGGCGTTGAAGGACTCCTGCAGCTGCTGTTCGGAGTGGACTCGACCAAGCGCTACCTCTCCCCCGCGCCGATGTACCACGCAGCACCGCTTCGATTCTGCATGGCAGTCCAGTCGTGTGGATCGACGGTCGTGCTGATGGAGCACTTCGATGCCGAGGAGTATCTGGCCAACGTCGAGCGGCATCGAATCACCCACTCTCAGCTGGTGCCAACGATGTTCGTGCGGATGCTCAAGCTGCCTGAGGAGGTGCGCAGCGCCTACGACATGTCATCCCTCGAGATGGCGGTGCACGCCGCAGCGCCATGCCCGGCAACGGTGAAGCACCAGATGATCGACTGGTGGGGGCCGGTCATTCACGAGTACTACGCCGGCACGGAGGGAAACGGCTTCATCTATTGCAACAGCGAGATGTGGCTCGCTCACCCGGGCACCGTCGGCACACCGATCAACTGTGTGCTGCACATCGTGGGTGAGGACGGCGAGGAAGTCCCCGTGGGTGAGTCCGGTACCGTGTACTTCGAATCATCGGCTGTCTTTGAGTACCACAACGATCCGGAGAAGACGAAGGGCTCGCGTCATCCGAAGGGTTGGAGCACGTTGGGCGACGTCGGGTACCTCGATGGCGACGGCTTCCTCTACCTGACCGACCGCAAGGCCTACATGATCATCACAGGCGGCGTGAACGTCTATCCACAAGAGGCGGAGAATCTGCTCGTGACTCACCCAAGCGTGGTGGACGTCGCTGTGTTCGGCGTGCCGAACGACGATTTCGGCGAGGAGGTCAAGGCGGTCGTACAGCCGGTGGCGATGCCAGCCGACGCCGCGGCGGCCGGCGAGTTGGAGCGCGAGTTGATCCGCTTCTGTCGGGAGCATCTCGCGGACGTGAAGTGTCCGAGGTCGGTTGACTTTCGTGAGGAGTTGCCCAGACACCCGACCGGCAAGCTCTACAAGCGTCTGCTGAAAGACGAGTACTGGGCGGCAGCTGGCCGGAGTATCTGATCGGGTGACTGGTCGTCCTGAGCCACGGCACCCGTATCTCGACTGGGGCGGCTGCTTGGCGTTCGCCCACCGTGGCGGCACGGGCGCGCACCCCGAGAACACTCTCGCAGCCTTCACCCATGCGGCGTCGCTCGGCTTCACCTAC
>JAQCGT010000079.1 GCA_027730505.1 Actinomycetota bacterium | reverse complement strand
CGGACCGCCCGGCCGAGATCGACGGTTTCCAACCCGCTGGGCCCCGTCTCGGGGCCCAAGGTCCCGATCAGGGATTCGCGTTGACGATCGCGGCGCGACTGCGCGATCGGGTGCATGTCACCGAGGGAGAGTCGGTGGATGATGCCGTCAGCGGCTCCCTCGGTATTGCGTTGCGCCGAGCGTCGATGTTCTCACGGGCACCGGTCGTGCACGATCTCAACATCGCCTTCACCATCTGGGGCTGGTTCGATGCCAGTCCTCCATCAGAGTTGCTGGCGGCGCGGCATCGTCTCTTCGCAGGTGTGGCTGACGTCGGTCACCACTACGCGTCGGCACGCTTCATCGTTGACATGGTGCCTGAGAGCACCCTGCGGGCGACACCTGAGCAGATCACCACGCTGTATCCGGCCCAGTGGCGCTCGCTGACCGGTGCTGTGACGCTCGGTTCGTTCTCCGAAGCGCACTGATTCGAGCGAGCGCGTAAGGTCATCTCATGGCCACCGAAGGTTCTCCCGCACCGTCCATCGTCCTGTCGGACCAGCACGGTGAAACCGTCGACGTCACCGGTCTGCGTGGTCGCAAGGTGCTCGTGTACTTCTATCCGAAGGCCGACACCCCCGGGTGTACGACGCAGTCATGTGGTCTGCGCGATGTGACGGATCGCATCGGCGACACCGTCATCATCGGGATCAGTCCCGACAAGCCGGCGAGATTGGCGAAGTTCGATGAGAAATATTCTCTCGGCTTCACGCTGCTGGCCGACGTGGATCACGCCGTGGCCGAGTCGTTCGGTGTGTGGGTTGAGAAATCGATGTACGGCAAGCGATACATGGGGATCCAGCGATCAGCCTTCTTGATCGACGCCGATGGGACCGTCGAGCGCGCCTGGCCGAAGATCAGCCCGAAGGACACGCCGACCGAACTGTTGAAGGCGCTCGGCATCGATTGATCAGTTCGTCTCGTCGTGGCCGTTCAGGCCGCGTGAGTGCGCAGATCGTCGAGGTCGACGTACTCGAGGGCGGAGACGTGGGTGCTCTCGAGCACGACTGGGCACGCATGGCCTGCAAGAAAGGCCTCGTGCCAGCGCATGGCGCACACGCACCATTGGTCGCCGGCGACGAGTCCGGGAAATCCGTACTCGGGCATCGGCGTCGACAGGTCGTTCCCCCTCGACGCCGAGAACACCAGGAAATCGTCGGTCACTCGGCAGCACACGACGTGCATCCCAGGATCATCGCCCCGGTTCTCACAACACCCCGTCCGGTAGTACCCGGTCATCGGGTCGGTGGAGCAGGGGAGCAATTCGGTGCCGAGCACGTTGATCTGGTTCACCCGACTATCACAGCACGTAGTCTCTTGTCGTGCAGAACGCTCCGGAGACCGGTGTGATGGTCGGGGTGGTCATGGGCTCGACCAGTGATTGGTCGACCATGTCGTCCGCCGTCGAACTCCTCGACGACATCGGGGTCGCACACGAAGCGCGCGTGTTGTCAGCTCATCGCATGCCCGATGAGATGTTCGCCTACGCCGAGTCGGCTCAACAGCGAGGTCTGAGGGCGATCATCGCCGGCGCTGGTGGTGCGGCGCATCTCCCTGGCATGTTGGCCGCCAAGACGACCGTGCCGGTGCTCGGTGTGCCCGTACCCTCCCGACATCTGGCAGGTCACGACTCGTTGCTGTCGATCGTCCAGATGCCTGCGGGCATTCCGGTGGCGACATTCGCGATTGGGGAGGCGGGCGCAGTGAACGCAGCCCTGTTCGCAGTGGCCATGCTCGCAGCCGATGATGAGGCGTTGGCCAAACGGCTGGAGCAATGGCGATCCGACCGACACGATGCTGCTGCATCTGCGATTCTGCCGCCCACGACGTCGTGACCACCGCTGTCCCTGGAACCGTGATCGGGATGCTCGGTGGCGGGCAGTTGGGCCGTTATGCATTGATGTCAGCCCGTTCCATGGGTTACGGCACGATCGTTCTGGATCCTGACCCGGCTGCCCCGGCGGGGGCTGTGGCCGACCGACATCTGGTCGCCGCATTCGACGATCGGGCGGCGTTGACCGAGATGGCCTCGTCGTGCGCGGTGGTCACCACTGAGTTCGAGAATCCATCGGCCGAGGCGTTGGCGTTCCTGGCGGAGCATGTTCCGGTGCGCCCATCACCGTCGGCTATTGCGATTGCTCAGGATCGGATCGCTGAGAAGCGCTTCCTCGCTGCCAACGGCTTTCCCGTCGGGCCATTCGCCGTGATCGACACGCAGGTGGGAGACGAGGTCGAGCACCTGTTGCCGGGCATTGTGAAGACCGCTCGTCTCGGCTATGACGGCCGTGGCCAGATGGCTGTCACCTCCGTTGACGAGGTGCGCACTGCGGTCTCGACCCTCGGAGGTGTGGCATGTGTGCTCGAGCGTCGACTCGATCTGGTGACCGAGATCTCGGTCGTGCTCGCTCGTGGTGCCGATGGTTCGGTGGTGTTCTGGCCGGTTGGTGAGAATCGCCATGTCGACGGTGTGCTCGATCTCACGGTCGTGCCCGCCTCGGTGCCCGACGACCTCGTGGCTGCGGCCGAGGACATCGCTGGTCGCATCGCGATGTGCCTCGACTACGTCGGGGTGCTGGCGGTGGAGTTTTTCGTCGTTGATGGTGACACCGGTCGGGAGCTGAAGGTCAACGAACTTGCACCGCGTCCGCACAATTCGGGGCATTGGACACTCGATGCGTCGATCACCGACCAGTTCACCCAGCAGATCCGAGCCGTGACCGGAGCGGCTCTCGCCTCGACGACGATGACCGTTCCAGCGGTGGCGATGGCCAATCTGCTCGGCGACATTTGGCAGGGGGGCGAACCCAATTGGGAATGCGTCCTCGTCGATGGCGACGCACGACTTCACCTCTACGGCAAGGCCGAGGCGAGACCCGGGCGCAAGATGGGTCATCTCTGCGTGGTCGGTTCGACCGTCGCCGAAGTTGCTGAGCGAGCGCTCCGGCTGCGTGAGGCGCTCAGCTGATCGTGATGCCGAACAGCTGGCCGATGGCGAAGGTCACGGCGCACGCACCGAGAACGATCAGCATCTGACGCGTGACCGCCCACGGAAGCGGTCGTTCGGCGAAGCGACCGACTGCTGCGCCCACACCGGCGGCGGCGGCGACACCGATGGCGAGCGAAGCAACGGTCGCACCGGTTCCCGAACTCAGGTACCACGGCACGATGGGAAGCAGCGCTCCGAAGAGAAACGACATGATCGACCACATCGCCGCCTTCCACGCCGAGGGAAGCTCGTTGGGGTCGACACCGAGCTCCTCTCGTGCGTGGACTGAGAGTGCAGTTTCTGGGGAGCGCATTACCTCTGCGGCCGCCGTGGCAGCGCTGGTGGCCTCCATTCCGTGCCCCTCATAGATCGCCGCGAGTTCTGCCGTCTCGTGTTCGGTGTTGTGGCGGAGTTCGTCGAGTTCGATGTCGAGTTCGCGCCGTATCAGGTCGTTTTGCGCCGACACGCTCACCCATTCACCGGCCGCCATCGAGATTGCGCCGGCGACGGCGCCGGCCAGTCCGGCGAGCCGCACGATGTTGGAGTCGACACCGCTCGCAGCGAAGCCGAGAATCAGCGACACGTTGGAGACGAGGCCGTCATTGACGCCAAACACGGCGGCGCGGGCCTGTCCTCCGGCAACGCTGCGGTGACCATCATGCGCTTCGGCTCCTCCCATGGGATCGATGGTATCGGGTGGTGCATGGGCAGGGGTTGAGCGACCGGTAGCGTCACCGTCGATGTCCGACGTGTCGCCTCGGTTCCGTTTCGCCCCGTCCCCAACGGGTTTCTTCCACGTGGGAGGGGCTCGCACGGCACTGTTCAACTGGGCGCTGGCACGACGTCTCGGCGGCCGGTTCGTGTTGCGTATCGAAGACACCGACGAGGCCCGCAACCGACCGGAGTGGACGGACGGCATCATCGATGCTCTTGCCTGGCTCGGCATCTCCGCCGATGACCCCGTTTTCGAGGGGCCGCATTTCCAGAGCGACAGCGCGCAATCCCATCTCGCAGCCGCCGAGCGGCTTGTTGCCTCCGGGAACGCCTATTACTGCGCGATGACACCGGAGGAGATCACTGAACGTGCCGGCGCCGAGGGCGGAACCGGATATGGCGGATGGTCGCGTGACCTCGGCCTCGGTCCCGGATCCGGTCGAGTGCTTCGGTTCAGAGTTCCCGATGGTTCGACGGTGGTTCATGACCTGGTCCGCGGCGAGGTCAGCTTTGACAACGCAGTCATCGAGGACTTCGTACTCGTCCGTGGCAATGGATCACCGGTGTTCAACCTCGCCAATGTGGTCGACGACATCGAGATGGGTATCACCCACGTGGTCCGAGCTGAAGAGCACCTTCCGAATACGCCGAAGCAGCAGATGATCTGGGACGCGCTGGGTCATGCGCCGCCTGTGTGGGGTCATGTTCCGGTGCTTGTCAACGAGCAGCGCAAGAAGCTCTCCAAGCGTCGGGACAAGGTCGCGCTCGAGCAGTACCGCGATGAGGGGTATCTGGCTACTGCGATGGTGAACTATCTGATGACGCTCGGATGGTCGGCTGGCGACGATCGTGAGATCCGGCCGTGGGCTGAGATCGAGTCGTTGTTCCGTCTTGAGGATGTGAATCTGTCGCCCGCATTCTTCGACATCAAGAAGCTCGCCGCGTTCAACGGCGAGTACATCCGCATGATGCCGATTGATGAATTCGTGGCCGAGTGTGATCGGTGGGTGCCGGCCGACTGGGATCGCGAGCGCCTCGCTGCGATCGCCACACACATCCAGCCGAGACTGGTGACGTTCTCCGACCTACCCGGGATCGTCGACTTCCTCTTCGGTGATGTGGTGACCGACGACGATTCGTGGTCCAAAACCATGTCGACCGAGTACGCCCGGCCGCTGTTGGAGTCGACCATCGGCCAGTACTCCGAGCTCGGGGACTGGTCGGCGGACGTGTTGAAGAGCACCCTTGAGTTGGTTATGGAGCCGTTCGGCGTGAAGCTCGGCAAAGCACAGGCGCCGGTTCGGGTCGCGGTAACGGGACGTACCGTCGGACCGCCGTTGTTCGAATCAATCGAGGTCCTCGGCCGTGAGGAGACGCTGGTCCGCCTCGGTCGGGCGCTTGAGCAGCTGGCGACCTGATCAGTCACTATGCGACGGCGCTGTCTGCTGATCGCTCTGGCCTCGATAGGGCTCGGATATCTGCTCGTCACGCTCGTGCAGGTAGTGAGCGTCGGCAAGCGCCATGGCGTGTCGCCGGTGGATGCGGTGGTGGTGCTCGGCGCTGCCCAGTACGACGGTCGGCCCTCTGCGCAGCTGGCGGCGCGCCTTGACCATGTGCTCACCGTGTGGGAGACAGGTGATGTCTCAGCGGTGATCGTGACCGGTGGTCGCCGTCCGGGAGATCGATTCACCGAGGCGGAGGCGTCTCGTAGGTATCTCGTCGATCGAGGTGTTCCCGATGATGTGATTCTCGCCGAAGACCTCGGGTCGACCACCTACGAGTCCCTTCAGGGAGTTTCAGCTCTTGTGGCGGAGCGGAGAATCGACTCGGTGGTGCTCGTGACTGACCCGCACCATGCGCTGCGCTCTCAGATCATCGCCCGACGCTCGGGAATTGAGAACGTCTCCGTCTCGACCACACCGAGTTCTGTGGTTGAGGGGTGGGACAACGTTCGACGCCATGTCATCGAGGCCGGGGGAGTGGCGGTAGGTCGAATCATCGGCTTTCGGTTGCTGTCGGGCATCGGATGACCGCGTGGCCTGAGCGGGGTGCACCGATACAATCTGCGCACCCGATGGGGTGTGGTGTAATTGGCAACACAGCAGATTCTGGTTCTGTTATTCAGGGTTCAAGTCCTTGCACCCCAACCACGAGATGACCGGCCTGCGGGCCGGTCATCCGTCTTTTCTGGGTCGAGTCGGTGCCTCAGTTCAGGTGGTGTCTCGGCCTGCGGCTGATAGCGTTCCGCCCGCCACAAGGCCCGTTCGTCTAGTGGCCTAGGACACCACCCTCTCAAGGTGGCGGCACGGGTTCGAATCCCGTACGGGCTGCCATTGCGGATGAACCGCAGTTCACGAGTCACCGAAAGGTGGCTCGTGTCGCGTCACGCCTCAACCGACGCTGAGCGGTACTGGCATGCCCAATGTGGCTGAACAACATTTGATGGCATCCGTGCTGTGGTAGGAATCCTCCATGGGGGAGATCTCAGAACGCACGCGCTGGATGGATGCGACGGCTCAGGCCGAACTCGTCGCCTCGGGTGAGGTCACACCGAGTGAGTTGGTCGATGCGGCGATCGAACGAATCGAGGCACTTGACGGACCGTTGAATGCGGTCAACATCCGATTCTTCGACGAGGCCCGCCGTCTGGCGGCCGACCCGGCGCTGCCCGAGGGCCCGTTCACCGGCGTTCCGTTCCTGCTTAAAGACCTCCACTCCCACATGGCGGGGATGCCCCTCAGCAACGGCAACGTTGCACTTCGAGACGCCGGCTATACCTCATCGGTCGATACCGAACTCGTCGCGCGTTTCAAAGCGGCGGGCCTGGTGATCTGCGGCCGTACCAATAGTCCTGAGATGGGCACGGTGCCGGTTACCGAGCCGGTGGCATGGGGTCCGACCCGCAATCCGTGGGACACCGACCGCACACCCGGCGGCTCATCAGGTGGTGCGGCAGCAGCGGTTTCATCGGGCATGGTGCCCTTCGCCCATGCTTCAGACGGCGGAGGCTCGATCCGCATTCCGGCCGCGTGCTGCGGGCTGGTCGGTTTGAAGCCGTCGCAGGGTCGTATCACGACGGGACCGTTTCGCGCTGAGACCGGCCTCGGTGTCGAACTAGCGGTGAGCCACTCGGTTCGTGACACCGCTCGGCTCTTGGCGGCGGTGGCTGGGCCCGGTGTCGGCGACTCGGTGATCGCTCCTGAGCCTCCTGTCGGATTCGTCGAGGCGCTCGATCATGACCCGGGCAGGCTGCGAATCGGCCTACTCGCCGAACATCCGCGCGGTGGCGCTCTCGACGCTGACTGCGCGGCTGCGGCAGAGGCCGCTGGTCGCATGCTGGAAGGGCTCGGTCACATCGTCGAACCGGCGTTTCCCGCCGCTCTGGCCGACGACGAAACGGTGTCGCGGTTCATGGCGCTCTGGGCAGTCGGGGCAGCGATGAACCTCAAGTCGTTCTCGGACATGCTCGGCCGCGAGATCACGGAGGCGGAGGTGGAGCCGATGAACTGGGCGCAGGCCCAGTTCGCTCGGAAGATGTCAGGAGAGGACTACGCGGCAGCGTTGGCTGCGGTGGCCACATTCCGCCGTGACTGTTTGGCCTGGTGGTCGTCGGGTTACGACTTGTTGGTCACGCCGACCCTCGCCGAAGTCCAGCCACATATCGGCGAGCACGACAACGACCCGGCGAGCCCGATGGAGCCGTTGCGTCGCGCCGCTGACTGGGTGGTGTTCACGCCACCGTTCAACACGTCGGGCCAGCCGGCGATCAGCCTGCCGTTACATCAGAATCCGGCCGGGTTGCCGATCGGAGTGCAACTGGTCGCCGACTACGGCCGTGAGGACCTGCTCATCTCCGTGGCAGCCCAACTCGAGCGTGCCCATCCATGGGGCAACCTCGCGTCTCGCATCGATCGGTGACATCCGTCCTCAGCCTGGCAGAGCGCGACTCACTACCGTCGCCGTCCGTCGGTATCGGAGGTCGGACAGGTGTGGTCATCGCTCATCATCGCTTCAGTGCTCGTTGGGGTCGGGCAGACTCCGCCACGGCTCGATCCTGAACCGTCGCAGATCGCCGCTGCACTTGAGGCCGCTGGTGTCGACGTGCTGCCGCCGCCCGAAGCGATCGAAAAGCTGACGGTGCTCGCCTCGGTGGCGTCCGAGGCCGGCGTGCTCGCTCGCATCGAGACCGATGGCGACGATCGTGGGGGGCTGCAGGAGACGCGTTCGTTCTGGGGAGTGGTCGGTCCGGAGTGGCGTGATACCTCGGGTGCTCACGCGCGTTCTGTCGGCGAGTGCCGTGCTGCGCTGATCATCGATCAACTCGATCCATGCCGGGAAGCGCTTATCCCCGAACTCTGGGTATCCCATGCGGCTCGGCTCCAGTCGACGATCGTCATGCGGCTCGCAATGGCCGATGCGCTCGGACCGATCGACCGGGAGCGTGTGGGATCGGCGTTGCTCACCATCCGGGATCGTGCAGTCGAGCGAATGCGCCTCGTCATCGACGACGAAGCCCTCGACGACGATCTTCGAGTTGAAGCCCTCGATGTCGGCGTCGTCCTTGCCGGGATCGCCGGATCGGCTGACGAGAGTGACGATCCTGAGTGAAGCTTCTTGCGTTCATCGTGACGGTGATGGTCGGGTCGGTGACGGCATGCTCCTCAGGCGAGGACCCGCCGATTCCAACCTCTGGTTCCGACCCCGTCGAGACGCCAGCGCCGGAGGTTTCCGTCATCGTCGGTGCAGCCGAGCTGGACTCCGGCCCGGTCGCCGAACTCGACCACTCGGACTATGACATCGACCCCATCGGGGTGCTCCTGGCAGCCCTCATCATCATGGGAGGAGACGTTGAGGAAGCAGTCGCCTCGGGAATCCTTCGTCCGATCGAAGTCGATGTGGCCTTGCTCGCCATGTCGACCGATTCACTCGACGACTGGACGAACGTTCTGTCGGTGTCGAGCGCGGCTCAGGTGCGGCCGGCGATTCGGGCCCATTCATCGCGCAGGCCCACCGTTCGGTGGAACAGCATCGACTCGCGATCATCGTGAGCGAAATAGCCGAGTCGCTCGAACTGCACCACGTCGCCGGGAGCACACTCGCCAAGGGCGGGTTCGAACACGCAGCCCTCGAGGGTTCGACGTGAATCGGAGTCGAGGTCGTCCATCGGGTCGCCAGTTCGTTCGCCCGGCACTTCCGCTGCGAACAGACGCTCGTACAGCATGGCGCGCCCGGCGACACCGTGCGCTGCGGACACCCAGTGCATGGTCGACTTGACCTTTCGCCCATCGGGGGCGTTCCCGCCTCTAGTGGTCGGATCATGGGTGGCGTAGACGGTGACGGGTCGACCGTCTGCGTCGGTCTCGACATCGGTGCACGTCACGAAGTACGCACCCCGCAGTCGTACCTCACGACCAGGTGACAGGCGGAAGTACTTCGGCGGAGGGTCGAGTCGGAAGTCGTCCCGTTCGATGACGAGGTCGCCGGAGAACGGCACGAGTCGGGTTCCGTCGTCGGGATTCTCAGGGTTGTTCACCGCCTCGACCTCGTCGACCATGCCGTCTGGCCAGTCGGTGATCACGAGCCGGAGCGGTTCGAGCACCGCCATCCGCCGTTGGGCGACCCGGTTGAGGTGCGTCCTGACGAACGACTCGAGTAGTTCGATCTGATGCCTGCTGTTGGTTCGAGAAATACCGATGTACGAGCAGAATTGGCGGATCGACTCGGCCGGGTAGCCGCGTCGACGCAATCCGCGCAG
>JAQCGT010000005.1 GCA_027730505.1 Actinomycetota bacterium | reverse complement strand
CCCGTACGGGGTTGCCCCCAGGGGGGTTTAAGCCCCCCGTGTCTGCCAATTCCACCACCCGGGCGACACGACCACGATAGGTCGCCACCAGCTCATGCCACGCGGCGGGAGTCGGTGCTGGTCGCGTCGAGCGAGGCTTCGAGTAGTGACCACAACTCGGTGCGCACGCGGTCGGACTCGGGCGCGGCCAACCGGTTGGCCGCAACAACACCCTCGATCATGTCGGCCAACACCGCCACCCACGGCCGTCCCTTCACCCGAACAGATACGACAGCCGACGTCCCACCACTCGGCGAACGACGCCGCCTGATCGAACGATCGACACCGACGAGACGCGGTGGCGACCTGAACCCGGGCGCCTCGAGACCCATCGACTTGGCCGCCGACCCGATCACCCGCACCGCCCCGGCGAGATCAAGCGAGGATGAGCGGTCGTGGTCGGCGGCGGACGATGTCATGGCGTCATCCTGACGGCGGGGTGTCACAGCCATCGCTAGGGTCACGGCGATGAGCGACGAGCGCGCCCCAACGGTGCTCAACCCCACCCAAGAACGCACGCTCGAGATGTTGCGCCGCTTCCCCACCCCGGTCGTGTTCGACCCAGACGTCATCGCATCGCTCACCTCTGATCTTGCGGACGCCATCGATCATTTGGGTGAACGAGTGCTCGCTGCCGGCGACGAGACGGTCTGGCTCTCAAAAGCCCGCATCTCATCGGTGCTCGGCTGCGAATACCACCACCTCAACCCGGCACCCTTTGACTGGACTCCGGCGCTGGCTGCCGGCACCGTCGCCCACCGCGCCATCGAACTCCTCGTCGGGTGGCGGGGTGAACCCATTCCGGCCACGCTCGTCGCCGAAGCCATCGAACGGCTCATCGACGCCCCTGGCAACATCGGCGACTGGCTCGCCCAGATGACCGAAGCCGACCGAGCCGATCTGGTCAACGCCGCCGTCGACCGGGTGGTGAAATTCACCGAATCGTTCCCACCGCTCGACAAGCGCTTCATCCCCGTCGCTGAGTCATCGCTGCGCTGGCCCGAGTCGGGTCCGATCGTGCTCGCTGGCAAGACCGATCTCACTCTCGGCCGGGCGGAGAACGGCGAAGCCCGCAAGGTGATCATCGATTTGAAGACCGGCGGCATGTGGCCGAACCACCTCGACGACCTGCGCTTCTACGCCCTGCTCGAGACGATGCGCGTCGGGATCCCCCCACGCAAGGTGGCCGGCTTCTATCTCGATGTCGGCCGGGCGGTCGTCGAAGACGTCACCATCGACACCCTTCGCTCAGCCGCGCACCGCACCCTCGATGCGCTTGGCCGAGCTGTTGAACTGATCGAAGGTCGCGAGCCTGAGCGTCGACCCCAAGCGTCATGTCGATGGTGCCCACACTCGACTGAGTGTGAACCCGGCACCGCCTGGCTCGCGGAACAGGCCGAGCGAGACGACTGACGGAAGTTGCCGGCAGCACTGATCCCCGTCAGGAGATGACGCGCACCACGTCACCGAAGTCGAGATGATCCCAGATCATCTCGGCATCGTCCGGTAGCGCCCGGATGCAACCATTCGAGTCGCCACGCAGTTCGGGAGTGCCGACCGACTCAAGGGGCTGTACGTACTCGCCGTCGGGGTAGATGGGCACCGAATGGAACCCCACCCGTGCACCCTGGTACTTGCCGTAGGTGAACACGACGAAGTTGCTCATCTCCGAATACGACCCGGTCAGGATCGACGACGCTTCGCGATCTTTCTGCTCCACCTCATAGTCGCCTGGGTCGGGCTGGTCCCACGCCGTGGTGATCGGGAACACGTGGGTGATCGCATCGTCGGCGCAGAGCCACGCCCGCTGGAACTCGCGGTCGATCACTGCCGCATCGCCGATGCCCTCACACGTCGACTCATCAGGATCAGGCGGCGGTGGTGTCACCCACAACCCCAACAACTCGACGGTCTGCTGGCCAGCGATCCCGTCGACGATGATCCCGGTCACCGGGTCGATGTTGGCTTGGAAGTCACGGACCGCCACTCGGGTTTCGTCGTCGAACTCGGCGTCCGGGTCTCCGGTGAACCAGCCGGCGGCACCGAGATGACGCTCGAGGCACAGCACCTCAGCAGAGGTGACACCGATCTGAAGCACGGACGAGATCTCACAGTCACCATCGACGACGGGCGGCGTCGTGGTGGTGGTCGACGTTGCCACAGGAGCGGACGTCTCAAGACTGGGAATCGTCGGCTCCATCGACGTCGTCGGTGCGGCCTCGGCTACCGGCTCGACAGAGGAGCCTCCGCACGAGGTGAGCATCAGGGGGATCGTGAGCGCTAGGGCGCCGACGGTCAATGATGACCGACTCATGCTGGTTGAGCGTAACGCTCGACCGGTATGGATGTCACCGCGTCATGAACGCCACAGCGATGCCGAGTCCCGCTGCCTCGGCCACCGTTGCGATACGGCGACCAGGCTGCACGGCGTCACGAGGCTCTCCGATGAGCCCCTTCGACGCGTCGACCAGCGCGTCGAGGTCATCGACGGTGATCACGAAACCCCAACAATGCGGCGCAGACACGCCCGGACGATCGACGACTTCGAGGATCAGGCCCCCACGTCCAAGACGGTGGAAACCTTGGCGGAATGCCCCGGCGTCACGGATTCGCTTCAGTGGGTGCCCGGTTACGCGTTCGATCTCGCCAGATGTCCGTTCGAGATCGTCGGTGTTGATCACCAGATGGTCGACGCTCAATGCCGACCCGGAATCCGGCGTCACCGTCTCTGCCACGGGAGCCAGCGCCAGACCATCGATCTGGTCAGCAGCAGCGTGCTCGACGGCCAACATGACAGAGCCCGACGGCAGATCGCCGCCGGGCCAGATCACCGGACAATTAGATGTGGGGAGAACCATCCCATCGGCCGTTTCGACCACGGGAAGCCCCAGCACTCGCCAAGGCTCTGCAGATCCTCCGACGACGAGTTGCACCAGAGGAGCGTCACCCGTCGGCATCGTGACGGGTCAGCCTCGACCCATGTTCGGCCGCTTGCCGTGGTTCGCCTTGGAGCGACGCAGGCGGGCCTTGCGCTTCTTCGTCTTCTTCGACATAGGGATGGGAGTCTACGGCGGCGAACGGCCCCTCCCACCGGGCCGCCCAACCACAGAACACGTTCGGAATAGATCTGGACTCAGGCCTGTTGCACTTGTCTGGAGTCGGTCAAAAACTGGCCACGAAAATTCTGGAGAAGTCGATCATGAGCACCACCACCCTCACCATGGACACATTCGAGGAGACGGTGACCGCTGATGGCATCACCTTGGTCGACTTCTGGGCCGAGTGGTGCGGACCATGCAAGATGTTCGCCCCCGTCTTCGAGCAGACGAGCGAGGAAAACCCCGATGTCACCTTCGCCAAGGTTGACACCGAGGCCGAACAGCAACTCGCCGGCGCCCTCGGGATCATGTCGATTCCGACGATCATGATCTTCCGCGACGGCGTGCAACTCTTCTCCCAACCCGGCGCACTCCCCAAATCGGCCCTTGACGATCTGCTCCGACAGGTTCGTGAACTCGATATGGAAGAAATCAAGGCCCAGATCGCCGAGGAGGCCAGCGAAAGCTGAGCCCCCGGCTCGGGGAATCCCCCATTCCCCGAGGTGATGTCGATGCCCCCCTCGACATCACCGCCGAGGTTCTGGGGCGGGCAGCCCCCCGCCCGCCCCAGAACCCGGACAACCCCGCCGGTAGCGTGACCGGCCCATGGAACGATTCGGACTGGTCGGGCTGCCCAATGCGGGTAAGAGCTCTCTGTACAACGCGCTGACCGGCGGCGGTGCCCTCGCCGCCCCGTATGCCTTCGCCACCAAAGACCCCAACATCGGTGTCGCCAAGGTGCCCGACGAGCGTCTTGACCGTCTGGCGGCGATGTCGGCGTCGAAGAACGTGGTGCATGCCGCAGTCGAAGTCGTCGACATCGGCGGACTCGTCGAAGGAGCGAGCAAGGGCGAAGGCCTCGGCAACAAGTTCCTCGCGAACATTCGTGAAGTCGATGCCATCGTGTTTGTGCTGCGGGCCTTCGTCGACGACGACGTGCCCGGCCCATCCGATCCGCTCGAGCACCTCCGGGTCGTCGAACTCGAGCTTGCGCTGGCCGACCTCGAGACTGTGGAGAAGCGACGTGCCGATGTCGAGCGGCGCTCGAAGCTCGACAAGGGTCTCGGCGATGAACTCGACGCTCTGCGAACAGCCGAAGCAGCGCTGTCGGAGGGGCGTCCGCTATATCGCGCCGGGCTGTCCGAGAGCGTCCGTGAGTCCCTCGCTCCGTACTTCTTGCTCACCAACCGACGCGTGCTCGCCGTCGTGAACGTGGGGGAGCACGAACTCGACACCATCCCGGCTGCCGAGGCCAGGGTGACCGCTGAATTCAACGATGCCGGCGACAACGTCGAAGTGATCGGCATGTGCGTGCAGCTCGAAGCCGAAGCGGCGGCCATCACCGACCCAGTCGAGCGGGCCGAGATGCTCGACGGTCTCGGTCTCGGCGAAGGAGCACTGTTCCGCATGGTGCGTTCGGCCTACCACCTGCTCGGCCTGCGCACCTTCTTCACCACCGGCGACAAGGAATCTCGAGCCTGGACCTTCCGGCAGGGCTCGACAGCGCCGGTTTGTGCGGGTCGCATCCACACCGACTTCCAACGCGGCTTCATTCGTGCCGAAGTGATCGCCTGGGACGAACTTCTCGACCTCGGTTCCTGGAACGCAGCCAAAGAGGCCGGGAAATTGCGCCTCGAGGGCAAGGACTACATCGGTCGTGACGGCGATGTTATGGAGTTCCGCTTCAACGTCTGACAGACGGCCGGCGGAGATCTGAGCCGCTCGAAACACCGCGCTGATGGCACACTTGGAGAGTGGCTTGGCTCGTGAACGAGGACCGCGTGCTCGCCTCGGCACAGATCGCGAATGACCGACGCTCACGCCGCCGAGGACTCATCGGCGTTGATCACCTCGATGGCGCACTCGTGCTACAACCCTGCAACTGGGTGCACACATTCAAGATGTCGTTCGACCTCGATGTCGCGTATCTCGACGCTGATGGTGCGGTGGTGAAGTCCACACGGATGCGTCGCAACCGCCTCGGCGTGCCGGTGTTCGGCGCCACATCGGTCATCGAGGCGCAAGCAGGGGCTTTCGCCCGCTGGGGCCTGCGCGTCGGCGACATCATCGAAATTCGCCGATCGACCGACGAGTGGCCATCACCGTGACTGCGCGAACAAACCGCTCAGGCATCCTGTGGCTCGTCGCCACCCCGATAGGAAACCTCGCTGACCTCACTCCCCGAGCCACCGAGATTCTCGGCTCGGTGGGTCTCGTGTGCTGTGAAGACACTCGCCGCACCGGCAAGTTGCTCCACCTCGCCGGAATCACTGCGCCACCGATGGCGGTGTGCAACGAACACACCGAGCACGATCTCATCGATCGGGTGCTCGACTCGCTCGGCGCAGGAGATGACGTCGCCATCGTGAGCGATGCCGGCACGCCGGGAATCTCCGACCCCGGAGAGCGCATCGTTGCCGCAGCCGTCGCGGCTGGGGCGACGATCACCCCGGTGCCGGGAGCCTGCGCAGCGGTGGCCGGACTCATCGCCAGCGGCCTGCCCACCGGCCGCTGGGTGATGGAAGGCTTCGTGCCGAGATCGGGCCCAGAGCGCCGCAAGCGCATCGAAGAGATCGCCGCAGAGCAGCGCACCGTGGTGCTCTATGAGGCACCGCACCGTCTGGCCCGAACAGTCAGTGACCTGGCGGACGCCTGTGGCGCCGACCGGCGCGTCACCATCGCCCGCGAACTCACCAAACTGCACGAGGAATTCATCCACGGCGCCCTCGGCACGATCGACATCGGAGAACCGCGGGGCGAATACGTCATCGTGCTCGACGGACGCCATGTCGACAGAACACCACCCGACGACGACATCATCCGTGCCGCCGTCGATGCCGAGATCGCTGCCGGCGCCAGTCGACGAGACGCTGCCGCCACGGTGGCGAAACGTCTCGGTGTACCGCGCCGAGTGGCCTACGATCTCACCATCGGCAACCGTTCCATCTCCGAGCCGAGCGAGTGAGCGACCGCACATGAGCGAATACGTCCACGTCGCCACCACCGGCCCGAGTGCCGCATTCTTCGACCTCGACCGAACCCTCATCGCCGGTTCGTCCGCGTTTACCCTGGCTCGCGCCGCCCGGGCGGCACGGCTCATGCCAACCGGTGAATTGATGCGCGATGCTCTGACCGCCACCGCGTTCAAACTGCGCGGCGACCACGGCACCAACGACGTCGCCGCCGAAGCCCGCGACCGCATCCTCGGATTCATCCGCGGTCAGCGACGCGATGACCTGCAGTCCCTCAATGAACGTGTCATTCCCACACTGCTCGGCAGGATTCGGCCAGAGGCACGCCGCCTCCTGGACCTGCACCGCCATGCCGGACGGAGCACCTTCATCGTCTCGGCGGCCCCAAGCGAGATCGTCGAGCCGCTCGCACTGTCGCTCGGTATGACCGGTGCCATCGGCACCCGCGGCCACGTCGTCGACGGTGTCTACACCGGCGAACTCGACGGCCCGTTCTGCTACGGCGAGGGCAAAGTCGAGGCGATCAGCGAGCTGGCCCGCTGGGACAACCTCGACCTCGCCCAGTGCTACGCCTACAGCGACTCATCTAGCGACCTGCCGATGCTCTCGGCGGTCGGACATCCCGTGGCGGTGAACCCCGACGGCAAACTCGAGCGTCACGCCCGACTCCACGGCTGGCCTATCGTGCACTTCCGCCAACAGACACGCCTCGTCGTGCGACGGGTGCTCGCTGGTCTCGGCGCCTTCAGTCTTGCCGCTGCGGCGTTCGCTGTCGGCGTTCAGATCGGGCGCGGCGCCAAAGCCAACTGACGCGACAACGCCACGAGATTCCCCGCCGAATCCCACACCTCGCCATCCTCTTCGAGCATCCCGCCGGAGATGAACCTCGTGCGGAACACCGTGGCGAGCGGTCCGGGCGCAGGAAGCCCCCGCAGATGCACGGTCATCTCCACCGTCGGCACCCAACTCACCGGAAGCCCCGAGTTGAACACCGCAGGCGGGAATGCATCAGCGGCAAGCATCAACCCGAACTCATCGATCAACGAATCATCGGCGAAGGCGAACCATCCTGAGACCTCAGCCCGTCCCACTGGCGCCCCAGAGCGAAACCCGACCGAATCTGGCGCGAGACGCATCGCGAGCCGTCGCTGCAACTCGGGAAGAGGCTGGGCGTTCGGATCGTCACCGTCGGTGTCGATCAGACAGTCGTCATACGCCGGGATATCAGGGGGAGCAGCGTCGACTCGGAACGGACCGTCAGGGTCTGACGACCCAAATGAACCCAACAGGCGGATGACTTCACGCCCCGTGTCAGCGTTCACCAACGAACCGGTCATCGTTGCGAGACGTCGGCCCGCCCGAACCCGACCGACCTCAATCGTGTGCGAACCCACCGAACCCGGCGACAGATAATGCGCCGTCAGCGTCAACGGTGGCCGACCGGCTGCATCCGCCATCGCTCTCGCCGCGATCGCCATCAAGTAGCCGCCGTTCGCGTTGCCGAGAATGTCCCAGCCCGGCATCACCTCGGCGTCATACGTCACCGGGCCGGCATCGAGGTCACCACCACGAAATCGAACGGCGGTCGCTGCATCGAAGTCTCCGGGCATGAACGGCGAACCTACCGGCGCCGTACCGGCTCATCCCTGTCGAGCCGCCGACCCGGGCGACGGATAGCGTCAGACACGTGAGCCGCTTCTACGTGACCACACCGATCTACTACGTGAACGCCGAGCCCCACCTCGGGCACGCCTACACGACCATCGTCGGCGACGCGCTCACCCGCTGGCACCGACTGCTCGGCGATGATGTGCTGTACCTCACGGGCACCGACGAACATGGGCTCAAGATCCGCCAGGCCGCTGATGCCGCCGGAACGACCCCTCAAGAGTTCTGCGACACGATCGCCCCCAAGTTCGCCGAGGCGTGGCAGCGACTCGACATCGCCAACGATGACTTCATTCGCACCACCGAGCCACGCCATCACGCCGCCGTCAAGGAGTTGCTCCAACGGTGCTACGACGCTGGCGACATCGAACTCGACACCTATTCGGGCAAGTACTGCGTGGCCTGCGAGGAGTACTTCACCGACGAAGAACTCCTCGACGGTGACCTGTGCCCGATACACAAGCGGCCCGTCGATCACTTCGAGGAGGAGAACTACTTCTTCCGTCTGAGCCGGTTCCAGGACCGGCTGCTCGACTGGTACGCCGCCCACCCCGGCGCGATCGTGCCTGAGTTCCGCGGCAATGAGGCACTCGGACTGATCCGAGGCGGCTTGCGAGACTTCTCGGTGAGCCGCACCAGCCTCGATTGGGGTATCCGACTCCCGTGGGATGACAAACACGTCGCCTACGTCTGGTTCGACGCACTCACCAACTACCTGTCAGCCACCGGATTCGGTGACCCGTCCGCCGACTACACCCGGTGGTGGCCAGTCGATTACCACCTCATCGGCAAGGACATCATCCGCCATCACTGCGTGTATTGGCCCGCCATGTTGATGAGCGCCGGCGTGGAACTGCCCAAGGGCTGGGCGGTCGGCGGCTGGCTGCTCGTCGACGGTGAGAAGATGGCGAAGAGCACCGGCAACGTCGTCAATCCCCTCGACCTCGTCGACACCGTCGGCGTCGACGGATTCCGCTACTACGTACTCGCTGAAACCACCTACGGATCTGACGGCGATTTCTCGTACGACGGTCTCGTCGGTCGCTACAACGCTGATCTTGCAAACAACCTCGGGAATCTCGCCGCCAGGGTCGCAACCGTGGTGCAGAAGAAGTGTGGCGGCATCGGCCCAGCCCCATCGGTTGACTCACCACTCACCGACGCCGCTGCCGAGGCCCTCGCCGGCGCGACTCGAGGTTGGGACAACGTGTCACCGTCGCGTGCCCTCGAGGCGACCTGGGGACTGATCCGCGCCACCAACGCCTATCTCGAAGCGAATGAGCCGTGGAAGGCTGAGCCTGGCCCCGCCGTCGACACAGTGATGGGTGATGCCCTCGAAGCGCTGCGTATCGTCACCGTGCTCGCATGGCCGGCGGTCCCGTCCACCGCGGAGGCGATCTGGCAGCGACTCGGGCTCAACGGCAGCGTCGCCGATCAACGCCTCCCCGAGGCCGCCGGGTGGGGTGGCTACCCGGGTGGAACCGCAGTGGAGAAGGGCGAGCCGCTGTTCCCGCGGATCCGGAGCTGACATGACCGCTGACCTGAGCGGACCGCGTTGGATCGACTCGCACTGTCACATCTATGACGAGCGCATTCCTGGCGGCGTCGAGGGCTCACTCGAAACCGCCCGAGCTGCTGGAGTGGTCGCGATGATCGTGGTCGGCTGCGATCGCGCCTCGAGTGAGGCCGCGATCGCACTCGCCAACGCACATGATGGGGTCTATGCAAGCGTTGGCCTGCACCCCCATGAAGCTCGGCACGGTGTCGACACCATCGTCGACCTGCTCGAGCGGCCCGGTGTCATTGCGATCGGCGAGGCGGGACTTGACCACCACTACGACAACTCCCCGCCCGACGCTCAGCGCCGCGCCTTCGCCGAGCAGATCCACATCGCGCATGAGCGTTCGCTGCCCTTGGTGATCCACACCCGCGAGGCGTGGGACGAGACGTTCGACATTCTCGATGGCGAGGGCACGCCCGAACGCACCATCTTCCACTGCTTCACCGGCGGACCAGCCGAGCTCGATGGATGTGTCGGGCGCGGGGCCTACGTGAGCTTCTCGGGTATCGCCACTTTCCCATCGGCCACCGATCTTCGCGCCGCCGTCACGGCGTGCCCTCTCGATCGGATGCTCATCGAGACCGACAGTCCGTACCTTGCGCCGGTGCCGCACCGGGGCCGACCGAATCATCCCGCCCTCGTCTCGGTGATCGGTACTGCGATCGCCGACCTGCGCGGTGATCCGGTCTCCGTGATCGCTGATGCCACCACCGACAACACACGGCGAGTGTTCGGGCTGCCATGAGCGATCCATCCCGCTCCCAGCAGCGGCGACTCGCATTTGCTGTTGCGCTCACCGTTGTCGCTGTGCCCACGGTCTGGCTTCTCAACGATGACGAGCGACCCGACGACATCTCCACCGTCATCGAGGGCACGGTCGAACTCGCAGTTAGTGACAACACGGTCAGCACGGCGGTGACCGACACCATCGAAGATCCACTCGGTGTCCCGGTTCCAGCGCACCTCGAGCGTCGTGTGACGATCGCACCCAACATGGGTGGGCAGATCGCCGTGCCCGATTCGAGTGGCACCTTCTCCGGCCTCGCCTCATTCGACTACGACATCGTGGCGTCCGACCTCTGTTATGCGGCCGGTGCCGAACTCGGCATGTTCGTCACCGTCGTCAACCTCGACAACAACCGGAGCACCACCTGCATCGCCACCGCCACACTCGAGGCACCCTCCGCTGATGTGGTACTCCACCCCGACCGATTCGCCGCCATCGGCGATCCAACCGACGCACCGGTGAAGGTCGAGTACCGCTGGTGACGCATTCACGCCCTGGTCTTCGCGCCTTGCTCGAACAAGGTGGACTCGCACCTCGACGCGAACTCGGGCAGAACTTCATGGTCGACCCGAACACCGTGCGTCGCATCGTCGACCTCGCCGACGTGCGTGCTGGCGACCGAGTGATCGAAATAGGTGCAGGGCTCGGTTCACTCACTCTCGGCCTTGCAGAAACCGGCGCTGACATCACGGCGATCGAGGTCGACCCAGGGCTCGCCCGAACCCTGAAAGAACTCACCGCCGGCCTCCGCACGGTGACGGTCGTCGAAGGTGACGCCATGACCCTCGACTGGGTCGCGCTCGTCGGAGGCGGCCCGCGCATCATTGTGGCAAACCTGCCGTACAACATCGCCACACCGCTCGTGTGCGACCTCCTCGACACCGTTCCCGGGATCGAGCGCATGCTCGTCTTAGTGCAAGACGAAGCCGCCGACCGATTCGTTGCTGGCCCTGGGTCGAAGGTCTACGGCGCCGTCAGTGTGAAGGTTGCACACCATGCGGTCGCCACCAAAGTGGGACGGGTTCCCGCAACCGTATTCATGCCGAAACCCAACGTCGAGTCAGCACTGGTCGACATTCGCCGCCGCGTCCATCCGGAATCAATTGGTATCGATGCAGCGGTCATGAACAACGTGGTTCGAACAGCGTTCGGACAGCGCCGCAAGATGCTGCGACGCTCGCTCGACGGCCTCGTCTCGGCTCAGGCTTTTTCCACCGCCGGAATCGATCCGACTCGTCGACCCGAACAACTCGGTCTCAACGACTGGTACCGGCTCACCCGGGCGGTGAGCGAATGAGTCGAACCCACACGGTCGTGGCGCCGGCCAAGTTGACCTTGACGCTCGCCATCGTCGGTGTGCGCGCCGACGGTTATCACCTGATCGATGCCGAGATGGTGGGACTCGACCTCGCCGACACCGTCAGCATCACCACTGCCAACAGCACGTCAATCGAGGTGTCCGGCTCCTACGCCACCGGCGTCCCGACCGACGAACGCAACCTGTGCTGGCGGGCGATGACGGTCGCTGGCAGAGCCGGCCACATCTCGATCCACAAGTCGATTCCCCATGGTGGTGGACTTGGCGGAGGCTCCACCAACGCTGCGGCGGTGCTGCGCTGGGCTGGAATCGACGACCCAGATACTGCGGTACGCATCGGCGCCGACGTTCCATTCTGCCTGCATGGTGGTCGAGCACGAGTGACGGGGATCGGCGAGGTCATCGATCCACTTCCCCATGTCGAACGCATCGTGACGCTGGTGATCCCACCGCTGCAGGTGAGCACCCCAGCTGTATACAAGGCGTGGGACGATCTGGGTGGACCGACAGGTGATGGACCGAACGACCTCGAGCCAGCTGCCCTCGTCGTCGAGCCACGCCTCGCCGAATGGCGACATCGGATCGAAGCGCTCACCGGGAGAACGCCGGTGTTGGCGGGCAGCGGCGCCACGTGGTTCGTTGAGGGCGAACGCGACGACGCCCTCGCCGAACTCGTCGACGAGGGCGCTGAGGTGCGGGTGGCCCGCACCGCCGATCGGTGGTGACCTTGCGGCCAGAAACTATTTGCGACGCTGGTGGCGTGTCCGCCGCAACATCTTCTTGTGCTTCTTCTTGCGCATGCGCTTGCGGCGCTTTTTGACGAGCGAACCCATAGGGAGCCAGACGCTACCGGCATCGGGGCCGGACTCCCCAATGCCGGCCAGAACCGATACCGTGGAGATTGATCGATCCGGGGTCGTTCAATGGTAGGACAGCGGTTTTTGGTGCCGTTTATAGGGGTTCGAGTCCTCTCCCCGGAACCAAGGTTCAACGCGTCGCGTGTCGGCGCCCGTCGACGCCGAGGTGCCCGATGTCCGTCTCCGTGATCGTCCTTGCCGCCGGTGCCGGCAAGCGGATGCGCTCCGAACTCCCCAAGCCGCTCCATCCGGTGTGCGGACGTCCGATGGTGCTCCGTGTCATCGACGCCGTTGCCGATGTCGATCCATCCCACGTGATCGTCGTCATCGGTCACGGTGCCAGTCAGGTGGCCGCAGCACTCGACACACAGGCACCCGACTGGGCACGTCTCGGCGTTGCCGTGCAGGAAGAGCAGAACGGCACTGGCCACGCCGCCGCCATCGGACTGGCTGCCCTCGCCACTGGGGCACCCGATGACACCGTGGTCATCCTGCCCGGTGACACGCCGCTGCTGCGTCGTGAAACCATCGCTCAACTCTGCGCCGCACGGGTCGAGCGAGGTGAGGCCGCAACCGTCCTGTCGAGCACCCTCGATGATCCAACGGGCTACGGCCGCATCGTTCGCGACGAAGACGGACGAGTGATCCGCATCGTCGAACAACGCGATGCCTCAGAAGCCGAACTCGCCATTCGCGAGTGGAACACGGGCGTCTACGCCATCGCTCGTGGGCTGCTCGCACCGGCTCTCGACAAACTCGGCACCGACAATGCACAGGGCGAGTACTACCTCACCGACGTGATCGCGGCCCTCGCCGCCGACGGACACCAGATCGGAACGGTTCTGACCGACCCTGAAGAGGCTCACGGGGTCAATGATCGCGACCAACTCGCCGAGGCCGAGACGATCATGAAACGCCGCCTCGGCTGACGCTCGACGGGCGCCTGCGGCCAAGCGGCGCCGCGCGTTCTACACTCGACGGTGAGCCCGGTCCGCCACGGGGAAAGCGTCGCAGGGAGCGTCAGTGGAGCCATTGGAGAAGATCACCACGAAGAAGTTGGCCCTGTACTCGGGCCGCACCCACCCGACACTCGCCGACGAGGTCGCCCGTCACCTCGGCCTCGAACTCGGTGATCCCAACATCGTCGAATTCTCCAACGGCGAAGTCAGACCCCGATTCGCCGAGAGCGTCCGTGGCACCGACGTGTTCATCATGCAGAGCCACTACGGCGTCGACGGCCGCAGCGTCAATGACTCGATCATGGAGCAGCTCACCATGATCGATGCCGCCGAGCGGGCGTCCGCAAAGCGCATCACCGCCGTGTGCCCGTTCTACGGCTACGCCCGCCAAGACAGAAAAGCCGAGGGCCGTGAGCCGATCACCGCTCGTCTTGTCGCTGACATGTTCCGCTTGGCCGGAGCCAACCGTCTCATCTCAATCGACCTCCACTCAGGCCAAATCCAGGGTTTCTTCGACGGCCCAGTCGACCACCTCACCGCCGCACCGGTGCTCGAGAACTACATCCGCAACAACGCACCTGATTCCCCAGTCATCGTGTCACCCGACTCAGGACGCATCAAGGTCGCTGAGCGGATGGCCCAGCACCTCCACGACTGTGAAGCCGATATCGCCTTCATCTATAAGCGCCGGCCGAAGGGTCAGGCGAATGTGGTCGAGGCGAAAGAGGTCATCGGCGACGTTGCCGGGCGTCTGTGTGTGCTGACCGACGACATGATCGACACCGGTGGCACGATCGTGTCTGCGGCGGAGATCCTGCTCGACCGTGGTGCCACCGAGGTGTGGGCCATGGCCACTCACGGCGTACTTTCCGGCCCTGCGGTCGACCGCCTGAAGAATTCTCCGATCGAGCGACTGGTGCTCACCAACACGCTGCCACTGCCACCGGAAAAGCAACTACCCCAGGTCGAGGTGCTCTCCATCGCCCCGCTCATCGCCCAAGCGCTGGCCGCCGTGTTCGATGACAGCAGTGTCAGCGAGATCTTCGGGGGCGAAAACCTCGCCTAGGCAACTGGGCATGATGCGGGTGACGGGTGTGGGCGCCAACGTGCGCCGATAGCCTTCGCCGATGCCGTGGCGGCCAACCGGGCCTCCACCGAGACGACAACGCTGCGTCCAGCAGCACCACACCGAGGCTGAACCATGTCCGACACCATCCTCATCGCCGAGTCCGGTCGCCAGACCGGCAGCCCCGAGTCCCGCCGCATGCGCCGCGAGGACCGCATCCCCGCCGTCGTGTACGGCCAAGGCATGCAGCCGATCAGCATTTCGATCGCCCGTCGTGACCTTCGCGTCGCACTGTCGGGCGCTGCCGGCATGAACACCATCCTCGACCTCACGGTCGACGGCACCGTGTACCCGTCCATCGTCAAGGAAATGCAGCGTCACCCCGTCCGCCGCACGGTCAGCCACGTCGACTTCATGCAGGTCAACCTCGACGTCGAGATCACGGTCGGCGTACCCGTCCGACTTGAGGGCGAGGCCAAAGAGGTCAGCATGCACAACGGCCTGCTCGATCAGCAGATGTCGGAGATCCAGGTGCGCACCACGCCGCGTCTCATTCCCGACGAGTTCGTGGTCGACGTGTCTGCGATGACCGTCGACTCGGTGATCACCGTTGCTGACATCGCTATGCCTGCTGGTGTGACCGCTGTATCGGCCGACGACCAGCCTGTGGTCACCGTCACCATCCTGCGTACTGCCGCCGAGCCGGCCGCTGCCGAAGGTGCAGTCGAAGGAGACGAGGGTGGCGAGGGTGCATCTGATTCGGCCGGTGAGGCCGAGGCCGGTGGTGACGCCGGCGGCGACGCCGACTGACCCAGCAGATGGGCCTGTTCTCCCGCCGTCGAAGCGGGGACAACCCGCCTGACTGGCTCGTTCTCGGTCTCGGAAATCCGGGAGAGCGTTACGCCCACACCCGCCACAACGTCGGCGAGGATGCTGTGCGGCTCTTAGCCAGTCGCCACGGCGGCACCATGAAGGCCGGCAAGAACGACTCGTTCGTGGCCGAGTGCCGCATCGCACAGGTACGAACCGTGCTCGCCGTACCGGTCACCTTCATGAATGAGTCAGGACGCGCTGCCTCGTCGCTCGTGTCGCGCTTTGGCATCACCGGGCCCGACCGGATCATCGTGGTCCACGACGAACTCGATCTCGAGCCCGGTACCGTCCGGGTCAAAGTTGCTGGAGGACTCGCCGGCCACAACGGCCTGCGCAGCATCACCGCTCACCTTTCGACCCAGGACTACTTGCGTGTTCGAATCGGTGTCGGCCGTCCTCCGAACCGTGACGGTGGCGCCGACTACGTGCTCTCGAAGGTGCCGAAGGCACAACGAGAGATCCTCGATGTCGGCATCGAACTCGCTGCCGATGCCGTGGAAGTGATCATCACCGATGGCGTCGACGCGGCGATGCGCACGGTGAATGCCCGGTGAGTGCATCGTGACCGCACCGCTAACCGACATCGCTGGACTCCTGCGGGCCGAACCCGCACTGATGCGGGCTATCGGTGATCCCGACGCACGACTCGCCGTTGCCGAGGTGGCACGCCCCATCGGCATCGCAGCTCTGGCCGGCCTATCGGATCGACACCCGCTGCTCGTCGCGTGCCCGACAGGCAGCGATGCCGGACGGCTGTATGACGACCTCTGCCAGTTTCTCAATCCCGACGACGTCATGCTCTTCCCAGCGTGGGAGACCCTCCCCTTCGAACGGGTCAGCCCGGCGGTTGAGACAATGGGGCGTCGCCTCGAGGTGCTGTGGCGTCTCACCGGCGACACAGCACGACCGAAGGTGATCATCGCTGGCGTTCGGGCGCTGCTCCAACGCCTCGGACCGGGCGCCGAGGACGTACAGCCGATCATCATTGAACGAGGCGCCACCATCGATCCGGACGAGCTGGCAGAGCGACTTGTCGCATGCGGGTATCGCCGTGAGGAGCTCGTTGAGCATCGCGGGGAGTTTGCGCGTCGCGGCGCAATCGTCGACGTCTACCCGTCCACCGCCGATCACCCCATCCGTATCGACCTCTGGGGTGACGAAGTCGATCGCCTGACCGCATTCGGGGTGAACGACCAGCGGTCAACCCACGACCTCGACCGAGTCACCATCTTCCCCGCTCGCGAACTCACCCCCGACGCATCAGTGCGTCAACGCGCGGCATCGCTCGTCGGTAGTGAACCATGGGGGCGAGAGCACTGGGAGCGGCTCGCCGAAGGACTCCACTTCGATGGCATGGAGTCATGGCTGCCGTGGCTCACCGACCGCGACCTCCTCCTCACCGACCTGATCGGTGAACGCGCCCGCGTCGTGCTCGTCGAACCGCGTCGCATGCGCGACCGCGCTGATGATCTGCTGGCCGAGGAGGATGATCTCGCACGGGCACTCGCCGGCACCTGGGCCCGAGACCCCGACCTCGAATTCCCGCGTCTGCACGCGCCGACAGCGACGCTGCTCGACAACACGCGGTCGCTCTGGACAATCGACTCGACCCCTGAGGGGCCGGACACGCCGATGGTGCAGAGTTCGGGTTGGGGTCCGGTCATCGGCGACGGTGACGGGCACATCACGCGACTTCGCGAACTTCTCGCCGCTGGTGCCAGAGTGATCATCGCTGCCGATGGCGATGGCTCAGCTGCCCGACTGCGTCAGCTGATGCTCGACCACGGCCTCGAGATCGGCCTCGCCACCGCTGACACCGATCTGACCCGTCCAGGCGCTCACGTGGTGGTCGCGCCGCTCCATCGCGGCTTCTACCTGCCGACCTCGAAACTCGCAGTGCTCGCCGAGGCCGACCTGACGGGTCGACGACGTGCTCACCGGCGGCCGCGGCCGCGCCAGTCTGCTGCGGCGTTCGAAGACCTACGTCCCGGCAGCCACGTGGTGCACGTGCATCATGGTGTGGGCCGCTACGAGGGCATGGTCACAAGGGCCATTGGTGGTGTCGAACGTGACTACCTGCTCGTCGCCTACAAGGGCGGCGACAAGCTGTACATCCCATCCGACCAGATCGATGTGCTGCGACCGTACGTGGGAGGCGAGGCGCCGACGTTGCACCGCCTGGGCGGCACCGACTTCGCGGCTGCGAAATCACGTGTTCGCTCGGCCGTGCGCGAGATCGCCCAAGAACTGGTCGTGCTCTACCAGACGAGGGTCAACACCGCGGGCCACGCTTTCGCTCCTGACACTCCTTGGCAGCACGAGATGGAGGACTCGTTCGGCTACGTGGAGACCCCCGATCAGCGCACCGCCATCGACGCGGTCAAGGCCGACATGGAACGCGATGTCCCAATGGACCGCCTCATCTGTGGTGACGTCGGCTTCGGCAAGACCGAGGTGGCTATCCGCGCCGCCTTCAAAGCCATCCAAGACGGCAAACAGGCGGCGGTGCTGGCGCCCACCACACTGCTTGCCACCCAGCACGGCAGCACCTTCGCCGATCGGTTCGCCGGTTACCCGATCAGGGTCGAGGTCCTGTCTCGGTTCCTCACCGACCGTCAAGCCGCCGAGGTGATCGCCGGCATCGCATCGGGTGACGTCGACTGTGTCATCGGCACACACCGGCTGTTGTCGGGCAATGTGGTGTTCAAAGACCTCGGGCTGCTGGTGGTCGACGAGGAGCAGCGCTTTGGCGTGCACCACAAAGAAGCGATCAAGCAACTCGCCACCGACGTCGACGTGCTCACGATGAGCGCAACACCGATTCCCCGAACGCTCGAGATGTCACTTGTCGGAATTCGCGATCTGTCGCTGCTCCAGACCCCACCGGCTGACCGCCAGCCGATCCTCACCCATGTCGGCGAGTACGACGAACGGGTTGCGGTGGAGGCCATCCGACGCGAGCTGTTGCGCGAAGGTCAGGTGTTCTGGGTGCACAATCGGGTCAAGTCGATTGATGAGGCCGCAACGCGTCTGCGCGAACTCGTTCCAGAGGCGAGGATTGCCGTCGCTCACGGCCAGATGGATGAGGGCTCCCTCGAACAGGTCGTCGTCGACTTCTGGGAGGGCCGATACGACGTGCTGGTGTGCACCACGATCATCGAGTCCGGAATTGACATGCCGACGGTCAACACTCTCGTGGTCGAACGGTCAGACCTGCTCGGCCTCGGCCAGTTGCACCAGTTGCGTGGGCGGGTCGGTCGCAGTGGTCAACGCGCCTATGCCTATCTGTTCCACCCGCGAGATCGCACACTCAGCGAAGAGGCATACGAGCGGCTCCGGACCATCGGTGAATCGACCGAACTCGGATCGGGATTCAGAATCGCCATGCGCGACCTCGAGATCCGCGGCGCCGGCAACCTGCTCGGTGAGGCCCAGTCAGGACACATCGCCGCCGTCGGCTACGACCTGTACTGCCAGATGGTGACCGAGGCGGTCGCTGAAATGAAGGGCGAGGCCCAACCCGAGCCAGTCGAGGTCTCAGTGGAGGTGCCGACCGCTGCGAACTTGCCGCCTGACTATGTGACCCGGGAGGATCTGCGTCTCGAGGCCTACCGGCGACTCGCCGCCGTCACGACCGCAGCCGAGGTGGACGACATCAGGAATGAATGGGAAGACCGCTATGGCCCCTTGCCCGAGGCCGCCGTCAACCTCTTGAGCGTCGCGATGTTGCGGGTGACATGCCTCCGTCTCGGCATCGCCGAGTTGTCGGTCGTTGGATCGGCGAGCGCTGGGCGGCAGGCCAAGATGTCGCCGGTCGATCTGAAGCTCAGCGAATCGATGCGACTGAAGCGACTCGCTCGAAATGCGATTCACAAAGAGGGTCTGCGTCAACTGGTCGTTCCCATGCCGAAGAGCCGCGAACCTGCGGCCTTTCTGGTCGAGTTCCTCAACGAATTGATTCCCGCCGACATGACTTCGGCTGAGTGACCGTGCCTCGCCGACCGTTCCTGTCAGCGGTCAGGTGTGACCGAGGAACAGGTTCCTGATGCCGAGGCCCATGATGAACAGGCTGCCGATCCCGTACAGCAGGTACTGCCGGTCGCGGATGAACGGGCTTGTTCGGTAGCTGTAGAGGATTCCAACAGCGACGATCGCCGAGAAGCCGTACAGGGCGTGCATGTCGTCGAGCTCGACGCCACGTGCTGCGATCAACGCCCCGATGATCGCTTGCACGATCACCAGGATCTGCGGCGGGATCACGAACCACCACATCCGTCGAAGTCGAAGGCCTGCTTGATACTGCGCCGCAGTGAACCATGCCCCAACCATTGCGTTGGACACGATCATCGCCCAGGCGATGACACGGTGCAGGGCGTTCAGCGTCGACACGTCAGGCCTGACATCCCGATCCGCCGAACACCACGAGCAGCAGATCGTCGTCGCCCACACCGGTCAGCAGGCCGCTCGGTGACGGCGACGAGCCGGGGATGAAATACGACGGGGGGATGTCGACGTCGGTGTCGCCTTCGGACAGCACCACGTCGGGATGTGCTGAACGAAGTTCCGCGACCGTGGTGCCAAGCGTGAGACCACTCGACGTGCGCAACTCGCGGGGTTCGTCACCAAGTCGATCGACCGCGCCGTAGGTGTACGACATCAGATGGGCTCGGCCTGACGCCGTATCTGACTCGTCACCGAACATCACCGCCAGCACACCCCACTCAACGCGACGCACGACGGTGCCCGCACAGGCGTAGTAGGTCGACGGGTCGACCCAGTCGGAGTCGTCGGTGGGTGCGCCGAGCACCGAGGTCAGATACCTGACAACGCTGTCGGGGTCGGTGCCGAACAACGCCGCTCCGATGCCGTCAGCTCGCAGAATCAACTCGTCGACCCCCAGCGGGGCCGGGATCGTCGTGGTCGTCGTGGTCGTCGACGTCGACGTGGAGGTGGTCGTCTCTGAGGGCACTGAGGCCCCAGGAGAGGTAACGGCCAGCGTGTCGTCAGTGGTGGTGTTGTCGTTGACCGCGTCTGGAACTGTCTCACCGACCGCCGACGTGACCGCCGTGGTGGCCGCGGGCAACGTGTCATCACTCGACTGCAGATAGGCGCATCCCGTTCCGCAGATGACGGCGATCAGGGCGATCGGTCCGAGACGCAACACATGCATGAAGAACAGCATGGCATCCAGCGAGCGCCCGATGGTGGCGGTATCAGCGGATCAGCGTGTCGGCCTCGTGACCGCCCTCGATGAGCACGAGACCCGATGGTCCGGTCTCGACCACCGTCACCGACGTGTTGTCGAGGCTTCTGATGACCAGACGATCATCGCCAAGACATGCGCCGATGACAGCGTTGATCGCCACGAAGTGGGAGAACACCACCGTGTCGGTTTCGACTGATGCGAGCCGCTCCACGAGCATGTCGCGAAACGACGTGTAGCGGTCGCCCAGGTCGGCCCACGATCCCGCCATCGCCTCGCGCAGCCACGGCACACGCTGGCCCATCGGAATCCCCTCGGGCGAGGGGATCTCAGCCACCTCCGATACCACCTCGACCGTCGCCCCGATCTGTCGCGCATAGGGCTCTGAGGTGCGCCGGCAGCGCAACAGGGGCGACGACCACACCGCAGATGCCGTCGGTGGAAGCCGGTCCACAACGGCCTCAGCCTGGGCGCGCCCCACATCGTCGAGGTCGGGATCCGGATCGGCATCCCAACCGGCCGCCGCGCGGCCATGACGAACCAGATGTAGGCGGGGCATCAGGCCTGCCGTGCCCCTCCCGACGCGATCACGGCGTCGACCCGGGCATCGTCGATTCCCCACGCCCTGAGCACGTCACGAGTGTGCTCCCCGGGATGGGCCGCAGGTCCAGGCTTCTCGGGCACGGTCCGCGAGAAGCGCGGTGCCGGTGACGGCTGGGTGAGGCCGGCAACCTCGCAGAAGGTGCCGCGTTCCACATTGTGTGGATGCTCGGCCGCTTCGGCCATGGTCAGCACCGGCGCGAAACAGATGTCGGTGTGCTCCATCAGCTCGCACCACTCATCACGGGTTCGCGTGGCGAAGATCGCCCGGAGCCGATCCTTGAGTTCGGGCCACAACGAACGGTCCATCTGACGCGTGAACCGTTCGTCGTCAGTGAGATCGAGCTTCTCAAGCAGTTCGGCGTAGAACTGCGGTTCGATCGAACCGAGCGAAATCCATTCGCCATCGGAACACTCGTAGGCGTCATAGAAGTGCGCTCCCGAGTCGAGCATGCTCGTTCCACGCTTGGTCGGGTCGTGAATTCCCGAGGCCGACAGACCCCAGAACATCCCCATGAGGGTGGCGGTGCCGTCGACCATCGCTGCGTCGACCACTTGACCCGCTCCCGAGCGCTGTGCCTCGAGAAGGGCACAGACCACACCGTAGGCGAGGAACATGCCGCCACCTCCGAAATCGCCGACCAGGTTGAGCGGCGGAACCGGGCCGGTGTGGCTACGTCCGATATGGGCAAGGGCACCACCGAGCGCGATGTAGTTGATGTCGTGGCCAGCCGCCTGCGCATATGGGCCGGTCTGACCCCATCCGGTCATACGTCCGAAGACAAGTCTGGGATTGCGCTCGAGGCAGACATCGGGGCCCACACCGAGCCGTTCCATCACGCCCGGGCGGAATCCCTCGATCAATGCGTCAGCCTCAGCCACGAGATCGAGCAACACCGCCACGCCGTCGGGGTGTTTCAGATCAAGCGCGATGTTTCGTCGGTTGCGCTGCAGGACATCGCGGACCGGCTGGTCCGGTGCGCCTCGCACCGCTTGCGCCCGGTCGACACGGATCACCTCGGCGCCCATGTCTGCCAACATCATCGCGGCAAACGGTCCCGGTCCGATGCCGGCGATCTCGATGATCCGATATCCGGTGAGAGGTCCTGACATGTCGTGTGCTCCTGTGTGCTGAGGTGATGGTCGGACGATTACGAGGCGGCGTCGCCGTGACGGATGATCTCGTCGACGACGGTCGGCCAGAGCGGTTCGGGCATGTCGTGACCCATGTCGGCGAGACGGACAAGGCGCGCACCCGGAACGGCAGCAGCGGTTGCATCGCCACCCGAGGGATGGATCAATGTGTCGTCCTCGCCGTGGATCACGAGCATCGGCACCGACAGCGAACCAAGACGTTCGGTGCGGTCACCGGACGCGAAGATGGCCGCCACCTGTCTCGACGCCCCTTCGGGGTAGAAGGCGCGATCGTATGACGCAGCTGCGTTCTGACGGGCACGTTCGGGGTCGTAGTGACGCTTCGATGCCCAGACCGCCCACCGGGACGACGAGTCGATGTACGCCTCACGATCGGTTGGCGGTTCGGCGAGCAAGGCCTCCATCGCCTCAGGGGTCGGTCGTCCGACGTCGGGCGCACCGGTCGTGCTCATGATCGACACCACGGACTGGAGTCGATGCGGATGCTCGATCGCCATGGTCTGGACGATCATGCCGCCCATCGATGCCCCCACCACATGGGCCCGATCCACACCAAGGTGATCGAGCAGCCCAACACCGTCGGCAGCCATGTCGGAGAGCAGATACGGCACCTCGGGCATCTCACCCTCACCGGTCAGTGCCACCGACAGCACACCAGCGGAGTCGACCGTCACACCGTCGAGATGGGTCGACAGGCCACAGTCGCGGTTGTCGAATCGCACCACATGACGCCCACGGTCGGCGAGCATCGAGCAGAACCGGGCGTCCCAAGCGATCATCTGCGCTGTGAATCCCATCACGAGCAGCAGGGTCGGATCAGATGGCGAACCAAAGGTCTCGTACTCGAGTTCGATTCCCGATGACAACGCAGCGCGTGGCATGCGATGAGTGTGGCACGTTGGGCGACAGCCGAACGGGGTCGGACTCAGTCGTTGCGCATCGAATCGATGGCAGCGTGAATCGTGTTCTGCACACGATCCGGATTGCGCACATCGGAGAACGACTGCCGGCCGCTCTCGCCGCCCGATTCAATGAGAAGGTCACCGGCACCGATGATCCGTTCGAGAATCGACTGCTCGAAGAGCACGTTGTTGACGCGTCCAAGTGGGATCTCAACCCCTCGCCGCCGCAGCACACCTTCACGGAAGATCACCCGGTCCGAGGTCACCACGAAGTACGTCGTCACCCACGCCACCCATCGAACACCGAACCAGATCAAGCTGAGCACCAGTGCCAGCACCGTGGCCCAACGCACGAATGAGCCGAACCCTCCGGAATCGGTCAACGACGCAACCGTCATGGTGAGAATCAACGAGGCGATCACCGCGAGACCCTGACGGACGAAGAACCACCAGTGCGGATGAAGGTCGGAGAGCACTTCCTCATTCGGGTTCAGCAGACGCTGCGGGTAGGCCATGTTCCTGACAGTACCGTGGCGGCGTGGACCCCGAATCCCTGCTCGTCGACCTTGACGCCGACCAGCGTCGCGCCGTCACGAGCGAGTCGTCGATGGTGGCAGTGATCGCGGGTGCAGGGTCGGGCAAGACACGGGTGCTCACCCGACGTGTCGCCCACCGCATCGCAAGCGAGTCAGCGTTGGCGCGCCATACCCTGGTGCTCACGTTCACTCGAGAGGCCGCCGGCGAACTCAGGCGACGCCTCGGCGCACTCGGCCTGCGCGACCGAATCGAGGCGGGCACCTTCCACTCGGTGGCTCTCGGGCTCCTCCGACAGCGTTGGTCTGACACCGGACGCGCACCGAAGACGATCATCGACGACCGGCGCCGTATCGTCACCGGCTTGCTGGGCGCTGGCGCCGGCGACCGGGCCAGCATGGTTCTCGACGAGATCGATTGGGCCTCAGCGCGCGGGCTCGACGCGGCTGGCTATGAACACGAGGTGCGGTCGCGCCGGCGCCGCTCCCCCGTCGCCGCCAGAATCCCGACCCTGCTCGAAGCGTACGCAGCGGACAAGCGTCGTCGAGGCGTGCTCGATCTCGACGACCTTCTCTCGGTTGCAGCACAAGAACTCAGCCGGGATGGTGATTTCGCTCGGGCTACCAGGTGGCGGTTTCGTCATCTGCTCGTGGACGAAGCTCAAGACCTCACCCCGCTCCAGCAGCGCCTCCTCGACGTCTTGCGCGCGGACGGCAACGACCTGTTCCTCGTGGGCGACCCTGCGCAATCGATCTACGGATTCAACGGCAGCGATCCAGGTCTGCTCCTCGAGGTGCACGAACGATTCCCGGGCATCGAGGTGATTCGGCTGCCGGTCAACCATCGATGCACCCCTCAGATCGTCGACGCCGGTGTGCACGTGCTGAGCCATGCCAGCATCGATGAGCCACTGGTGTCAGCTCGACCCGACGGACCCGGGCTCTCGCTTCTCGAGTTCGGAGACGAACATGCCGAAGCAGCGGCCATCGCCGATCGCATCAGTCGACTCGATCCGGGCGAGTTGCGTCGGGGCCGAGTCGCCGTGCTGGCGCGAACCCACCAGCACTGTCGCACAATTGAACAGGCGCTGCGTGCGGCATCGATCTCGGTTCGCGGCCGGGGCCTGTCCGGTGACACCCCGGGGCGGCGCGCCCTCGACGCGGCGCGCCGGTGCTCGTCGGCGACGGCATTGCGCTCATGGGCACACGATCTGCTCGACGGCGGTGCCGAGGTGATCGCCGCTGCGATGGGTGCCGAGACCCGCGAAGGCGAGGTGACAGCTGCCAGCGTGGCCGCTGCGGCGTTGGAATTTCTGCGCGAGCAGTCCGACGGTGACGGGCAGGCCTTCTCAGGGTGGGTCACAGCGAACGATCCGTTCGGACTTCGCGATCAGGCTGGGGTGGAGGTACTCACCTTTCACGCCGCCAAGGGACGCGAATGGCCGTGGGTGTGGGTGGCGGGAGTCGAGACCGGTTCGGTGCCCCACCGCAGTGCCACTTCGACTGCGGCAGCGGCTGAGGAGGCACGTCTGCTCTACGTGGCGATCACCCGATCCATCGAGGTGTGCATCGTGTCGTCAGCCGCTCAGCGGAATGGATATCGGCGGTCGCCGAGTCCATTTCTCACCGGGTATGTGGTCGACACCCCGGAGGTGTCCGGTCCACCTACTGATCTGATCACCTCGGCACCGAAGGTCAGTGACGCGCAACGGCTGCGTGCAGCGCTCAACGCTTGGCGCGATCGTGCAGCTCGACGAGCAGGTGTGACGCCAGACCAGATCTGCAGCGACCACTCGCTCAGCGCCATCGCCCTGAGGCGTCCCGCAGATGCCGGTGAACTCGACGAGGTGACTCGATGGGGAGCGATCACCTCAAGACGCTTCTTCGATGAGATCGCCGAGACGATCTCAGCTGTCGAGGTCGACGAGGACCGGGGCATGGTCACTCGGTGAAGGACCCTTGCGGGCATTGCGGTCGATCGTCGACCACCGACAACGCGACACGACCGAGGCCGACCCGAGCACGAGGTCGATGCGCAGGCCCCGTCCCATGTGGAAGTCGCCTGACCGATAATCCCACCACGAGAAAATCTTGTCCTCGGGGTGCTGTGCGCGGATCATGTCAACCAATCCCCACGATTCGAGGACCGCAAGGCGCTCACGCTCGGAGGGGGTGATGTGCGTGGACATTGCGAGCTTGTTGATGTCGTACACATCGATGTCCGCCGGGGCGATGTTGAAGTCGCCGGTGACGATCACATCGGCACTCGGGTCGGTGTCGATGTCAAGGTGCTCACGGAGCCGATCCAGCCAGCTGAGTTTGTACTCATAGTGCGGGTCGTCGATCGCTCGGCCATTCGGTACGTACACACTCGACACCCGGATGCCGCCACAGGTTGCGGTGAGGATTCGCGCGTCGGGATCGGGTTCGATGTCGCCAGCGAAGTTGGCAACGGGGTTCTCAATACCAACCTTCGAGATGATTGCGACGCCGTTCCATCGACCTTGGCCGTAGTGGATGCTTTCGTAGCCGAGGGCCTCGAAATCGAGCGCCGGAAAGGCGTCGTCGGCCATCTTGGTCTCCTGCAGACACAACACATCAGGCTGCACCTCGGAGATCCAGGCCGTGACGCGCTCCAGACGGGCTCGCAAGGAGTTCACGTTCCATGTCGCGACCCTGATCATGATCGGACCTTCTTCGAAGCAACCTTCTTTGCCGCCGATGTCGTTGACTGCGACTTCTTCGCTGGCGCTGTCTTCGCAGCGGCTTTCTTCGCCGGTGCAGGCTTCTTCGCTGCGGCTTTCTTCACCGGTGTCTTCTTCACCGGTGCGTTCTTCACCGGTGCTTTCTTCGCTGGCGACTTCTTTGCTGCGGCCTTCTTCGACGGAGCGGCCTTGTTCACGCCGGCGTCCCTCGCCGACGCCACATTCTTGTCGGCATCAGGCGTCGTCTGTGCCGCCGTCGTGGTTGCGACTTTCTTGGCCGATGCCCTCTTCACAATCGCCTTCTTGGCTGCCACCTTCTTCGCAGCGGGTGCCTTCGAATCCGACGCCACCTCCCTGCCTGACCCGGCCGATCCAGCCATGTCAGGCATCGCAACATCGATGCTGCGTTTGGACGCCGTGATGGCGGTGACAACCACCGTGACGGCTTCACCGAGAGTGAGCACCGAACGAGCGCTGCGCGGCGCCGGGTCAGCCATCATGCGCAACGGCAGATACACGACGACCTCACCCACTCGCAGATATGCCCCGTGCGACGAGTACGACTCGACCAACCCGCTGCAACTTGTGCCGACCGGATGATGTTCGACGAAGTCGAGAAATGGCATCAGATCATTGGTCGGCGAGCCCTTCGGGCTGCGGGCAGATGCCGGTGGCGTGGCCACGGTGACCAAACCCGGGGGAGGCGCCGTCGGCACCGGCATTGGCTGGCTCGCCTCTTTACTCGGCCGACCCGATGCCTTCGTCGAACCGCTCCCCTTCTTGGCTTGTTTGGTGACTTTGCGAGATACCGGTCCGCGCACGGGCGTACGGGCCACGAACACCCAGCCCACGTGGGGCACCGGCTTGCCGCCGACGAGGCGACCCTCGTCGAAGAGCCACTCGTAATCAGCATGGAACTCCTGAAAAGAGTCGTTCGACAAGATGGTGGCACCTGCCTTGTCGGCGATGGTGAGCACGAAGGCATCACCCCGACCGATCGCACCAGCCGGTGGAGCGACCAGCTCGTTGTTGGCGACGGCCTCGTCGAACTCAGAACGTTCTGAGGGGTCGATCCGGTGTCCGAAGGTGGCGTCGACAACGACGGTCACAGCAGCATCGGGATGATCGGCCATGAACGAGGTGACGGCCTCGTTGAGTTGGGCGAGGCTCGGCCGCGACCGACCCTCAGTGGCGATGTTCGAACCATCGACCACGATGTGGGACGGCCCGTTGATCTTCGACATGTGGTTCCTGTTCGTCCCGGTTGGTCCGGGCTGGGGGCGACGGGGCCTCTCCCCGCCTCAGGCCGAGCGCTCGCCCATCAGTCGACCGCACACGCAGGGCGACAACACAAGCGAGAACTGCACAGCCCTCGACCTTCCATCGTAGAGTCCGAGTTGTCCAGGTCCACCGATTTCGAGGAGCCCCCATGACCACCAGAACCTTCGATGCCGTCTTCTGGGATTTCGGTGGCGTGATCACCACGAGTCCGTTCGAAGCCTTCAACCGTTATGAAGCCGAGCGTGGCATCCCGCTTGATTTCATTCGGGGCGTCAACACCCACAATCCCGATGACAATGCATGGGCGAAGATCGAGCGGCGTGAGGTCTCAGCAGACGAATTCGACGCACTGTTTGCCGCCGAGTCAGAGGCTCTCGGCCATCGAGTCCCCGGGCGAGATGTGCTCGGCTGCCTCTACGGTTCGGTGCGCCCCGAGATGCTGGCAGCGCTGCACTCCATTCGTGACAGCGGTCGCATTCAGGCATGTTTGACCAACAATGTCTCGACATCCACCCACGATCGCCCCGACGTCGATGAGGCGATGGCGATCTTCGTCCATGTCATCGAGTCGTCGAAGGTGGGATTGCGCAAGCCCGAACCTGCGTTCTACGAACTCGCCTGCACAACTGCCGGAGTATCACCCGATCGGGTGGTGTTTCTCGACGACCTCGGCATCAACCTCAAACCGGCAGCGGCCATGGGCATGGCCACGATCAAAGTCGTCGATCCCTCACGGGCGCTCACCGAATTGGGCGAGTTACTGCAGATGTCGCTGATCTGAGTCCAGATCGGGAACGATCTCAGAGGTCGGCGAAGGTCTCGTCCATGAGGTCGACGAGTTCCTGGTCGTGCACCGTCTTTGAGCCGGTGGCCGGACTGCCCGACTCGACTCGGGCGGCATGGCGCAGGTCGTAGCCGCGCTCTTTGACCCGCCAGATGCGGTTCTCGATGAACTTCCACGCACCCATGTTCTCGGGCTCTTCTTGCAGCCAGACGATCTCTCGGGCATTCGGGTAGAACTCGAGGATTCCGTACATCTGCTCGGTTGGAAGTGGGTAGAGCTGCTCGACACGAACCACCGCTGCCGGCGCATTGCGAGCGTCGCGCTCGGCCATGGCGTCCCAGGCCACCTTGCCCGAGCAGAACACCACGCGACGCACTGCGTTGCGATCGGTCACCCCCGGATCGTCCAGTACCTCACGGAACGATCCCATCGTCAACTCATCGACCGATGAGCGTGTCTGGCGCATGCGCAGCCCCTGCTTTGGGGTGAACAACACAAGCGGCGTGCGACGAGGTGAATGCACCTGTCGGCGCAGCAGGTGGAAATACTGCGAAGCCGTGGTCGCGTTGCAGAGTTGGATGTTGTCCTCGGCTGCGAGGATCAAGAAGCGCTCGATCCGAGCCGATGAATGTTCGGGCCCCTGCCCTTCGTACCCGTGCGGCAACAACAGCACGAGGCCGTTGCTCTGGCCCCACTTGTCCTCAGCGGCGACGAGGTACTGGTCGATGATGATCTGGGCCCCGTTGATGAAGTCGCCGAACTGGGCCTCCCACATCACGAGTGCGTCGGGACGGGCATGGGCGTAGCCGTACTCGTAACCGAGGGCGGCGTACTCACTGAGCAGCGAGTCGTAGACCCAGAATTGCTCGGCACCGGGCATGCCCGCCAGCGGCACCCAGGGCTCCCCCGTCTCGAAGTCGACGAGAGCGGCATGGCGCTGACTGAAGGTTCCACGACGAGAATCCTCACCGGCAAGCCGAACCGGATGGCCCTCGCGCAGCAGTGACCCGATGGCGAGCGCCTCAGCGGTTGCCCAGTCCACCTCACCCGACTCCGCGTACATCTGCGACCGCTGATCGAACTGCTTGCCGAGCTTGGGATGGACGGTGAAGCCGTCTGGGTATTCAGTCAGTCGAGCGAAGAGCGGATCAAGCAGCTCGCGAGCGACGCCGGTGGGAACCGGGGGCAGAACACCGAGCGGCTTCGGCGGCTTGGGGGCCTTGAACGGTTCGGTCGCCTTCGATCGCGTGGCGTCGAGCGCATCTTGAAGCTTCGATTGGAAGTCGGTGAGCGCCTGCTCGGCCTCGTCGACATCGATGTCGCCCCGCTTCACCAACGTCTCCACATACAACTTGCGGACGCTGCGACGCTCGGCGATCGCCTTGTACATGAGCGGCTGGGTGTAGCTCGGGTCGTCACCCTCGTTGTGGCCGTGACGTCGGTAGCAGACCAAGTCGATGACGACGTCCTTGTGGAAGGTCTGTCGGTACTCCCATGCCAGCTGGGCAACACGAACACATGCTTCGGGATCGTCACCATTCACATGGAAGATCGGGACCTGAATCGACTTGGCCACATCGGAGCAGTACAGCGATGAGCGGGCGAACTGGGGTGCGGTCGTGAATCCGATCTGGTTGTTGATGATCAGATGGATCGTTCCACCGACTCGATAGCCGCTGATGTCGCTCATGGCGAGACACTCAGCCACAATGCCCTGACCGGCAAAGGCGGCGTCACCGTGGACCAGGATCGGCAGCACCGAATACGACAACGGCGGATCAATCGCGTCTTGGCGAGCCCGCGCCATGCCCATCACGATCGGGTCGACAGTTTCGAGGTGGCTCGGGTTGGCCGCGAGTTCGACCTCGATCGACGCTCCGCTCGGACTCTCGTAACGACCGATGGCGCCGAGGTGATACTTCACATCGCCCGAACCCTGCACGGTGCTCGGATCGACGTGGCCCTCGAACTCAGCGAAAATCGCCTCATGGCTCTTGCCCATGATGTTGGAGAGCACATTGAGACGACCACGGTGCGCCATACCGACCACAGCCCCGTCGAGTGACTGATCAGCGGCGTTGGAGAGGATCTCGTCGAGAACCGGGATGGCGCTCTCAGCTCCCTCGATGCCGAACCTCTTTGTTCCGACGTACTTGGTGGCGAGGAACCGCTCGAAGGCCTCAGCCGCGTTCAGACGCTCGAGGATCCGAAGCTTGCGATCGGGTTCGAAGTCGATGTGCACGCCTTCGACGTGGCGCTGGATCCACTCCTGTTCCTCGGTGTTCTGAATGTGCATGTATTCGACGCCGATGGTGCGGCAGTAGGCGTCGCGCAACACGCCGAGCAGATCACCGAGTCGCATCTTGGATCGACCGGCGACGTTGTCGGTGAGGAACTCGCGGTCGAGGTCCCAGATCGTCAACCCATAAGTGGCCGGATCGAGTTCTTTGGGGGTGAGTGGTGCCTTCCAGTGCAACGGATCGAGATCGGCGATGAGGTGGCCCCGCACACGGTGGACCCGAATCAACTTCGCTACGGCCATCTGCTTGGCGAGCAACGCCTCTTCACGGTCGATCGGGTTGGTGTCAGGCCGCCACTTGACAGCCTCGTAGGGAACATCGAGCGAGGCGAAGATGTCTTCGTAGAACGAGTGCTCACCGAGGAGCAGTTCATGCACCCGCTTCAAGAACAGACCCGACTCAGCGCCCTGGATGATGCGGTGGTCGTAGGTGCTTGTCACCGTGACCACCTTCGAGATGCCGAGCGACGACAAGTTGGCGCGGTCGGCACCTTCGAATTCGGCCGGATAGTCGATGTTGCCGACACCGACGATCACGCCCTGCCCGGGCATGAGTCGCGGCACCGACTGCACCGTACCGATCGTGCCGGGGTTGGTGAGGGTGATGTTGGCACCCTGGAAGTCGTCCACAGCCAATTTGTTATTACGGACCTTGCGGATGATCTCCTCGTACGCGGCGAGGAACCCCGCGAAGTCCATGGCGTCGGCTCCGCGCAGCACCGGCACGAGCAACGTCCGTGTGCCGTCGCCCTTGTCGACGTCGACAGCGAGCCCCATGTTGACGTAGGAATTGGTCACGAGCCGTGGTTTGCCGTCGGGCCCAGTCACGAATCCATTGCGCATGTTGGGCACTGCGTCGGCGATGGCGCGCACAATCGCGTACCCGATCAGGTGCGTGAAGCTGACCTTGCCCTGGCCGGCGCGCTCGCGGTAGCCATTGATGACCTTGCGGTTGACCTCAAGGAGTTTCGCCGGCATGTTCCTGAAGCTCGTGGCAGTCGGCACCGTGAGGCTGTGCTCCATGTTTTCGACGATGCGCGCTGCCACGCCGCGAATGGGCGCGCCCGGCCCCTCATCACCAGTTGCTGGCGCTGGAGTGGGGGTCGGCGCAGGAGCCGGCGCAGCCGGGGCGGGCTGCGCTGTGGGAGCGGCAGCGGGTTGTGCTGCTGAGGCAGAGCCGTTGGAGTGATGGGCGTTGGCGTTCGCCGGAGCGACACTTTGGTAGTCGTCGAAGAACTCCTTCCACGACTCGCCGACCGAATCAGGGTCAGCAATGAAACGCTCGTACATCTCCTCGACGAGCCATGAATTGGCGCCGAATGCGGGGGACTGTGGCTCGGGCACGGACCGAAGGTTAGTGGCGACCTGTTCAGTCCGTGGGGTCCTGGCTCCGCAGCTCTGCGATCCGCTCGGCGAGCAGTTCCTCAGCGGTGCGGCCGTCGGCGATCACCACCTCGTCAGCAGCCGCAAGGAACAGGGGCATCGACATTCGTGCACGGCGCGCCGCCTCCCCCGCCGGGTTCACCACGCGATGGGTCGTCGCGGGCAAGTAGCCGTCGGTGGCGCGGTCGAGCATCTCGCCACAGTTCACTGCGATCGAACCCGGATCGCACGGCACGGCGTACCACTCGCCGTCAGCACCGAGCAGTTCGAGTCCGCTCTCGTTGCTCGCCGGGAGCACTGTCAACAAGTTGATGTCCTCGTGGGCGGCGGCCCTGACTGCACCCTCTGGCACATCACCTTCGAGCGGCGGATACCGGAGGATGCGCAGCAGCGTGCGGGTGTTGCCTTCGAGCATCTTCGCCACTGGCATCGAGAGCCGTTCGGACACCTCGGCGGGGAGGTTGGCGTCGACCCAGCCGAGCAGCGTGCTCGCCACGTCCGTTGCGATGTCGCGGTAGCGCAGAGCGTCTTGCGAAACCTCGGTCGGGTACTTCTCGCTCCACGGGTAGACATGGAAGAACTCCTTGAGGTCACGCACGGTGCGGCCCTTGGCGGTCTCAGCGATCTTCGGCGGGAAGTAACCCTCTTGGTTGTCGGGCCCGACGGTGTACGCATCGGCCTCACCACTTGTGAAGAACCTCGACCACTCGTCGTAGATGTTCTCGACGAGTTCCCATGGGAGCGGGTGATTGGTGACAACCGCGAAGCCAGTCGTGCGGAGGCTCTCGGTGAATCGGGCCGGTGCCGCCGGATCGTTGAAATCGACCACGTCAGGAGTCATGGCCCAAGCGTATGTCGTCAGGCGGAGCGGTTCACCTGCCAGGCCCCGAACACCGTCACCAGTGTGCCGATGAGCGCAATCGCTGCGATGCTCTCACCGCGCAGACCAACGCCCAGCACGATGGACACGACAGGGATCATGTAGTTCGTCGTCGACGCCCGTGTTCCGCCGAGACGGCCGGCGTTCCACGCCATCCACACATAAGCGACGCCGGTCGAGAACGCACCGAGGACGGTGACGGCGATCGCAGAGCCCCATGAGAACGACGACTGTGTCAACCCCCACAGGCCGGTCGGAGCAGCCACGATCACCGCTCCGGCAAGCGCTCGATGCACGGTCGCAACAGCGCCCACCTGCTGCTGCAGCGGGCCAGCGATGTTCAAGGCGATTCCGTAGCAGCACAGCGCTGCGAACGCCATCGCGATTCCGACGGCACTCGACGACCCCTCTCCCAGCGTCGGCGCAGCGATCATCACACCACCGGTGGTTCCGACGATCACCCCGACGATTCGCCGAGGGCCCGCACGCCGGCCCAGCCAGACGAACCCGACCAACACGGTGAGTACCGGGTTGAGGGTATTCAACATGCCGGCGAGACTCGACGAGATCCGATCCTGGGCGAAAGCGAAGAGCGTGAGTGGCGCCGCCATCCAGAACATCGACAACGCACGCAGTCGACCACGCGCCGCCGGATCGACGCGTCGACGCGCTGTGGGGAACGCCGTCAGCACCGCCAGGCCGACGATCATTCGGTACCAGCCAACGAACGCTGGATGAAAGCTCTCGAGGCCCTCCGCGATCAGGAAGAAGCTCGACCCCCAAACGAGACCGGGAACCGCCAGCGACACCCAGTCGATGGGTCGAAGTGCTGCCTCATCGCCAGCCTGAGTACGAGCGGTCATCGTCACGGCCCGAGATGCTACGACTGACGTCGACCAACGACGCTGCATCAGCCCGGCGTTAGCCTCGGCGATGCATGGCCCACGAGTTCATCTACACCTGTTACAAGCTTGCCCGTCACTATCCGCCAGACCGGACGGTGCTCGAGAACATTTCGCTCTCGTTCTATCCGGGCGCGAAGATCGGCGTGATTGGATCGAATGGATCCGGTAAGTCGAGCCTGTTGCGCATCATGGCGGGCCTCGACGACGGGTTCTCAGGTGAAGCCCGACTCACTCCCGGATTCAGCGTCGGCTATCTCGCACAGGAACCCGAGCTCGATCCGACGAAGGATGTTCGCGGCAACGTCATGGACGGTGTTGCTGAGGTGCAGTCGCTCATCGACCGCTACAACGCCGTGATGGCCAAATGGGCTGACCCCGACGCCGATTACGACAAGATCGGCAAGGAGCAGGCCGAACTCGAGGACAAGATCGCCGCCGCTGACGCCTGGAGCCTCGACCGCAACGTCGAGATCGCAATGGACGCGTTGCGCTGCCCACCCGACGACGCCGATGTGACAACCCTGTCGGGCGGTGAACGGCGCCGGGTGGCGCTATGCCGACTGCTGCTCAGCCGCCCCGACCTGTTGCTGCTCGATGAGCCGACCAACCACCTCGACGCCGAGAGCGTCTACTGGCTCGAGCGATTCCTGCAGGACTACTCAGGAACGGTCGTCGCCATCACCCACGACCGCTACTTCCTCGACAACGTCGCCAAGTGGATTCTCGAACTCGATCGAGGCCGCGGCATTCCGTTCGAAGGCAACTACTCGTCGTGGCTTGAGCAGAAACAGGCTCGACTCGCCCAAGAGGAGAAGTCGAACGAGGCCCGACGTCGAACGCTCGAACGCGAACTCGACTGGGTGCGCATGGCGCCCAAGGCCCGACAGGCCAAGGGCAAGGCCCGTCTGGCCGCGTACGAGAAGTTGCAGGCAGAGGCCGAAGCCGAACGCGACACCTCGAACCGGCTGGAGATCGCGATTCCGCCCGGTCCGCGTCTCGGTGACACAGTGATCGAGGTCAAGAACCTGAAGAAGGGCTTCGGTGATCGCCTCCTCATCGAAGATCTGTCGTTCTCACTGCCCCCGGCCGGCATCGTCGGCATCATCGGCCCGAACGGCGCAGGTAAGACGACGTTGTTCCGGATGCTGTCCGGACTCGACGCACCCGACGCAGGCGACGTCACCATCGGTTCGACGGTGCAGCTGAGCTATGTCGATCAGAACCGTGACGACCTCGATCCCGAGGCGACGGTCTACGAGGAGATCACCGGCGGTGTCGACCACCTGAAGATCGGCAACCGGGAGATCCACGGCCGCGCCTACGTTGCGAGTTTCAACTTCAAGGGCACCGATCAGCAAAAGCCCGTGGGCAAGCTGTCCGGTGGTGAACGCAACCGTGTGCACCTCGCCAAGTTGTTGAAGTCCGGTGGCAATGTGCTCCTCCTCGACGAACCGACGAACGACCTTGACGTCGACACCTTGCGCGCCCTCGAAGCCGGTCTCGAATCATTCCCCGGATGCGCCGTCGTGATCTCTCACGACCGGTGGTTCCTCGACCGCATCGCCACCCACGTGCTCGCCTTCGAAGGCGACAGCCAGGTGCGATGGTTCGAGGGCAACTTCAGCGAATACGAGGAGTATCGGCGCCGAGAACTCGGGGTGGCCGCCGATCAGCCCCACCGGATCAAGTACAAGAAGCTCGCCTGATGCCAGGTGGCGTCCGAGAGGCGGACCACGACCTCGCAAACCGGCTCGCTATCGGTGCTGGCGAAATCCTCGTCGAGCTGCGAGCACGAATGTTCTCAGCCGGCGCTGATCACTGGTCGGTCAAAGACGCCGGTGACGCCGCAGCGCAGCGCTTCCTGATGGATGAACTCACGACTGCGCGGCCCGACGACGCTGTGCTCTCCGAGGAGGGCCGTGAAGACCCGCGCCGCTTCGGCGGTGGTCGCGTGTGGATCGTCGACCCGTTGGACGGCACCCGTGAGTATGCACAGCCGGGCCGAGTCGACTGGGCGGTGCACGTTGCGCTCTGGGAGGACGACCACTTCGTCGCCGCAGCGGTAGCACTGCCGGCGCTCTCGAAAGTGTTCTCGACCGATCCGGCATCACCGATGCCCGAGGTGAAGCGGCGCCGCCCGATTCTCGTCACCTCACGAAACACGGCACCGCCGGCTGCACATTGGGTTGCCAATGGACTCGGATGCGATGCGCTTCGGCTTGGATCGGCCGGAGCGAAGTCGATGGCGGTGGTGGGTGGCACTGCCGACATCTATGTGCACGACGGCGGCATGTACCAATGGGACTCAGCGGCCCCGGTGGCGGTCGCTGCCGCTGCTGGATTCCATGTGAGCCGGATCGATGGCTCGCCACTTGTCTACAACCATCCAGACCCCTGGCTTCCCGACCTCATCGTGTGCCGACCCGAATTGGCCGATGGGGTTCTGCGAGCCTTGTGGGGATGACCTCCGACGCAGACCTGCCCGAATCTGAATCGTTGCGCGCCGTGCGATGGACAATCGACGGTCCCGTCGCGATCGTCACGCTCCACCGTCCGCACCGGGCCAATGCATGGAACGGGACGATGCACGCCGAGTTCATCGCCGTGATGCGTGGCCTCGAGCACCGCGACGGACTCCGGGCCGTGGTTGTCACGGGTTCGGGGAGCACGTTCTCCGTCGGCGGCGACTCCCAAGCCCTCGGCGACCACGCCGAACGCGGCTCGTACGACACGGGTCTCGATGACGACATCGTGCGACCGGGGGCGCCGTTGCGAAGCGAATACGACGACGACCTCGCGTGGATGCTCGGCTACCGGCTGCCGATCATCGCCGCCGTCAACGGTGCCGTCGCCGGCGTGAGCCTCGCGCTTGTGTGCTTTTGCGATCTCCGCTTCGGGTCGGCGCCAGCGAAATTCACCACGGCGGCACCCAAACTTGGACTTCCGGCCGAGTACGGACTGTCGTGGACGCTGCCCCGACTCATCGGCACCACGAGAGCTGCTGATCTGCTGTTGTCGGGACGCGTCATCACCGTGGCCGACACGGCCGACTGGGGCCTGTGGAACGAGGTGCTGCCCGACGGCGAAACAACGCTTGAGGCTGCGGTCAACTACGCCCGATTGTTGGCGGCCACCACCGGACCGGAGGCCGTGAGCAACGCCAAAGCCCAGATCCACGGAGACTGGCTACGACCCGACCCGGCCGCATCGGTGCGGGAGTCGAAAGCACTGCTCGATCAGGCCATGGGAACCGCTGAGTACCGCGAGGGCATCGCCGCGTTCGTAGAGAAGCGCCAACCGAGGTTCTGACCGCACGAAGTGCGCCGGAGGCCTTGTGCCACCAAACTGACGCTGTGACCATTGTCGACTCCCCCCGTCGGCCCTCGGACCACGACGACCGAATGTCTGACTGCGATTGGGCAGCGTTCACCGACCGTGGCCCGTGGGTTCTCCACCAGGATCAGCTCGCCTGGATGTCCGTGACCGAACGCCTGCGCGCCGCCGCCCGGGCTGAAGTGCCCGCGCTGACCGAACCTGGCCGTGTGCCTCGGCTCGGCCGTATGGCGGTCGTGGTCGGGCGTTTGGGTGCCGCCGTCGGCGTGTGGTGGGTGCGCAAGCGACTCGGGCGCTTCGAGAGCGCTGAAGCGAGCAAAGCCGACCTCTCGCGTCGTCTGCGGCTGGCCATCGAGCGTCTCGGGGCGACGTATATCAAGCTCGCTCAGATCATCTCGTCGGGTGAGGGGCTGTTCCCAACCGAACTCGTCGAAGAGTTCAAGCGCTGTCGTGACCGGGTTCCAGCCGAGGACTTCGACGTGGTTCGACGAACCATCGAGGCCGACCTCGGCTGTCGGCTTGGCGACGTCTTCGCGCATGTCGAACCAGAGGCCCTCGCAGCAGCATCGATCGCCCAGGTGCACCGTGCCCGACTGCTCGATGGCACGGAGGTGGTCGTCAAGGTGCAGCGACCTGAGGTCGCACGGCTTGTCCGCACCGACTTGAAGATCATGTCGTGGCTTGCCCCGCACCTCGTCGGACGGATCCCAGTCGCCGCACTCGCCAACCCGCCGGCGCTCGTCGAGCTCTTCGCGGAGACGATCGTCGAGGAACTGGACTTCCGGATGGAGGCCGCCAACATGGTTGACGTCGGCAAGGTGCTACACGACCTCGGCCAACACGGCTACGTGGTGCCGAGGCCACATCCCGAACTCGTCGGCCGTCGCACCCTCGTGATGGAACGCATCGACGGGTTCAACTTCGACGATGTCGATGGCATGCATGCAGCGGGCATCGACACTGAAGCGGTGATACGCACCGGCATGGTCGCGTTCATGGAGGGCGCGCTCATCCATGGAATCTTCCATGGCGACCTGCATGGCGGAAACCTCATGGTGCTGGCCGATGGCCGCACCGCATTGCTCGACTTCGGCATCACCGCCCGACTCGACGACGACCGTCGCCGGGCGTTTCTACGGATGATGATCACCGCCACCACCAACGACTTGACCGGGCAGATGGCGGCGCTGCGTGATCTCGGGGCATTGCCACGCGACACCGATCTTCAGGCCGTCATCAGCGACCTGCGCCTCGATCAGGAGCCGATCGACCCCACCACGCTCACCGGCGAGGAGATGGTGGCCGAGGTACAGCGGGTGGTGAAGGCGCTTCTGGGTTATGGGGCGCGCCTGCCCAAGGAATTGATGTTGTACGTGAAGAACATGGTGTTCCTCGACGGTGCTATCGCCCGGTTGGCTCCCGATCTCGACCTGCTGGCCGAAGTGGCATCGATCTCGATGATGTTCGCACAGCGTCACGGCGAGCGGATCATGACTGAGATCGGCATCGATGCCGCCCGCATGCAGGTCGACCTCGACAGCGTGAAGGCCGGACTTGGCGTCGATCTGTCGACCGAGCGTCTCACGTACCGTGAACTCCAAGCTCGGCGAGATCTCATCCAGAAACGGATGCGCGCTCACGTCGAGTCGAACCGGCGATGACACCCACGTCGGCCGACGTCGCCGTCTAGGTTCGCAGCGTGCGCCTCGTCATCGCTCGCTGTTCGGTCGACTATGCCGGTCGCCTATCGGCTCACCTGCCGGAGGCGACACGACTCATCATGGTGAAGGCTGACGGTTGCGTGGCGATACACGCTGACGGTGGCGCCTACAAGCCGCTCAATTGGATGAACTCACCCAACACAATCGCCGACAATGGCGATCACTGGGTGGTCACCAACCCAAAAGGCGAGACGCTCACGATCACCCTGCATGAGATCGTCAGCGACTCGGCTCACGAACTCGGCGAAGACCCCGGTCTGCGTAAAGACGGCGTTGAAGCTCACCTGCAGGAGTTGCTCGCTGCCGCGCCCGAGTCGATGGAGGATGGTTTGCGCCTCGTGCGGCGCGAGTACCCGACAGCGATCGGCCCCGTCGATCTGTTGTGCCGCGACGCAAACGGCCACGTTGTTGCGATCGAGGTGAAACGCCGTGGCGAGATCGACGGCGTGGAGCAACTCACCCGGTACATCGAGCGCCTCCACCTCGATTCATCGCTCGGCGAGATCCGTGGCATGTTCGTCGCCCAGGCGATCAAACCGCAAGCACGCGTGCTCGCCGAGTCGCGCGGCTATCGCTGTGTGGAGATCGACTACGACGCTCTACGCGGTCTCGCCCCCGATGAACTCAGATTGTTCTGAGTTCCGGACATATCGGGACATCAGCACCGCTCTGACCAGCATCGATTGTCAGTAATCTGTCGGTATGCACCGCATACGCGGCGTCATCCAGCATTACGAGTGGGGCGACACCGATGTGATTCCCTCCCTGCTTGGACAGGCCCCTGATGGTGAACCGTGGGCCGAGTATTGGCTGGGAACGCATGAGCGCGGTCCGGCGATGCTCGACGACGGACGGGCCATGGTCGATCTCACCGGACCACTGCCTTATCTGTTGAAGGTGTTGGCGGCCGCCCGACCGCTGTCGCTGCAGACCCATCCCGATGCTGAACAGGCCGAGCGGGGACACGTCGACGGTGTGTTCGGCGATCCGTTCCCCAAGCCTGAACTGCTGTGCGCGATCACGCCCGTCGAAGCGCTCTGCGGCATCCGACCAGCTCCTACAACCGTCGAATTGTTCGAGTCGCTCGGCCTAGGCGACCTGGCCGAACGGGTCCGGATCCATGGCCCGGGAACCCTCCTTCACGACATCTACCGTGGCCGTGTCGACACCAACGAGATGATCGCTGCATGCGCGACCTCACCCCGTCGCGAAGCGCACTGGGTTCGAGAACTCGACGCGATGTACCCAGGAGAGGTGAGCGTCGCTGCAACGCTGTTGCTGAACCTCGTCCGCCTCGAACCGGGTCAGGCCCTGCGCCTCGACGCGGGGAACCTTCACGCCTATCTGCACGGAGCCGGGATCGAGTTGATGGGAGCGAGCGACAACGTGGTGCGCGGCGGCCTCACGTCCAAACCGGTCGACGTCGACCTCCTCCTCAAGATCGTCGATCCGACACCGCTGGCGGCGCCGGTGCTTCCCATGGCCGACCGCTACGAGTTGCCTGATGCCGGGGTTGCACTGCTTCGCCTGGACGCAGGTATGACGCACCGAGCGGTCATCAACGAGATCGCGATCGACGACCAGGGCCAGGCTGTGCTTCTCGAACCCGGTGAGGTGCTCACCGCCACCACCCGTACCTGGGTGGTCACCGGGATCTGACGTCACGCGTCGATCGTTCAGCGTCCGCCCGGGTACAGCGCAGTGTGCATCGCATCGGTGCCAGCCACCAGCGCCTCAGCCTCAGCGGCCGAGAGAACAGCGAACGCTGATTCCAGGATGTCGTTGGTCATCGCCTCCGCCCGATCCCGTGCTGCGATGTCAGCCGCCGATGGTGCCGGCACCGAACCCTCGGCCCAGCCGAAGGTGGCGACGTCATTGGGCCTCTTGATGGCGTGAGCGGTCACCGAACGAAGACCGGCCGCTGCCACAGCGACGAGGTGGACCGAGCCGCGCAACTCACGCAGCACCATCGCCTCGTGCAAGGCAGCCGCTGGCGCGTCGCCGGGCACCGGCTCGGCTTTCACACCGGCGAACAACGCAAGGCCCGAATCATCGACGGCGTCGATCACCTTGCGAGCAGCTGCCGCATAGGCATCGAGTCCGTCGATACCTGACAGATGTGCGCGCCCATGGGCGTGGGCGCAGGCGATGTATTCGCGAGCAGCATCGCGGGCCGACATCTGATGCCCCGCCAGCTTCTCGAGCGCACCGGTCCACATCTTGGCGACCATGTCTGGATGGAAGTAGCCGAAGGCCGAGTGGACCACGGCCGGCTCCACGTCGCCGAGCACACCACCGCGTCCAACGAAATAGAAATAGAAGCCGCCCAGGTCGAACTCCTTGCCCCGGCCGGTGGTCTCAGGCGTGAAGTAGAAGGCGGCACCGATATCACCGGTCTTGCCGGCTACGGCGTTCATGATCTCGCGTGCGTTCATCGGCGAATGTTCACACGCCCGGGTTCTCGTCGGCGAACCGGCGAACCTCGGGCTGGCGACCGGTGTTGCCCCAAGCGATACCCGCCATCGACCGCATGTGCTGCAAGTCGTGTGCCATGAGACGCGGTGTGGCGGCGAGCAGGCCGCCATCGGCCACCACCCACGTGCCGGTGACGAACCGAGATTCATCACTCCCGAGCCAGTACGCGATATCGGCGATGGCGGTGGCATCACCCCGATCGGGCCATGGCTGGATCTCAGCGCGCCATGAGTCGGTGCGTTCGGGCTTCCCCCGATGCAACAGATCGGTGTATATCGCTCCAGGGCAGATCGCATTCACCCTGATGCGATGTTCGGCGAGTTCGACCGCGGTCGACATGGTGAGGGAGATCACGCCGGACTTCGTCGCCGAATAGGCCTGGGGGCCGCCACCACCGGTCAGCCCGGCGACACTCGCAGTATTGACGATCGCCCCTCCCCTGCTGCCAGCAATCATCGCTTTCGCCGCGTGCTTGGTGCCGAGGAACACCGACCGCATGTTCACGGCAAAGGTTGCGTCCCACTCGTCAACTGTCTGTTCGGTGATCGGGCCGAACGCCCCACCGATACCCGCATTGTTGAACATCACATCGAGTCCACCGAAGCGTTCGACGGCAAGCGTGACGAGAGCCTCGACGTCGACCTCCTCGGCTACATCGACCTCGAGAAACTCGAGTCGGTCACCGGCGTCCAGCTCTGCGATCAGCTGCCGGCCGCGATCGCCGTTCAGGTCCCCGGCGACAACCGACCAACCTTCGGCGAGATAGCGCTCGACAGCTGCTCGGCCGATGCCGCCGCCGCCCCCCGTCACGACCACGACGCGTGTCGATACCCCGTCCTTGTCCGCCATCGGAACAGTCTTGTCGGATCAGTCGGTGGCGTCGGTGTCGGGACCGGGTCGGGTGAACAGTTCGGCGACGCCGGCGAGCGCTCCCATGGCGGTTGACGTGTCGGCGGGAAGAAAGATCTTCGTGGCCTTTCCGTCAGCGACCTTGGCGAGCGCCTCCAAATATTTGATGGCGATGAGATCCGACGTCGGATCACCATCGTGGATCGCTGAATAGACCGCCCGAATGGCAGCGGCCTCACCGGCGGCCTCCGTCTCGACTCGGAATCGCTCGGCCTCGGCCAGTTGACGCACGGCGAGCGCACGACCCTCAGCCTCGAGGATCTCACGCTGGCGCACGGCTTCGGCCTGCAGGATCTCCGACTGGCGCTGGCCCTCAGCGCGGGTGATCGCCGCCTGGCGCTCTCCATCCGCCTGGGTGACAGTCGCACGACGTGTGCGCTCAGCCTTCATCTGCTCGTGCATCGCGTTCATGACGTCCATCGGCGGATCGATGCGTTGGATCTCGACTCGCTTGACCCGAACGCCCCATGAGTCGGTGGCGTCGTCGAGAATCGCGCGCAGGCTCGTGTTGATCGAGTCACGGCTGGTGAGGGCCTGATCGAGTTGGAGATCGCCGACGAGATTGCGCAGATTGGTCTGCGCCAACTTGGTGACCGCCATGATGAAGTTCTCGACGTTGTAGATGAGGCGCTGCGGGTCGACGGGTTCGTAGTACACGACAGCGTCGACGCTCACCACCACGTTGTCAGCGGTGATGACCTCCTGCGGAGGCACATCGACGACATGTTCACGCATGTCGACGAGCACGATTCGGTCGATGAACGGAACGAGCAGCCGAAGGCCCGGCTCAGCGGTGACGTGGAATCGACCAAGGCGCTCGATGACGCCGCGTTGATAGGGACGCACGATCTTGACCGAGAGCGCCAGGTAGACGACGAGCAATACGAACACGGCGCCGAGCACGATGAGGGGCATCATTGGTCTCCTTCGGTTGCGACTACTGGGGGAACGGGAATGACGACGACACTCGTGCCACGCACATCGACCACACGAACGGTGGTGCCGGCCGGCAAGGCCGAACCATCAGCAGATTCAGCCCGCCATGACTCACGACCCACTTGGACGTCGCCGGAACCGGTCGGGCCGGATGAGATATCGGAAAGCACCACGGCGCTCTGGCCAATAAGGCGCCGGGCACCGATGCCGTCAGATGGCTCGGTGGCATCAAGTCGGCGACGTAACGGAATGAGGGTGATGGCACCGGCGATGGTCACAAGGATGAACACCACCCACTGCAGCCCCACACCGCCACCTCCGAATCCGGCGATCGACGCCGCAAGCGCACCGCCGGCGAAGGGCAGGATGAAGAACGTTCCTGCGGTGAACATCTCAGCTGCTGCGAAGCCACCGGCGGCCAGCAACCAGACCCAACGCCAGATGTCAGGGTCGTCCATGGGGCCACGGTACCAGCGCTCCTGAACACCCGTCTTCAGGTAGCGTTCAAATACCATGTCCGCCTCAGCTCGCACTCCGCGAACCGCGCCTCAACGCGTGTTCTACGGCTGGATTGTTGTGGCCGTCTCAGTGGTGGCGTTGGTGATGACCTCGGGTTCGCGTGCCGCGCCCGGTGCGCTGCTCGTCGAGATGGAACGCGACACCGAGTGGAGCACCGCTCAGCTCTCCCTCGTCGCCTCGGTTGGGCTGCTCGTGTATGGGCTGAGCGGCCCCGTGGCCGGTGTGCTGATGCGGCGATTCGGGATTCGCGCCGTGACCACGATGTCTCTCAGCGGTGCTGCAATCACCATGTGGATCTCGAGTCGCGCGACCTCGCTCTGGATGCTCATCGTGATGTTCGGTCTGCTGTCGGGTCTTGCGGCCGGCCTGATCGCCAGCGTGCTTGCCGCCACCGTGGCGAATCGATGGTTCGTCGAACGCCGTGGACTCGTCACCGGGATCTTCGGTGCCTCGACGAGCGCCGGGCTGCTCTTGTTCTTCCCAATCTTCACCTCCATCGGCTCGTCGAGCGGATGGCGCCACGCGCTCAGTGTCGGCGCAGTAATCACAGTGATCTGCGCCTTTCCGGTGTGGTGGTTCATGCGGGATTCACCAGCTCAGGTCGGACTCGCCCCGTATGGCGGCGCACCAGAGCCGCCGCCAGTGGCCGATCGGGGGATCATGCGACGGGCGGTGAAACGGCCTGAGTTCTGGCTGCTCGCAGCCACGTTCATGGTGTGCGGCGGCACCAGCAACGGTCTGGTCGGGCAGCACTTCATCGCTCATGCCACCGATCACGGGTTCGCCGAAGTGACGGCCGCGAACTGGCTTGCCGTGATGGGCGTGTTCAACTTCGTCGGCACGCTGGCGAGTGGGTGGCTGACCGACCGCATCGACCCGAGGCGCCTGCTCTTCATCTACTACTCGTTCCGTGGGGTGAGCTTGTTCTTGCTGCCGCTCGTGCACGACCGACTCTCGATCGGTGTGTTCGCCGTGCTCTTCGGGCTGGACTACATCGCGACCGTGCCGCCGACGATCATGTTGTGCGCTGAGGCCTTCGGACGCAACAACGCTGGCATCGTCTACGGATGGGTGTTCGCAGCCCACCAGGTGGGCGCTGCCGCCGCCGCATGGGGTGCCGGAATCGTGAGGGACGAAGTCGGCGGCTACGGCTGGGCCTTCTCTGCCGGTGGCGGCATCGCCATCGCAGCGGGCATGCTGGCGACCATGATTCGGCGTCCGGGAGCCCGAAGGACAGCGGCAATCCTGTGATCATCCCGTCTGAAGGCCATCGCTATTACACCGGCCAATACTGGAACGACTTCGAGTCGGTCCGCCGCCATCTCGATCAGCGAGCGACGGGTGACCCCAACGTCACGTGGTTCGAGGATCTCGCCGGCGAGGGCCGCCGTTTCGAGCGCGCCCTGATCCTCAACTGTGGCACGGGCTGGGTGGAGCGCGAATTACATCGGGTCGGCATCGTCGGCGAAGTGGTCGGCATCGATATCGCCCCGCATCTGCTCGATGACGCTCGCCGAGGTGCCGCCGATGTCGGGCTGGGCGCAACCTACGTCGAGATGGACGTCAACAGCCGGCCACTCCCCGACGGCCCGTTCGACCTCGTGTTGAACCACGCAGCCGGCCATCACATCTCTCACATCAACCGGGTCTTCCATCAAGTGGCCGAGCGTCTCGCTCCCGATGGGCTGTTCGTGTCGTGGGACTACGTCGGACCACACCGCAACCAGTACTGCGCTGCGATCTGGGAGGCGGCATGGGAGGTCAACCGAACACTGCCCGACAACCTGCAGCAGATCATGTCGTATCCGCACCTCGAGACGATGCTCGCCGATGACCCGACGGAAGCCGTGCACTCAGAACTGGTGCTCGAGACCATCGAACGGCATTTCGCGATCGAGCATCTGGCTCGGCTCGGCGGAGGAATCGGCTACCTGCTGCTCACCCACAACGAGGCAATCCACGCCGCTCCGCTCGACGAGACCGAACCCTGGCTCAATCACATCATGACCGCCGACGCATCATTTACTGATGCCAACCCGCAACACACGCTCTTCGCGTACGTCATCGCGCGCAAGCTGCCCGAGGGTCGCGATCCGGCTGATCTCGGACGCTGGCAGGCTGATGAAGACGAGCGCGAGCATTCAGCCTCTGCCAACGGGGGCGAATACGGCCCACGGACGTGGCTGGCCGAACTGACCTACGGATCGGAACGGCCCGAGATATCCCTCGGTCAAGCGATTTCCGCGCGTTGGCCCGGGGCAACCAAGCGTTACAACCGTCTGGTCGAGTGGCTGATCGGTGTCACCCGGCGGGTCAGGTCGGCACGGGGACGACGGCGAACGTCCCGGAAGCCGTGACGATCTCGTTGCCTTGAGCATCGGTCACCACGGCGTCGACGTGGCTGACTCGACGTCCGGCCCTTCGAACGGTGGCGGTGGCGGTGATCACACCACCAGTGCACGGACGCAGATACCGGATGTGGATGTCGATGGTGCTGCACCAATGACCATCAGGCACGCGAGTCATGACCGCTGCACCCATCGCCGTGTCGAGCATGGTGTACGGAATGCCACCGTGGAGCGCCCCATGTGGGTTGATGTGCTCCGGACGCACCTCGAGCGTTGAGACAGCGATGCCATCGCCGCGTTCCATCGTGAATCCGAGCATCGTTTGCAACGGGAACGGTGTGCCCTGCTCCATGAGGCGACCGTACCGGGCGCCGTGCCGCCAGTAGCGTGTTGGACATGGCCGTTGCCGTGACCGTGACCGATGCCGATGTGCGCATCGAGGTGACGGGGCTTGACCGACTGTGGTCGCTCAGCCGCGGTCGCGTGATCCCGATGGGTGAGATCGTCGCCGCCGACGTGCTTCTCCGTGCCGACGCAGTCCGTGGCATCAGGTGGCGCCTCGCCGGTACGCATATGCCGGGCTCGGTGATCGCTGGGCACTTCGTGTGCGCCGCCAAAGACCCGATTACGGGACGTCGGCCTCGCGCCTGGATGGCGGTGTTCCGGGATCGGGAAGTGCTGCGTATCACCCTCGCAGGTGATCGACCCCGATACGTGGTGCTCCAGCATCCGGGGCGCCACGACCTTGCGTGGTGGATCGGCGAACGCATTACTGCCCAGCGCTGAACCGGCGTCCGACTTCGGCGCCGATGTCGCTGATTGAGATGATCGCTTGGTGCAGTACGGGATCTGTGTGGCCTCTCGCCCAGCCGATGTCGGCTATGTGGTCGAAGCCGAACGACTCGGATTCACCCACTGTTGGGCGGCTGACAGCCAGATGATTTGGTCGGACGCCTACGCCTTCATGGCGTTGGCCGCTGATCGCACCTCCACGATGCACATCGGCACCGGCGTCGCCGTCGCCCCCACCCGTCCGGCGCCGGTGACAGCAGCTGCACATGCCACGATCAACGAGATCGCTCCAGGTCGGGTGTTCTGCGCCATCGGCACCGGCAACACGGCGATGCGGATCATGGGCCATCCGCCGATGCGGATCGCCGAGTTCGACCGTTACCTGAGCGACCTGCGCGCTTTCCTCGACGGTGGCGAGGTCGACTACGAGTTCCGTGGGCGTATCGCCCCCACCCATCATCTGATGCCCGACTCAGGGTTCGTCCGGTTCGAACCGCGAATTCCGATGCACGTGTCGGCGTTCGGCCCAAAAGCCATGACGCTTGCGGCTCGCCACGGTGACGGACTCGTTACCTCGCTGCCGCCTGATCCGATGGCCGTTGCTCACGCCCGGCAGCGTCTCGAATCTGCCGCGGCCGAAGCAGGACGCACGATCGCACGCGAGACCTTCCCGATTTCGACCCTCACGACCATCTTCATTCTCGCTGAGGGCGAGACCGTCGACAGTGAACGGGTGCGCCGCGGTACCGGTGCGTTCGCCATCGCCAGTCTCCACTACTCATACGAACAGGTGACGCAATTCGGCAAGCGACCTCCAGCCCACCTCGCCGACATTTGGGATGACTACACCGCCCATTTGGAGCGCACCCCGCTAGAACGTCGTCACCTCGCGATTCACCGTGGCCACAACTGTTGGGTGGAGCCTGATGAGGAAGTCTTCGTGACCGGTGAACTCATCGAACGGACCTGTCTCGTCGGCACGCCCGAACAGTTGCGCCGGCAGGTCGCTGATCTCGAGGCCGCAGGACTCGATCAGCTGATCCTGCTGCCACCACTCGATGCCAAAGAGTCGGTCATCGCCGACGTGGCATCTGCACTGATCAACGCGTGACGCACGCGGTGACGAGATCACCACGGCTGTCGCTGTTCACATCGGTAGTCGACTCGTAACGTCGTGACTCGGAAGGTTCCACTCCGGGACGACCGCCCTCGACCCAGGACCCAGCTCGATCCGCGCTGACATAGCCACGCCCGAGATCACCGGCGTCGCCCACCCTGACACGAGGTATCACCATGACCAGATTCACCCTGTCTCGACGCGCACGCACGTCGGACATCGACCAGTCGTTCCCAGGTGGGCGACACAACCACCGAGGTCGCCGGCTCGGACTGCTGGCCGTGCTCGGACTCCTCGGGGCCGGCGGCGTGGCCCTGATGAGCGCCCAGCATTCGAGCGCTGCCGAAGGAGGCCCGCCCTCGTCATCAATGCCTGATGACGACCACGACGATGAAGAATCCCACGGCTCACTCACGGC
>JAQCGT010000078.1 GCA_027730505.1 Actinomycetota bacterium | reverse complement strand
ATCGGTGCTTCGCTCCGAGATTTGAAGGGTTCCAGCGGCCGGAGAGGCACCCTCCGCCACTACCACGATGGAGGCATACCGGCCCCGTGAGTGTCGTCGGACCAGTCGTTGGCAGACCTCATCGATGTCGAATGGCCTCTCCGGGATCAGCACCACTGTCGCCCCGCCGGCGATGCCGGCATGAGTCGCAATCCACCCGCTGTGGCGCCCCATCACCTCGACCACCATCACGCGATCGTGGCTCTCGGCCGTCGTGTGAAGACGGTCGATCGCATCGGTGGCGATCTGAACGGCCGTATTGAAGCCGAAGGTGAGGTCCGTGCCCACGATGTCGTTGTCGATTGTCTTCGGCACGCCAACGATCGGGATCCCGTGCTCCCTGAAGAGAAGTTCGGCGACGCTCAACGAACCGTTCCCACCGATGACGATCAATCCGTCGAGACCCATGTCCGACATCGTCGAGCGAACTCGCTCCACTCCATCGACGTGGTCGAAGGGACTGCCCCGCCGAGTTCCGAGCACTGTGCCGCCGCGGGGTAGCGACCCGCGCATCGTTTCGACCGTCAACGGGGTCGTTCGCCGATTCATGACGCCGTCCCATGCGTCGAGGAATCCGACGATCTCGTCGCCATGGACCCGCTCGCCCTTGCGAACGATGGCGCGGATGACGGCGTTCAGACCCGGGCAGTCGCCTCCTCCGGTGAGCACACCCACCCGCACCAGTCGGAGCCTAAGGGGCGAGGCTGGTAGAACGAACCCATGGCCTGGGATTCATCGCGCCCCGTTCCTTGGCGGAGGTTGGTCCGAGAGTGGCTCATCTATGTGGCGATCATGGGAGTCGTCCTTTTCCTCGCCGTGTCCCCCGAGGGGCGGCCGGGAGCGATCGGCGGACTCCTTGTGAGCGGTCCTGCGTATCTCGCTCTCGGAGCAGTGCTCGCAAAGTTCGGCTATCAGCGTCAACGGCTGAAGCGGTCGTCGCCGTCGAGTTCTGACGACAGTGACGCCGATCGCTCGCGATCGAGGTCTCGACCGGCGCCGACCAAGCGAACTGGTGGCGGGACACCACCCCGACGCCGCTGAGAGACCATTTCCGGATGGCTACCCTGCAGGCCATGGGTGACGAAACCTGCGTGATCGCGATCGATGCCGGCACCACCGGGGTGAGGGCGAGATCGGTGCACAGAGATGGCCGACCCGGGTTCGCCGAGTACCGAGAGTTCACACAGCACTTCCCGAGACCGGGCTGGGTCGAACACGATGCAAATGAGATCCTCGCCGCCGTCGTCACCGTGGTCGGGGCTGTGCTGGAGAGGGTCGGTATCGACTCGGTCGCCGCCATCGGCATCACCAACCAGCGTGAAACGGCTGTTGCATGGGATCGCCGGACCGGCGAGCCGCACGGAACGGCGATCGTGTGGCAGGACCGGCGCACGGCCGAGGAGTGCGCTCGACTTGATGCCGCTGGCCACCTGCCCCTGATCCGTGAGCGCACCGGCCTCGTCCTCGATCCTTACTTCAGCGGAACCAAGTTCGCTCGAATGATCTCAGACCGATCGATTCCCGTCGATGACGACCTGGCCCTTGGAACGATCGACTCCTGGCTCATCTGGAACCTGACCGGCGGTGCGGTCCACGCCACGGATCCCTCGAACGCAAGCCGGACGATGTTGTTCGACATCCGTTCACGGCGGTGGGATCCCGAACTGTGCGATCTGCTGGGAGTCCCCATCTCTGCGCTCGGCACGGTGATGCCGTCCAGCGGTCGCTTCGGCCTGACCGCCGCAGCGTCGGGTATACCGGCAGGCATTCCCATCAGCGGTGTTGCTGGCGATCAGCAGGCCGCTCTGTTCGGTCAAGCCTGCCTGCGCCCTGGAATGGCCAAGAACACGTATGGAACCGGCAGTTTCGTTCTGTTGAACGTAGGTGCGACCTGTCCGGAGCCGACGGAGGGAATGCTCACCACCATTGCGTGGGAACTCGCGGACGGTTCCGTTGCCTATGCGCTTGAGGGTTCGATCTTTGTGACCGGTGCGGCCATTCAATGGCTCCGTGATGGTCTCGGAATCATCGATGAGGCACCCCAGATCGGCGAACTTGCCGCATCCGTCGACAGCAGCGGCGGGGTTGTCCTGGTGCCTGCATTCACTGGCCTCGGCTCGCCGTGGTGGGATCCTCACGCCCGTGGCACCATCTGTGGGCTGACTCGCGGCTCGACTGCCGCTCATCTGGCACGAGCAACGGTCGAGTCGATCGCCTACCAGACTCGAGACGTCGTCGACGCCATGTCGGCGGCATCGGGTGTCCCGATCGCTGACCTGCGAGTTGACGGTGGTGCCGCAGTAATGGATCTCCTGATGCAGATCCAAGCAGATCAGCTCGGTGTGACCGTACGTCGGCCCGTCGACAAAGAGACCACGGCGCTCGGCGCCGCTCGACTTGCCGGCCTCGCCGAAGGCGTCTGGGGCGACGCTGAGGAACTCGAGGCAAGTTGGGAACTTGAGGCATCGTTCGAGCCATGCGAGGACCGCACGATGGCAGATGCCGGCCACGCCATGTGGCTGCGAGCGGTCGAGCGGTCTCGGTCTTGGGCTGACGACTGAGGCCGTAACCCGACCTGCTCTCAGACCGAGAGCAACGAACGCGAGATGCGGGCGAGCAGGTCGATTCTCGCCCTCTCGCGGGTATGGATCGGCAGTCCCTCGCGCCCCGCAGCGAGCACAAGAGAGGTCCCGGCGACTCTCGCCCAGAACAGTTCGCCCGCGAGTGGGGCTGAATCGCCAAGATGGTCGCTGCCCTCTCGGGCCGCCGCCAGAAGCGCAAGATCGGGATGTTCGCCATCGGCAGCCACCAGCATCCCGCCGTCAACGATGGCAGCCCAGTCGCCGCCCACCAAGCGCCTGGCGCCACGTACCAGCGCTATTGGACGGTGCGCTCCGTCCATCTCAGCAACCTCAGCGACCAGGGTGAGCGCGGCAAGGTCGGGGTCGACATGGCCACCGTCAAGACTCCGAACGTGCTCAACGCCAACGCCGTCGACCGCATCGACCTCGGCGATCATCAGGTCGACAAGACCGGCATCAGGTAGTCGCACGACCAGTTCGTCGATGACGTTGCCCGCTCCAGCTTCGAGAATCTCGATTCCGAGCAGGTCTCCTCGGACCGCCCCGATACGGCTCGCGACCTGACCGAGCGCTCCCGGACGATCGGGAAGCCAGAGACGCAGGACGACGGTATGCACATCTCGAAGGTTACGCCCACCGTGTTACCGGGGGGTCACGGATCGGTGCAGGTCATCCGAGCCGGGTCAGGCCACGGCGCAAGTTCCGCATGGCCTGCGAGATCCGCTGTTCGTTCTCGATGAGAGCGAAGCGGACATATCCCTCGCCCCCTGGCCCGAACCCCACGCCTGGGGACAACGCGACATCGCAGTCACGCACGAGCATCGAACAGAACTCGACCGAGTCCATCTCCGCATACGCCTCAGGAATCGGCGCCCAGACGAACATCGTTCCGCCGGGCTTTGGAACGTCCCATCCCAACTTGCCGAGACCGTCGATGAGCGCATCGCATCGGCTCTCGTAGATCGAACAGATCTCGCGCGGGTAGTCGGGAACCTCTCGGAACGTGACCGTTGCCGCGATCTGCACCGGCTGGAACATGCCGTAGTCGAGGTAACTCTTTAGCTTCACCAGCGCCTGCACCACCTCGGCGCTGCCAACCATGAAGGCGCTGCGCCACCCGGCCATCGAGAAGCTTTTCGTCATCGAGTACTGCTCGACTGCGACGTCTTTTGCCCCCTGCGCCTGAAGGATCGATGGTGGTCGAACGCCATCGAATCCGATGTCGGCGTAGGCGAAATCGTGAACCACGACCATCTCGCGCTCGCGACAGAAATCGACAACGCGCTGCATGAAGTCGAGGTCGACACATGCGCCGGTCGGGTTGTGCGGGAACGAGATCACGAGGACGCGCGGCTTTGGCCAGCCGAGGTCGTATGCGCGATGCAGATTGTCGAAGAACTCCTCAGAGAAGTTCGAACGTTCCTCGTGGTGGCTCAGACCTCGCATCGGAACCTGCCGTAAGTCAGCTCCGGCAAAAAGTGGGCCGTACATGTGGATCGGGTAACTCGGGGTCGGAACGATGGCCGCGTCACCGCGCTCGAGCAGTACCCACATGAGGTGCGAGAAGCCCTCCTTCGAACCAATCGTGTTGGTGACTTCCAACTCGGGATCAAGGTCTACATCCCAGTTCGCCTTGTAGTACTTGGCGACCTCCTCACGAAGGCGTGGGAGGCCTCGGCTGAGCGAGTACCGATGGTTGCGAGGATTACGCGCCGCTTCGGCGAGCTTGGTGACGGCGATGTCCGGGGACGGGATGTCGGGGTTGCCGAATCCGAGATCGATCACGTCAGCCCCTCGCTGGCGTGCCTCGATCTTCAGCCCATTGATGACGGTGAAGACGTATGGGGGAAGGTTGGTGATCCGGCGGAACTCCATGTGGGTCGACGCTAGCGGCCATGGGCGGCGCCGAGCATGGCCGCTCCTATTGCGCCGGCACGTTCGCCGAGAGTTGCCAACCTCAGTTCGGGCAGCGATCGCCGATCTGCGCTGTACAGCGCCGTCATGAAGTGCCGTTCGACTCCGGGAAAGAACACGTTCGCGTCCCGGACGAGTCCGCCGCCGATGACGATCACCTCAGGGTCGACAGCATTAGCCAAGCCGGCCAGGCCAACGGCAACCCACGATGAGAACCGGTCGACGATCTCCACCGCAGCTGTGTCGCCGCTTCGGGCCGCCGCCAGCACTTCCGGACCTCCTGCGAAGCCCCCCTCATCAGCGAACAGACCGAGAGCACTTCCTGACGCGTACCTCTCCCAACAGCCGCGGCGGCCGCACGGACATGGGAGCCCATCGGGGTCGACCATCATGTGCCCGAATTCCCCTGCGAAGCCGTTGGCTCCCCGCCGCACGTCACCGCCGAGCACAAGGCCACCGCCGATGCCCGTACCGAGCGTGACGAGGACAAGGTCGTCGATCCCGTGACCCGAACCGATCGACCACTCAGCAACGAGTGCGCACGTGGCGTCATTGTCGACGATCACTGATCGAGCGAGCCGATCCGACAACATGCCGGCGACGTCGAGATCAGCAATGCCGTCGAGATTCGGTGCCGCTCTGAGAACTCCTGCCCGTGAGACCAGCCCCGGCACCCCGACGCCCACCGAGTCGACGGGTCCAACAGTCTCGATGGCTTCCCGAACGATGTCTTCGACCGCGTTCAGGACCGCCGCAGTCGAGCCGAGTCCGCGCGGCGTGGGACGCCGAAACTCGGCAATCACCGAATCGGTGTCGTCTGCGACCACACCGAGGCACTTCGTGCCGCCGACGTCGACCCCGAGACGACGCCCGACCCCCGGGGAGTCGGGCGGACGAGTCACCGCTCGGCGACGACCTTGAGCTCGCGGATCGCATTCAGAATGCGACGTTCAGCTCTCCGCTTCACGAAGCCCGGCAATGGCACCACAAGGTCGATCGACAGGTCGTATCTCACTTCGGTCCGACCACCACCGAGATCAGCCAATACATACGCTCCGTCGATGTTCCGCTGAATGTCACCGCTCACCATCGTCCACGACAGGCGATTGGGGGCCTCGCTGTAGTCGTAGCGCAATGTGTAATGGGTGCTTCGACCAAGGGCGGACGCGCGGAACTCAACCACGAACGGGCGGCCTTCCTCGTCGTGCTCGGTGACGACCACCTGCTTGACGTCAAGCGCCCACTCGGGATAGCGCTCGATGTCGGCGGCGATCTCCCAGACGCGAGTCAGGGGTGCCTCGATGATGATCGTGTCCGACGCACGGTCTGCCATGACCACATTCTGCCCGATCTGATTGACGACGAGCGTGACGGTCAGTCGGCCCGGCGCGCCCGCTCACCAAATCGGCCGTGAATGGCAGCCCACAACCCGTTGAGACCGAGCCCAAGCATCGGAACGAGGAATCCCACAGCGAGTGACGAACCCGGGCTTCCATCCGGGCCATTGGGGCGAGCCAGCGCTGTCGCAGTTGCGACGATCACCTGCACTGCGAGAGCGATGAGCATGGGGCGGCGAACGGTCGCCGGAGTCGGCTCACCTACGAGAAGGAATAGCTGCGTCACCGAGATGTCTTCGGTGCGACTTCGCTGGACAGCGGTCCAGAAGGCCCACAGAAACGCCGCCACGCCGACCGCAAAGAGCACCATCGCCGTGACGGCACCGACCCACTGTGCCGTCGTGTTGAAGACAACGGCGGCGTAGATCGCGGTCGTAGCGAATACTGCGGTTAGCCAGAGTTGCGTGCGGATGATCGCGCGGCCGACGGTGACGTCACTGTTCACGGGCGTGTCTCCGGATATTCGAGGGCGGTTGCCAAGCGGGCTGCAAGACCATCATGGGTGAATTCCTCTACTGCTCGACGGCGCGATTCGGCGCCCATCGCAGCCAACCGTGACGGATCCGAGAGCAGCGTTGCGATGGCTGACGCGACATCACTGATCGAGCGAGGCTGATCAATGATGGTTCCTGTGCTGCCGTGTACAACCGCTTCGGCGGATCCGCCGCTGCGGCCGGCGAGCTGTGGGACGCCGGCTGCTGCAGCTTCGAGGAACACGATGCCGAATCCCTCCTGTTCGAGTCCCCCCCAACGGTCCCGACAGAGCATGACACTCAGATCAGCTGCCGCGTAGAGATCGGGCAGAACATCATCGGGCACTCGGCCAAGTAGTCGCACTGGAGCACCCGTCCTGTCGACGAGACGTCGAAGGCGACTGTCGTCACGTCCAGCACCTGCGATGAGCAACTGCAACGACGGATGAGTCGACGTCAACTCGGCTACCGCTCGGATCGCGGTGTCGAATCCCTTGCGAGGCACGAGTCGCGAGACGCCGACCAAGAGTTGCGCATCGGCGTCGACGCCGAGGCGCGCACGCGCCGCACGCCGGGAGTCCGGATCTCCTGATGGCGCGAACCGCTCGGTGTCGACGCCAGGGGGCAGCACCACGGTGGCGAGATTGCGACGAGCTGCTCGCCTCGCCTCGTTCGCCGCGTACTCCCCGCACGAAATCACCTGGCGGGCTCCTCGCAACACTCGAGACAGCGCCGGCCTCAGCACCGGGATTCGTCCCGGCACGGTCACCTCGGCTCCATGAAGGACGACGTCGTACGGAACCGAGAGGTGCGGCCCGATCAACCCCAACGGAACGGCTGGGTCGAGCACCACCAATTCAGCTCCGGTCTCTGCGATCAACGACTCGACACGTCGGATCATTCTCGGATGCGGAAGGAGCCATGGCTCGCGGGTGCGGACCACTCGGTATGGCTGCTCCGCGTCGAAGGACGCTGCATGCGGGTGCGGGCTGGTGAGCACAGTGAACGACTCGGGTGGCAGGCGTCGCCACCACTCCCAGAGCACCGACTGGATGCCGCCCACCTTCGGCGGGAAGTCGTTCGTCACGAGCAGGTGAGGAATGGTCATGTCTCCCCCACTGTGCCGCGATCAGCCAGTCGCTGCCATGCCCAATCGGCGTGTTCGGCGATGATCGGATCGTTCGACAGTCGATGAGCGTCGAGTCGTTGCCATACCGTCGAATCCGCCGGGTCAGCGGTATTCCCGATGACGACGAGAGCGTTCCTGCGCAACCAGCGCGGGTCGCGTGCGTGGATGTACCACTGTCCACATCGCGTCAAGAGTTCGTCATCAGTGGCGTCGAGCACTTCCCAGGCGTCGATCCACTGGCCGGGGCCTGGAGCCGCCACCCGTCCAGAATGGCGCCCCGAAAGCCTGATCGTCGGAGGGCATGAGTCCTGGCAGTCGTCGCAGCCGTAGATCCGATCAGCAATCGCCACTCGAAACTCGATCGGAATCACGCCAGGCCGCTGGAGGATCCATGCGAGGCACCGGCGCGCATCGATCACCCCAGGAGACACGATCGCGCCGGTCGGACACTCGTCGATGCAGCGGGTACACGAGCCGCATCCATCGGGCACCGGCGTATCGGTCGCGTATTCGGCCGTGGTGATGATCGAGCCGAGCACCACATGACTGCCGAGACCCGGAACCAACAGATTGGCGTTTCGCCCGAACCATCCAATCCCTGCGAGGTGGGCGACCTCTCGATCGACGAGTGCATTGTCGTCGCTCAACGCCACCGCCCGATGCCCGCTGGTGCGCAACGTTCGCGCGACGGCCCGCAACGATTCCCGCATCGGTGTGTGGTGATCCTGTCGGGCGTATCTGGCAACTCGAGCACTGGCGCCGTCGGGTCTCGGCTCATCAGGACTGTCGCACGGGTGCGCGACCACGATGATCGAACGTGCTCCGTCAACGGTCGCAGAAGGGTCGGTTGACCGCTCCGGATTGCGCCAGGTGAATTGCATCGAGTCGACATAGCCGGCCCGTCGGCGCTCGTGGAGCGCCCGGCGGGCTCTGTGCAAGATGTCCGCTGGAGCAACGCCAACTCTCACTGCACCGTCGGCCATCAGGCGAGCACGGATTTCCTCAAAGGTTGGCGGCGGCGGGGTTCGTCGCATCTCAGCGCTCGAGCAGTCCTATGAATGCATCGCTCCCAACGTGATTCGCCCCCGCCACTCGCACATCGTTGATGATCTCGCGGTCATCGGTGACCACGATCACCGGGCGATTGAGTGGAAGTCGCTGCACTTCCGCCCGAATGACGTCATCGGCGGTGACGCCACGAGGGGACCACATGACCCTGACCGGCGACCGGCGCACAGCGTGGCTCCCGATGACTTCATCGCCGTCGAACACGACGGCGATGTCGGCGCCGAGACGCGACACCACAGCCTCGATGCCGGCAACGAGGAGTTCCCGTTGTGAACGAAGGTCGTGCGTCGGCCGCCAACGTTTGGCGACGTTGTACCCATCCACGATCACCGTTGCCCCGGAACGAACCAGGTGTTGGGCCGCTGCCACCCGATCACCGCTCAGACGGCCGGGCACAGCCAGCGGTTCGCGGACCGCTTGGTCGGGTTCGGGCACCAATTCTGCGATTCGAGCTGAGAGTCGACGTGCCTGTTCGACGATGTCGGCGAGGTCGATGCCAACCGACAACACGTCCGATCGGTCCTGAAGCACTTTGTCGGTGATCTGTGCGGCATGTTCGGCATCTGCTGCAGCCTGCCGTTCGGCCGCACGGGCCGCCTCTAAGCGCGCGCTCGTCGCCCCGTGTCGGTCGCGCTCGTGACGCAGTTCGGTCTTGAGCGACGCAAGTTCCGAGCGCAGCCGTTCAACCTCTGCTGACAGCGTCTCGATCTCGGCTGCTAATCGTTGCGAAGCGCCCTCGAAGTCAGCGCATCGTGACTCGGCTGTGTTCAGCGCCTGCTCTGCAGCGTCAGCACGCGCCTCGGCTGCTTGACGACGCCGCACCTCGCGGGCCAGTTCGCTTCCCTGCTCAGACTCCAAGCGGCGCTTTAGGTCAGCCGCCTCGAGATCAGCAAGGGTCGATTCCCATCCAACCGGACGGGTGAGCCAGAGCCGGACGATCGGATCGGCATCAGCTGGCACGGACGCCGAGAGCGTCTCACGAAACGCGCTGTCCCGGTCGATCAACCGTCGGACCGCCTTCAACTCGGCTACCGAGAGATGCCGCTGGGCAAGGAACTGACGCAGGCGCGAGGGATATCTGAGCGTCGGGTCGTGCAGTCGGGCAGCACGCAGGTACTCGATGGTCCATTCCAGCGCCGGCCTGAGGAACGCATCGCTGACCTCGTTTCCACCCGCCACCTGATCGATCGTACCGAGAGGTCAGCGGGCCTTCTTGACACGAACATCTGTTCGTGGTGCACTCATAGTGTGTACCGGCAGCGCAGCCTCGACGACCTC
>JAQCGT010000004.1 GCA_027730505.1 Actinomycetota bacterium | reverse complement strand
GTAGCGGTTTCCGGCGGGGCTCTTCGCCCCGCCGGTTCCGCGTTCGGTCACAGATCGGACATGCGGTGGAAAACCTCGGCGGCAATCAGGCCGTGCGGTTGACCGAGTTCGCGCGCTCGGTTTCGTATTCGAAGGTCGAATGCCGCCAACCCATCGTCGTCGGTCGCCTTCATCGTCGATTCGAATTGGCTCGCATGGGCGTGCAGCGCATCGAGTTTGATGTCGAGTACGTGGACGATGTCCTCCACGTGGTCAGGTACATCTGCCTCCCAGAGGAGAAGATGCTGGGGCCGATGAGGCGCCAAACCGTGTTCGCGATGGAAATGAGGGTCTCGGGCGGCGACAACTGCATCACAGACGATCTTGCCCGTCTCCCGATGATCTGGGTGCAGTCGGTATCGCTTCCACGGGTCATGGGTCAGCACCACATCCGGGCGGATCTCGCGAATCGCTCGGGACACGGCCGATCGCATCTCCAGGCTCGAGGTGAGCTCACCGTCGACCGCGCCGAGCATCGTGGGCGTGCTTCTTCCACCCAGAAGACGGTGGGCTTCGAGTTGCTCCATCGAGCGTCGCTCGACCAAGGCAGCAGTGTCGGCGTCAGGGTCCCAGGTTCCTTTGGATCCATCGGTGAGCACGAGATGATGGATGTGGCACCCTCCCCGTGCCCACTTGGCAAGCGTCCCGCCTGCGCCGAACTCGATGTCATCGGGATGCGCGCCGACGGCCAAAGCCACCGACGGAGTTGGCAGATCCTGCGACCACGACGATCCTGATGCTGCCGGGGGCTGCCCCGGGTCATTTGCATTCATCAGGTGACGACCTCCTCGATCAGATTGGCGACGAGAGGATGCCTCAGGTCGATGGCTGTGTCGAGATCCAGTCCTAGTCGGCGATCTCGGTGAATGACGATCGACCCCACGGACGTGTCGGCGAGGCATCGGTCGAGATGGCGTCGGAACGACCCCGGTCCGTAGCCGAACTGCACCTGCGAGTTCACCGGGAGCACCAAGACGTTGGTCCCGTCGGCGCTCAGGTCGGGAACGATCACTGCTCCGGTTTGGCTGAGCGCCGCCGGCAGCGACCGGGGCAGGGCTAGGTCGGAGTGGATCAGTGCCATTCGGTCTACTCCGTCACCGGTGAGGCGAGTGCGGGCAGCCGCGGCGGCCTTATTGAGCCCCGGCGCCCCCGGGCTCAGCACGTCGCACATGCGAGTGCGTGCCCAGGAGGCCACCACCTCATCGTCGGTGACAACGAGTACGTCGAAACCATCGAGTGCATCGAGAACGTTGTTCGCTGTCCAGCGGCTTAGCCGCTCGCGTCCGGTGGCGTCGAGCGCGTCGCTCAGCCGGTGTTTGGCGCCGCTGAACGAACGGATCGGAACGACGGCGACGGTGGCCGGCCGATTGAACACGATCTCAGCGTATGGAGTCCGAATTGGTGTGGCACTGCTCGGCCTGCGCTTGACTGGTCGCGTGACCGAGACAGCGCAATCAGCGGATGACAGGGTGCTCATCGGAAACCTTGGTTCCTCGTGGCGCGCCGAGGTTGGAAGGGGCGGGCGTATCACCCCTCTCGACGGTGGTCGGTCGTTCGGGTTCGCAGTGGCGGCTGACGATCGGTGGCACGACCCGGACCGTGATCCCGGCGTCAGAAGTCGACGCATCGACGGTGTTGCGGCGGTTGAGACGCGTATTCGCATTCCGAACGGTGATCTCGTGCAGCGTGTGTGGTGCACCGCATCATCGGGTGGTGTGACGGTCGTCGAGTTCGAGAATGAGTCGCCACTTCCCGTCGTGGTTGCGGTCGACAATCCGGGAATCCTCACCGGACCCGCCCCCACCACGTCGGTTCCGGACGAGGTCGGAATGCCAAGCGACGCTCGGGCTCTGCCGGTTGGACACCACGCCACGGCGCGTATCGCCGTTCGCCATGGTGCTCAGCAATCGGGCTCGCTTCCCCAAGGATTACCGGACCTTTCATCGGTCGTAGCCGGTTGGCGCTCGGTCATCGACCGGGCTGGCAGATACGACCTACCCGCGGGAGCGATCGGCGGCTCAGCCGCAGAGTCGGTGGTCGCCGCACGCTGTGACTGGATGCTCGGTGACCTCTCCGATCCGGATGTCGATCCGGTGTCGGCGCTCATTGAGGCAGATCATCTGGCGCGGATGGGTGAACCGGTCGATGAACTCGTCCCGATCGTCGCTCGCAGTGTCGAGCGGGCTGTTCGGCGTGGAGCCGCTGGAATCTGGGCTGGCCTTGACGCAGCTGCCAGGGTGTTGGTGCTGGCCGACGAGCGACGCGCCCTGGCCGACCTGGACCGAATCGCGTCTGGATCTCAGCGAGACGGATCTGTGCCCGACAACCGCGCCGGCCGGGCGATGGCGCTCGATCGTCGACTCGTGTCGGCAGTCGGCAACGAGTGCGACCTTTTACCCGATGGGATTCCCGAGGACTGGATGTTGCAGGGATTCGAAGCGCATGGTCTGCCGGCCGGACGGTCAGCGACTGTGTCGTTCGCGGTGAGGTGGCATGGTCGTCGGCCGGCCGTGATCTGGGAGTGCAGCGGCGGCCCCGTGCGGCTCAGCGCCGCAGCGGTCGACGCGTCGTGGGAGTCTGGCGCTGAGACGGGAGAACATCTCTGGGGCTTCGAGGCGCCCGATCCCGCGATTTCGTAGACTTCATCGATGGACATCGCCACCGGCTCCAATGATTTGATCCGACTCACCGAGTGGACGTCATGCGGTGGTTGTGCTGCGAAGTGGGGTGCGTCACTGCTCGCCGGGTTGGTGTCTGAATTCCCGACGGCCGCCGACCCGTCGCTGCTGATCGGTCTCGCCCCATTCGATGATGCCGCGGTGTATCAGGTGAGTGAAGACGTGGCCCTCGTGGCGACGACCGACTTTTTTCCACCACTCGTTGACGACCCAGCCGACTTCGGTGCAATCGCAGCGGCGAACGCATGCAGCGATGTATTTGCGATGGGTGGCAGGGTCGTGATGGCGATCAACGTGGCAGCGTTCCCCGAGCACTTCCCGCGTGAGGCCATCGCGGCGATCTTTGCTGCTGGTGCGGCCGTCGTGGCCGAGGCCGGGGGTTCGGTCGCTGGCGGACACACGATCCGCAATCCCGAACCCATCTACGGCCTCGCAGTTCAAGGTGTGGTCCACCCCGGGCGCGTCCTCCGCAAGGCTGGTGCCCGCCCCGGCGATGTGCTGGTGCTCTCCAAGCCGATCGGTACCGGGCTTACTCTTGCAGCCGGCTCAACGGACGATCAGGCTGCGGCCATTGCCGGGATGAAGACCTTGAATCGTGGTGCATCGGAGCGGTTGGTCGCGGCGGGATCCGATGTGCGCGCCGCTACCGACGTCACCGGGTACGGGCTTGGGGGCCACGGATGGGAAATGGCCGAGCGATCCGGTGTGCGGGCGGTGATCGACGGTGCTGGGATCAAGGCCTACCCGGGTGCCGCCGAAGCTGCGGCTGCCGGGGTGCGTACCGGCGGCGATCCACGCAATCGCGACTACCTGGCCGGTCATCTCGACTCGAGTGGTGACGCTGTTGCCGAGGCGCTGTGCTTCGACCCACAGACGTCGGGCGGGCTGTTGGCATCGGTTTCAGCCGATTTGGCTGACGACCTCGTGGCCGAAGGCTGGTGGCGAGTGGGCGAGGTGACTGCGGGCGATCTCGGCATCGTCATCTCATGACGCGTCGCTCGCAACTTACGCTTGAGCTCGAGCAACGTCTTCGACAAGGCGGAGGTGTGGTCGCCGGCATCGATGAGGTGGGCAAGGGTGCGTGGGCTGGTCCGCTGGTGGTCGGCGTGGCGGTGCTGCCCGACTCGGCGTTCACCGATGGCATTCCCGACTCGATCGCCGATTCGAAGGTGTTGAGCGAGCGTTCACGAGAGGCGGCTTATGAGGTGCTGTCGCCGTGGTGTCGGGCCTGGTCGACCGGGTGGGCGTCGGCTGCCGAGTGTGATCACCTCGGCATGGCAGCGGCACAGCGTCTGGCCTTACATCGGGCCCTCGATGCGCTTGATGTCGGCGTGGATGTGGCAGTGGTTGACGGCAACTGGGACTTCGTCTCTCCGCGTGTCCCCCACGTTGAGATGCGGGTCAAGGCGGACCGCGATGTGGCGAGTGTGGCTGCGGCCTCGATCCTGGCCAAGGTCACGCGGGACCGCCATATGCGTACGCTCGCCGACTCGCATCTGCATTGGGCGTTCGATACCAATAAGGGATACCCGTGCGCCCGCCATCGGATGGGTCTGAATGCGTGGGGACCTTCGGTTGAACATCGGACCTCGTGGGCATTCATGGACACCGCCGTGCCATGGTCCGGAGCGTCGAGGCGCAAGCGTCTCGACGCCCCATCCACGTTGTTTTAGATCTCTGCGTGAACCGAGCGTGATCCGATTTTGGCGATGGATCGGATCAACAGCGCCAGGGCGAACACGATGACCGTGACGAGTGCCATCGTCGCCCCCGCTGCCGTGCGATGGTGATAGCTGACGAGCAGACCGACGTACGCCGAGATGCACCCGATGCCGACCGCGGTGGCCATGATCGTGCTCACCCGGTGGGCGATGAGCGATGCCGTCGCCGGAGGGGCGATGAGGAAGGCGAAGACGAGCAGGCTGCCCACCGTCTCGAATGACACCACGATGCTCATCGCGATCAAGATGAGAAGCGCCAAGTGAGTGAGGCGGGGATGGAAGCCAGCCATGGTGGCCTGTACCTCGTCGAAGGTTCCCATCACCAGCGCTCGATGGAGCACGAGTGCCGCACCGAGAGTGATGGCCGCTGCAATGGCGAGACGGGCGATTCCGGATCCATCGACGGCGCTGATCGAACCGAAGAGGAAGCGGTTGAGGTCCCCCGACCCACCCGATGCTGACATGACGACCACAGCAAGGGCGAGGAATCCAACGAAGAGCACCCCGATCGAGGCGTCATCGGGCAGTGGGGATGCAGCCCTGATGAGGTTCACACCGCCCACCATGGCGAGTGCGGCGATGATCGCGCCGAGGACTGTGCTGGCCCCGAGCACCCAGGCGATCGCGATCCCGGGAAGGACACCGTGGGCGAGGGCGTCTCCGAGGAACGAGAGCCCGCGAAGAATCGCCCAGGTGCCCACCACCGAGGTGCACACGACGGTCAGTGCCGCGGCGATGAGCGCATCGGTCATGAATGGGTTGTCGACGATCGGCGAGACCCACCAGTCCCAGGGGTCGAGTAGCCATTGCACGTCGAGCAGGTTAGGGGGTGAGTGCCTCGGCGATGGCCGACGCGTCGTACCGAAGCAACGAGATGTAGTCGGCACCGGACTCCGCTCCTGATGTGAGCGTGCCGGTGAGCAGCGGCACGACCGTCACGCCGTCGAGTCGTTCGGTGAGTGCTCGGGCATCGACATCGGTCGATTGGGCATCGGTGAACACGGTGCCGATGCCGAGATCGGTGATGGTCATCGCCAACTCGGCCAGGTCGGCCGCATTGGTTTCCGCCATGGTGGAGGTCGATGGGATGACGGTACCGACGATCTCGAAGCCGTAGCGATCGGCGAAGTAGGCGAGGGCATCGTGGTTGGTGACGAGGAGTCGCTCCGCTGGCGGGATCGCCGCCAGTGTCGAGGTGATCTCGGCATCGAGCGCCGTCAGTTCCTCGGCGTAGTTCTCAGCGCACGTGGCGAGTTCGGCAGCGTTGCCGCCGGCGGCGACGGCCGCGTCGACGATCGCCGGCAGCGCATCGGCCACTCGGATCGGATCGAGCCAGATGTGGGGATCAGGCCCGTCGTGGTGATGGTCCTCGTCGGCGTGGTCGTCGTCGGCGTGGTCGTCGTCGGCGTGGTCGTCGTCGGCGTGGTCGTCGTGGTCGTCGGCATGGTCCTCGTCCTGCTCGGCGCCACCCACGCCAATCAGATCGATGTGGTCGCTCATGTGCAGCACTGGCAGTCCCTCAGCCTCCACCGCGTCGAGAACCGGCAGCAGACCCTCTTCGAGGTCAAGGCCATTGGCGATGATCAGGTCGGCCGACTGCAGGTCACCGCGCGTCGCCATGGATGGTTCCCAGCTGTGGGGATCAGATCCGATGGGGATGATCGATGCGACGTCGGCCGAGCAGAGGGCGCGCGAGGCGATGTCGGCCCAGATCGAGGTGGTGGCGAACACCGTCAGTGACGCTGCAACCGACTCGGGTTCCGTCGTTGACGGAGCGCTGTCGCCGCCAGTGGTTCCACCACAGGCGGCCGTTGTCAGCATGGCGGCCACGAGCAAGGGACGGGAACGCGATCGCATGAAACTGAGAATCATTCTCATTACGATACACTTCCGATCGGATGTTGACAAGCACACCCGCCACCGAGACGTCGCTCGCAACGCTGGAGCGAGCATGTGTGCACTATGGCCACGTCATCGCGCTCGCCCCGACCGATCTCGAGGTGCGCGCCGGCGAGACGATCGCCCTGGTCGGTTCCAACGGAAGCGGCAAGTCGACCCTGCTACACCTCCTCGCCGGCCTACTCGAACCCACCGACGGAGCGGTGCACCGAACCGCATCGGTGGCGCTCGTCGCTCAGCACCACCACCATCACCCGTGGATGCCGTTGTCGGTCGATGAGGTGCTACGCATGGGCCGGTACCGCTCGTGGGTGCGTCCACTCGGACGGGCCGACCGTCAGGCCATTGAACGTGCCGCTGAGCGGCTCGACGTTGCACACCTGCGTCGGCGCCCGTTCGGTGAGCTCTCGGGAGGCCAACAACAGCGGGTGCTCGTGGCCAAAGCAATCGCTGCCGAACCCGATCTGCTGCTCCTCGATGAACCGATCACCGGGCTCGACCTGCCCAGCCAGGCGACAATCCTCGAGGTGATCGCCGAACGAGCCGATCGAGGTGGGGCGGTCGTGTTCTCGACCCACCACCTCGGCGAAGCTCGGCGGGCCTCACGCGTGCTGCTGTTGGCCGGTTGCGTGCTCGCCGACGGAACACCCGACGAGGTGTTGGTTCCCGAGACTCTGGCCGAGGCCTTCGGTGGCCGGATGATCTCAGGGACGACGATGGTGATCGATGAGCATCATCACGACAGTCACGGGCCTGGCACGGTCGCTGATCTCGCTACCCACCTCGACTCCCACCGGCACGAACACTCCCACGAGCACGGCCAGCCATGACGTCGGCGACCGTCCACGACGAGGCCAAGGCACGGTTGGCGCACATGGGCCAGTCGTACACCGCAAACCGCCGGATGATCGTTGATGCCCTGATCGATGCGGGTCCGCTCACCCTTCCCGAACTGCTCGACCGACGCAGCGAACTCGCGCAGAGCTCGGCATACCGAAGTCTCGCGTTGCTCACCGAGGCTCGTGTCGTGCGCCGCATCGTCCACGACAGCGATCACGCCCGCTTCGAACTCGCTGAAGAACTCACCGGTCACCATCATCACCATCTCGTGTGCAACGGATGTGGCGCTGTGGTCGACGTCGAGCTCCCGAACGAGCTCGAGGAATTGCTCGACCAATCGCTGTCAGCAGTTGCGCTTCGAGCGGGATTCGTTCTCGGACATCACGACCTCGACGTGCACGGGATCTGCGGCAACTGTCAGGCGTGAGGGTGACTAGGCGCCGAGCAGATGCGGGGCATTGGCGGACAAATACCCTGCGACTGCTTTCGCCGATGGGTTGACCATCCCCACGTCACCGATCACCACGGTGGGAACGGTCTCGTTACCGCCGGCGTGCTGGCGAACCACGGCAGCTGCCTCTGGATCTGACCAGATGTCGTGTTCAACCGTCTCGATGCCCCTGCTAGCGAGGCCTCGTCGCAAGATGCCGCAGAACGGGCATCCCGGGCGCCAATAGACATGGACGGCGTCAATTGCGTCTGACAACTCAGGCGTCCTTCGAAAAGAGGCGCTCAAGGCGGTCAAGCGTGGCGACGATCGCTCGATGGTTCTTCGCCGGATACGACATGAGTTCGATGAACTTAGGTGACTTCGCCGTGGACCAGTCGAAGGACTCGGTCACGAGGCAGCCGTCCTCAGCCTCCTCAATGGCGTACCGCCAACGGTGCCCGCCGAAGTGGGCCCAGGCGATGAGACGGTCCTGCTCGAACTCGACGACGGTGTTGCTCATCCGATACGGGATCGGGCCCATCTTCATGTCCATCCGGAACCGTGAGCCCAGTGACAGCACTCGAGCGCCGTCCCGAGAGTTCTGCACCATTCCCGAACCGTCGATCTCACGGTGCCGAGAGGGATCAGAAATCAGGGCGAAGACCGCGGCCGGGCTGGCGGCGATGAGTCGAGAGTCGGAAACGACACGCGATGTTGGAGCGGACATGGCGCGCACGGTACCCGTGACCGTCAGCGCCTGCGTATCCGTGCCTCAGTCAGCTGCGGCGAAGCGTTCCACGTCATCGGGGTGGCCCGCAACGACGATGTGATCAGCCTCTCCGAGCACGGTGTCCGCCTCGGCATAGGTATATCGGCCACTTTCGGGCCTGATCGCCACCACCGTCACCCTGAACTCCGCTCTGATGCCGGCAGCGCCGAGGGTCGAGCCGGCGAAGCGCTGTGGAACGATCATCTGGCTGATGACGAACTCGTCATCGGGCTCGACCGTCTCGGCCTCGCTGGGCGACGGATTCATCCGAATGAACTCCTCGAGGCGTCCAGTCACGAGGTGAGCGACACGCTCGCCCATCTCGGCCTCCGGGTACACCACATGGTGGGCACCCATCTTCTGCAAGATGCGGCCGTGGTCAGCGGTTATCGCTTTCGCCCAGATGTTCTTGACCTCGAGTTCGACGAGAAGAGCAGTGGTGAGCACGCTTGCTTCGACACCGCTGCCGATACACACCGCAACCGTCACGGCCTCGTGCACGCCGAGTGCCTTGAGAGCGCGCTCATTAGTCGTGTTTGCCTGGGCGACGTGGGTGAGCTCGCCCTTCATCTCATCGACCTTGCCCGGGTCGGCATCGATGCCGAGCACCGAGTGGCCGAGGCGCATGAGTTCGAGAGCGAGCGCGGAACCGAACCGACCAAGGCCGATGACGACGATCTCGCCTCGATGCTCGAAGCGCTCGCCTCGCACCGAGTCGAGCATGTTCTGCATGTTGTGTCTGATTCGTTCAGCCAATGATCGGACGCTCCTCGGGATAACGATAGGGCAGGTCGCGGCTACGCAGCGCAAGCGCAGCCACGAAGGTGATTGGGCCGATGCGGCCTGCGAGCATGACGAGCACGAGTAACAGTCGCCCGACCATCGGTAGTTGATCGGTGATGCCGGTCGACAGGCCGACGGTTCCGAACGCCGAGGTGGCTTCGAACAGCGCCGGTGTGAGTGTGAGGTCCATCGTGCCGACGAGCACGAGTGCACTGCCGATTACGAGACCGACAGACAACAGCGCGATGGTGATCGCCTGCCGGATCAGCCCGCGGGGAAGACGCCGTCCGAAGGCGTTCACATCGTGTTGTCCGCGGACTTCCGCCCACATCACATAGCCGAGCACGGCAAATGTCGTCACCTTGATGCCGCCACTGGTCGAGGCGGGGCCGGCTCCGATGAACATCAGCGTGGTGACGAAGAGCAGACCGGGTTCGCTCATTGCGCCGATGTCGATCGTGTTGAATCCGGCAGTTCTCGGTGTGGTGCCCTGGAACCATGCGGCCAGGAGCCGGTCACCGAGGTCGAGCCCGCCGAGGGTGTCCGGGTTCGTCCACTCGACCAAGCCGATGACGACCGGTCCACCGACGACGAGCACAGCGGAGGCCATGAGGGTGATCTTGGTGTGGAGCGACCAACGAACCGGCTGCAGGCGGCGGAGCATTGGGAGTCGCTGTCGCTCTTCGTCATCGGAGGCCCGCAATTGGCGGAGAACCTCGATGATGATCGGGAAGCCGAGGCCACCCAAGATGAAGGCGAAGGTAACGGGGAACACGATCAGCGGATCGCCCACGAAGCGGGTCATCGAGTCGGAGTAGAGCGAGATGCCGGCGTTGTTGAACGATGAGACCGAATGGAACACTGCTGAGTAGGCGGCGTGCCCGGGGGTGTCGTAGCCACCGCCCCACAGTCGGAGGAACAGCACCACAGCCAGTACCCCTTCGGCCGCCATCGTGATCTGGCCGACACGCATCAGCACTCCGCGCAGGTCGACCTCGGCGAGTGTGCCGAGATCGATGCTGCCGAACTCGGCGGTGGCCAGGCGCCGCTGCTGCAGGCCCATGCGGTGCGACGCGACCGTGGCCAAGATCGCGCCGAGGGCCATGATGCCGAACCCGCCCACTTGGATAAGGACGAGGAGCACCACCTCGCCGAAGGCCGTGAACCGTTCGACGTCAACGGTGGCAAGTCCGGTGACCGTGGTTGCCGACGTCGAGGTGAACAACGCATGCGACAACCCCGGGTGGGGTCCCTCGACGGCAAAGGGGAGCCGAAGCAGGGCGGCGCCGATGGCGATGAGCGAGGTGAAGGCCGAGAGCACGAGTCGGGCCGGGTTCTCCGCTGCGCGTAGCAGTCGCCGTTGGGGCACGGCGGGGACGTTATCCCTCGTTCGAAGCCCGTTGGTCGATCAATGAGGGAGGCGCCGAAGGTCGGGGTGCGGTAGTTTGCCGTCCATGGGACAGTCGGTCGGTGTGGTCGAGAAGGCAGCGGGATCCCCTGGGATCGTCAGGTTCGAACTGAATCGCACGCTGTCGGGTCAGGGACACGAGCGATTTGCGACGACCGCCGATGCCCGTGGTGATCGACCGAGTGCCGTCTTGGCGAGGCGTCTGTTCGACACTGGTCAAGTGGCAGCGGTGCACGTGTATTCGAATATCGTGACCGTCGATCTGGCCAAGGGCCGTGATTCGACGGGCCTGGCCGCCATCGTCGGCGACCTGTATCAGTATTGGTTGCCAGGTGTAGAGCCACCCACATTCGACGACCTCGAGCCAGAGGATGCCCCAGAGTCGGCATCAGGTGGTGGCGAGGGGGGAGTCGAGCTCTCCGAGGCAGCCAAGCGCGTTCCGCCCCATCTGCTCGAGCGGAGCCGGGCGGCCCGTGAACGGTGGGCCTCGAAATAACCCTTCCCGGCGTTGCTGCTCGGTCACGCACAGCGCTGGAACCCTCCCTAACCTCCGGGGCGTGACAGTAGGACACCACACGCTGCATGAGGTGGCAGAGCTTCTCGGTGTCCACTACATGACCGCCTATCGCTACGTTCGCCACGGCCAGTTGTCGGCCGAGAAAGTCGACGGTGAGTGGCGAGTGACGGTTGCTGACCTCGAGGCGTTCCGAGAGGGGTCCGGGTCGGGTTCGAGCCGGGGTGTCCCTGGCCGCTCTCGACGCACCGCTCCCTGGGCCGAACGCATGGAAGCGCGCCTCATCGCCGGTGACGGCAGTGGTGCGTGGGGTGTGGTCGAAGGGGCCATGTCGGCCGGCGCATCGGTCGATCGGGTCTACACCGAGGTCATCGCTCCGGCGATGGTGTCGATCGGTGACCGCTGGGCGGCGGGCGAATTGGACATCGCTGCAGAACATCGGGCATCGGCGGTCGTGCAGCGTCTCATCGGTCGGTTGGGCCCGATGCTGGCACGGCGCGGTCGCAGCCGCGGAGTGATCGTCGTCGGGGCCCCGGCCGGCGAGCGTCACAGCATCGTCGTGTCGATGCTGGCCGATCTGCTTCGGGCGGCAGGTTGGGAGGTCTCCGATCTCGGTGCTGATGTGCCGGGTGAATCATTCGTGACCGCAGCTGCGGAGTCGGATCCGGTCGCCGTGATTCTCTCAGTGACCGATTCAGCGAATCTTCCCGCCGCCGCCGAGGCGTGTGCGGCGATCCGGACTGGCCGTGCTGGAACGATTGTGATCGCCGGTGGTCACGCTCTTGTCGACTCCGCGGCCTCGGCTTCGATCGGAGCAGATCATTGCCCGCACGATGTCGACGAATTGCTGGCGCTCCTCGGCCAGTTGGTGGTCGATTCCCGGTCGGCGTGACCCTCAGGCGAGATCCCACTCGACACCATCAGGGGTGTCGCGGACATCTATTCCAGCGGCGATCAGTCGGTCCCTGACCAGGTCGGCATCGGCGTAGCGACGCTCCTCGCGCGCTGTCGCACGCATGTCGAGAAGTGCGGTCACCAGCGGTGCGAGGATCTCACGAGGGTCTCCGAGCCCAGCGATCGCAGCGGAACCCAAGCGGCTGATCATCGACCGGAGCATGTCTCGGGCGCGGTCAGCCTCATCGCTCAACGTCGGGTCGGCTGACCAGTCGACCATCGTCGTTTCGAGATCGAGCGCCGAGCGGGTGGCGAGGTCACCATCGCCGGCTGCCAATGCAGCATCGAACGTCTCGGCAATTCGTTGCGCCGAGGCGATGAGCGATGTCTCGATCTTGGGGGCGGACTCGGATGCGATGTCCGTTTCAGTTGGGGTCGCAACGACCGTGGCCGAGTTGGTCTCCATGTTGTGTCGCGGATCGATCAATTCCTCAATCCCGATGGCGGTGCCGGTCTCGAGAATGCGTGAGTGCCCATCGACCCTGATCGTGACGTTACCGTTGCCCACCACGTCTACCCGGCCGGTGGAGAGGTCGATGACGAGTCCTGTGTGCTCGTCGATGCCGAGAATCCATGTGTCATCGGGTAGATCGCGCTCAAGTGCCACGAGACGTCGCTCGCCGAGATAGCAGTAGCGGGTGTCATGGTGCCCTCCTTCTGCGTTGTCGTAGTGAGGGATGACGCAGGCCCCGATGCCAAGGTCGCCGAGGATGTCGAGGCCATCGAGCCAGTGCGGTTCGATCCCGCACTTGTAGATCTCGTAGACCGGCACGGTGCGACGCCCGATCGTCAGCGCAGCTGCAGAGGCGAACACGACGATGCCACCGCTCGCGAGTTTGGATCGCAGGATGTCGGGAACCGGACTGAGCGCCCACTGACGCAGGGCGTACGTGGGGGAACCGGGGCCAGCGAAGAGGTAGTCGGCTGAACGCAGCAGGTCGAGTCCGCGTTCGCGGTGGAGGGGATCGATGCGCTCGAACTCGGTGAGCCCGGCCACGTTCAGATCGACATCGATCGACTCGGAGAAGTACTTGACGGCGCGTTCGGCGAGCTCTGCTGCGTTCTCCTGGAAACCGTAGGGGGTGTCGATGAGGGCGGCGGTGACCTCGCGACGCACAGTTGCCGGTCCGGTGGCCAGCATCGCAGCGAGGCGCCGGTGGGTTCCAACCATCGTCGGGGCTGTCTCGCCCGAGCCCATGAGAGCGAGGATCCGAGGGGTGTTCGAGGCGCTTTCAGAGGTCACGAGTCCAGTTTGGCCCGGGCGTGCGCGCAATGCGTAGGCCGGCTCGTGATGATCGAACACCTGTTCGCTACCATGACCGTATGGTCGCTGTCGCTGACACACACGCGGTTGCACTCCGCTCCGCTGCCGATCTGGTTTCGGCTGATCACGTCCTGCCGGTCGTGCCTGCGTTGTCATCGTTGTTTCCCGAGAGCGGCTTGGTCAGGGGTCGCGTCATCTCGTGCTGCGGCCCGGCGGCCCGTTCCCTTGCGCTGGCCATCGCCGCAGCGGCGGTGAGTGGTGGGTGCTGGTTGGCCATCATCGATCTCGAGGATCTTCCCGCTGAGGCATTGGCTGAGGCTGGAGTTCCCCCGCATCGCGTGGTGTCGGTGTCAGCGGGGTCATCGACGGCTGAAGCCGTGGGTGCCGCCCTCGATGGATTCGAGTTGATCATCATCGGCGCGAGGTCGATGTCGGAGCAATTGGCTCGACGCGTCGCCCAGCGCATTCGCTCCCGCGAGGCGGTGGTGGTCGTCGTCGGCAACGAGTCGAGGTCAGGTGATCTGGTGTTCTCGACGGTGGACCCGATCTGGACGGGAATCGGCCGCGGCACCGGCCGATTGGTGTCGCGTCGCGTTCGTGTTGAACGCTCGGGGCGACGGACGCCACGACCGATCACCTGCGATCTTCATCTTCCCGCCACGTCGGGAGGCCCTGGGCCCATCGAGGAGGTGAGCGCACCGGAACCCCGGTTGCGGACGGTGTGACCTCGTCGGGCATGGTCCGGACCCTCACCTTGGCGATTCCTGACTGGCCGGTGGTGGCGGTCGCTCCCGACAGGGAGCCCGTGGTGGTGATCGATCGTGGCCGGGTAGTCGCAGCATCTGCCGAGGCGCGCGCCCATGGTGTCAATGTCGGTGATCGTCGTCGGATGGCTGTTCGCGCTTGCCCGACGGCTGACGTGTTGGAACGGGATCCCCTTGCCGAGGTTCGAGCCTTCGAACCACTCATCGCAGCGATCACCGATGCCGTGGTTCCGCGTATCGAGGTCGATCGCCCCGGCGAACTCCGTTTCGACATGCGTGGTCCGACGCGACGACTCGGTGGCGAGGGTGGGGTCGTCGCCGCTGTTGCCGAAGCCATCGCCGCTCATCCATCATCGACAGGCGTGGCGATCGGTGTCGCCGATGGGCCCACCGTCTCGTCAGTGGCTGCCGGTCGCGCCGTGGACGCTCCGTTGATCGTCCCCATGGGCGGATCCCCATCGTTTCTTGCTCCATTGCCAATCGGCTGTCTTCACGAAGTCGGACTCCTCTCGGCCGAGACCGTTGACCTGTTCGATCGTCTTGGCATCACCACGGTCGGCGCGCTCGCCGCTCTCGAACCCGGCGGGGTGCTGGCACGGTTCGGCACAGAGGGTTCCAGGGCTCACCGGATTGCAACCGGTCTCGACGATCGCCCTTTGGCAGCGGTCGATCCGGGTTCGCTTCCAGAGTTCGAACGGCGGTTTGACGATCCACTGACCACGGTGTCCCCGGCAGTGTTCGCCATCCGCGAAATGGCCTCGGAACTGGTGGAACAACTGAGCGGATCGGGGCTGTCGTGCACGTCGGCGGTGATCAGCGCCGAGACGGAGCACTCCGAGTGGACCGAGCGTCATTGGTACCGATCCGAGGGTTTCAGTGCCGCTGCGCTCGTCGATCGAGGGCGTTGGCAGCTCGACTCGTGGGCGGCAGGTGGCGGGTCGATCACCGCGGGGATTGTCCTGGTGCGGCTCCGTGTCGTCGGGGTGCGTGCCGATGTCGGGCGCCAAGACGGCTTCTGGGGTGGGATCACCGCTGCGGACTCAGCGGCTAATCGCGCTGTGGCTCGGCTGGCAGCGATCTGTGGTGACGAGTCGGTTCGGGTGCCTGTGACCGCAGGAGGTCGGCTGCCCGGTGAGCGGTGCTCCTGGGTACCGGCGTCGACGGCAGATCTCGATGACTCGGCACGCGGGTATCCGGCTCCGGTGTGGCCCGGGAGCGTGGCCCATCCGACCCCGACCGTGGTGCCGGTGGACGCAGTGCTGGTCGAGGTACTCGATCGTTCCGGGCAGCCGGTGTCGGTGTCGGGTCGAGGTGAGGTCAACGCTGAACCAGCCATCGTCGTGATCGGAGGGAGCCGCCACCAGGTGGTGTTCTGGGCGGGGCCGTGGCCTCTTCTCGAACGTTGGTGGGATCAGCGTCATCGCCGTCGCATGGCCCGCCTCCAGGTGGTGCTCGACGATGGTCGGGCGCACCTCCTCGCCGTCGAGCAGCGGTGCTGGTCGCTGATGGGGAGCTATGACTGAGGCCCCCCGGTACGGTCACGTCATGGCTGCCCGACGCTCGCCGACGGAACGGATCGAACTCGTTCGCGCTCAGTTGGCAGCGCACACCCCGGCCGATGCTGATGAAGAGCGCTCGATGATGCTTTTCGACCTCGAGGTCGACCGGTTACTCGCCCGTGGCGCCGATCCCTTCGACCAGCGTGATGACCCAGTGCACATCACCGGTTCGGCGATCGTGATCGGACCGCGCGGAACGGTGTTGCTCGAACATCGGCGTCTCGGCATGTGGTTGCAGCCGGGCGGGCACGTCGATCCGGGAGAGAATCCGTGGGATGCGGCACTCAGGGAGGCGGCTGAGGAGACCGGCCTCGTCGTGTCGTTCGCGGCCGACGGGCCCGATCTGCTCCATGTCGATGTGCACGCCGGGGGTCGCGGGCACACCCATCTCGACCTGCGGTATCTGGTGGAGGGGGGAGATGCCGACCCTGCTCCGCCTGCTGATGAGAGCCAAGCGGTCGCCTGGTTCGACTGGCAGGCAGCGATTCGCCAGGCGGGCGATCCGCGTCTGGCGGCGTTGCTCTCCCGGTTGTCGCAGCGATGATGCACTTGCGCTGATCGAACATATGTTCGATACTCGCGTTCATGGGATTCACCAATCCTCAGTGGACCTGGAACGAGCTTGAGGCTCGGCTGTCCGGCCGGGATCTATCACCTGGGCGCGACGGTCGTGCACCGGGCTCACCGGCATGGAACGCCGGTGGCGATGCCCCGGCGTGGAGCCGACGTCGGCAACCCTTCGAGCCCCCGGTGGCGAACAGGTCTGCGCCAGCGACGCGGGTCCCCTATGCCGAGCTTCACACTCGATCCAACTTCTCGTTCCTCGAAGGGGCATCGCATCCCGAGGCCCTCGTAACAGAAGCTGCTCGTCTGGGTCTTGAGGCGCTGGCGATCACCGACCGTGACGGTTTCCACGGTGTCGTTCGCTTCGCCGAAGCAGCCCGCACCCTGGGCGTGCCGACCGTCTTCGGGGCTGAGGTCACCGGTCTCGCACCGATCGGCACCACACCGGGGGATCGGGTGGTGCTTTTGGCCGATGGGCCCGGAGGGTACGCCCGCCTCGCACGGGGTCTGTCGATCGGTCTTCTCGCTGGATCGAAGGGGGCGCCGGGCCACGATCTGGATCGCCTCGGCACTGAGGTCAGCGGAGTGACATGGGTACTCACCGGCGATGCTGCGGGGTTGGTCCCCGCAGCGCTGTGCGCTGAGGGTCCGACGGCAGCCCGACGCGAACTGGAACGTCTCGTCGATCGCTTTGGTCGTGACCGCGTCCTTGTCGAACTCTGGGACCACGGTGATCCCATCGACCATCACCGTAACGATGCCCTTGTCGAGCTGGCCCACCGCGTCGGGGTGGGCTGCGTGGCTGCTAATGCCATCACCCATGCAACTCCTGCAGAGGCCGATCTGGCGATGGCGGTGCAAGCACTCGGTGTGCGCCGTTCGCTTGAAGCGGCCCGATCCCAGATGGCCTCGAATGGGGGCGCACACCTGAGGTCTGGGGCCGAGCAGCGGCGACGGTTCGAGCGATACCCAGGCGTGCTCGAACGCACTGTCGACGTGGCTCGATCGGCTGCATTCGACCTGTCGCTGGTGGCGCCGGCACTCCCTCCGTATCCCTGCCCGGACGGTCTCGACGAGATGGGGTATCTGCGTTCGCTTACCGCTGACGGGGCGCGGCGTCGCTATGGCGAACGACCTGGCATCGGCGAGGACATGACGCTGCGATCGCGGGCATGGACGACCATCGACCGTGAACTCGCACTCATCGAACAACTCGGCTTCGCCGGCTACTTCCTCGTGGTCTGGGACATCGTCGAGTTCTGCCGCCGCCACGACATCTACTGCCAGGGGCGGGGAAGCGCAGCGAACTCGGCCGTCTGCTACGCACTCGGGATCACCGCCGCCGATGCAGTGTCGCTCGGATTGCTCTTCGAGCGGTTTTTGTCACCACATCGCGACGGTCCGCCCGACATCGACCTCGACATCGAATCGGGGCGGCGTGAGGAGGTCATCCAGTACGTCTACGCGCGCTATGGCCGCCATCACACGGCCCAGGTTGCCAACGTCATCACCTATCGGGCCCGGTCGGCGATCAGAGATGCGGCCCGGGCGCTCGGGCACGATCCGGGTCGTCAGGATGCATGGTCACGCCATGTCGAGCGCTGGTCCGGGGTGGAGCGCAACGCAGAGCGTTCGCAAGGAGCCATCCCCGATCAGGTGGTGGAACTCGCAGCACGTCTGGAGGACGCCCCCCGTCATCTCGGGGTGCATTCGGGCGGCATGGTGATCTGTGATCGTCCGGTCATCGAGGTGTGTCCGGTCGAGTGGGCCCGTGCTGACGGCCGTTCGGTGCTGCAATGGGACAAAGACGACTGTGCCGCTGCGGGCCTTGTGAAGTTCGATCTGCTCGGCCTCGGCATGCTGTCGGCGCTTCACAACGCGGTCGACCTCGTTGCAGAACACCGGGGGTATCAGATCGACCTGGCAACGCTGCCTCAAGAAGATGAGGTCTACGCGATGCTTTGTCGCGCCGACACCGTCGGAGTCTTCCAAGTCGAATCGCGTGCCCAGATGGCGACCCTGCCACGACTGCGGCCACGGCGCTTCTACGACCTGGTGGTCGAGGTGGCCTTGATCAGGCCCGGGCCGATCCAAGGCGGCTCGGTGCATCCGTACATCCGCCGCCGCAACGGTCTCGAACCAGTCACGTATCTGCATCCGCTGCTTGAGAACTCTCTCAGCAAGACCCTCGGAGTGCCGCTGTTCCAAGAGCAACTCATGCAGATGGCGATCGACGTCGCCGGGTTCTCGGCGGCGGAGGCCGACGAACTGCGACAGGCGATGGGGTCGAAGCGGTCGGCGGCTCGCATGGAGCGTCTACGCAGTCGCTTCTACGACGGGATGGCATCCCGGGGTATCACCGGCGGCATCGCCGATGAGATCTACATGAAGATGAAAGCCTTCGCGAACTACGGCTTTCCCGAGTCGCACTCGGTCTCGTTCGCCTACCTCGTGTACGCATCGGCATGGATCAAGCACCACGAGCCGGCGGCGTTCTGTGCGGCTCTGTTGAACGCTCAGCCGATGGGGTTCTGGTCACCCCACACGCTTGTGCGTGATGCTCGACGGCACGGTGTCGAAGTCCGCACGGTTGACCTCAATTCGTCTCAGGCCGGAGCGACCCTCATCGACAATGGCTCAGCAATCCGACTGGGCCTTGCACCGGTACGTCAGGTGGGTCGCGATCTTGCTGATCGGATCGTGGCTGAGCGAGACGCGTCGGGTCCGTACGCATCCCCTGAAGATCTCGTGCGCCGTGTGCCGGAGGTGACGGTGGCCCATCTCGAAGCACTCGCCACGGCGGGGGCCTTTGAGGAGAGTTGTGGGCTCGGGCGACGTGAGGCGCTCTGGATGGCGGGAGCAGCGGCTCGTTCGCGACCGGGGACTATTCCGGGTATGGCTGATGAGATATCGACCCCACGACTCCCGGGGATGACCCCGGTCGAGGAGGCGGTCGCTGATCTGTGGTCGACAGGCGTGTCCCCCGACGGGCACCCCACGTCGTTCCTCCGGTCAGAACTCGATCGCTTGGGGGTGGTGACGGCCTCACGGCTCGGCGAGCATGAGGCCGATCGAACTGTGGTGGTCGCTGGTGTGGTCACCCATCGTCAGCGACCGATGACAGCTCGTGGGACGACCTTCATGAACCTCGAGGACGAGACCGGATTGATCAACGTGGTGGTGTCGACCGGATGTTGGACACGCTTTCGTCACGTGGCGCGTTCGGCTCCGGCGTTGGTCGTGCGTGGGAGGTTGGAGCGGTCAGAAGGAGTGGTCAACATCGTGGCCGAACATCTCCAGCCCCTCGCCGCCCCGGGTCGATCCCGAAGCCGTAACTTCCGGTGACGATTGACGATCAGCTGTTGATCACCGGGACTTCAGCCATAGCGGTGGCGATCGCCTCATCACTCAGGTCGTAGTCGACGATTTCGCCGGCGAGGAACTTCTCATAGGCGGCCAGATCGAGATGGCCATGTCCACAGAGCGCCGTGAGGATGACGCGCTCCTCGCCCGACTCGCGACAGGCCAGTGCCTCGCGGACGGCTGCTGCGATGGCGTGCGTCGGCTCAGGTGCGGGCACGATGCCTTCGGTGCGGGCGAACTGCAGCGCCGCTGTGAAGCACTCGATCTGCGGGATGGCAATCGCCTCGGCAAGTCCAAGCTCGTAGATATGACTGACCAGGGGGGACATGCCGTGATAACGAAGGCCGCCAGCGTGGATCGGGTCGGGAATGAAGTTGTGCCCAAGGGTGTGCATCTTCATGAGCGGCGTCATGCCAGCGGAGTCACCGAAGTCGTAGCGGTACTCGCCCTTGGTGAGGCTTGGGCATGCGGCCGGTTCAACGCATCGGATGGTCGGATTCATCCGTCCGGCCATCTTCTCACGCAGGAATGGGAAGGCGAGACCGCCGAAGTTGGACCCTCCTCCTGTGCAACCGACGAGCACGTCAGGGGTCTCTCCGACTTTCGCCAGCTGCAGCAGGGCCTCTTCGCCGATGATCGTCTGATGCATCAGCACGTGGTTGAGCACGCTGCCGAGGGCGTAGCGGGTGTTGGGGTCGGCCACAGCCATTGCCACAGCTTCAGAGATTGCAATGCCGAGACTGCCCGGGTGGTCAGGGTCGGCAGACAGCAGTGATCGCCCGTACTCTGTGACAGCGGACGGGCTCGGGTGAACTGTTGCTCCCCACACCTCCATCATCGTGCGGCGATATGGCTTCGAACGATACGACGCCGCCACCTGCCAGACCTCGCACTCCATCCCATATTGGGCGGTGGCGAAGGCGAGCGATGACCCCCACTGTCCAGCTCCCGTCTCGGTGGTGAGCTTCGTGATGCCTTCCGCATTGTTGTAGTAGGCCTGCGGTACTGCAGTGTTCGGCTTGTGTGATCCCGCCGGGCTGACGCCTTCGTACTTGTAGTAGATACGGGCGGGGGTGTCGAGGAGTTGCTCGAGTCGATGAGCGCGAAACAGCGGGCTCGGGCGCCAGACCCGGTATATGTCGAGCACGCCGCCGGGAATGTCGATGTAGCGCTCGGGAGAGACTTCTTGCTCGATGAGCGCCATCGGGAACAGCGGCGCGAAGTCGTCCGGGCCGGCCGGTTCGAGGGTGCCCGGATGCAGCGGTGGCGGTGGGGGTGCCGGCAGGTCGGGGACGATGTTGTACCACTGTGTGGGCATCTCGTCTTCTGAAAGGAGGATCTTGTTGGGAACTCGCTCGGCCATGCCGCCGACGCTAGCCAATCATCATGGGCGGATTCCACGGCGGCCGGCCGGGTCTCCGGGATAGCCTTCGGAGCCGTGTCAGTCGCCATTCCCGATCGATGCCTGAGCGTGGTGATGCCGTGTTACAACGAGGTCACGACTGTGGCTGACTGTGTTGCGGCGGTGTTGCAGCGGCCTGAGGTCGGCGAGTTGGTGATCGTCGACGATGGTTCGGTGGATGGAACACGAGATGTGTTGGCGGAGCTCGCCGACGATCGGGTTCGGGTGGTGCTCCAGCCTCGCAACATGGGCAAGGGTGCTGCGCTGCGCACCGGATTCGCCGAAGCGACGTTGGATTTCGTGATCGTGCAAGATGCCGATCTCGAGTACGACCCGGCCGAGTATCCGAAGGTGATCGTCCCGCTGGTCGACGGCCGAGCCGATGTGGTCTATGGCAGTCGCTTCGCCGGTGGTGATGCGCATCGGGTGCTGTTCTTTTGGCACTCAATGGGCAACAAGTTGCTCACCCTCGTGTCGAACATGTTCACCGACTTGAACCTCACCGACATGGAGACTTGCTACAAGGCATTTCGACGTGAGGTGATCCAAGCGATTGAGGTTGAAGAGGATCGTTTCGGCTTCGAGCCTGAGGTGACGGCGAAGGTTGCAGCCGCCGGGCACCGGGTGTTTGAGGTTGGCATCTCCTACAACGGCCGCACCTACGCCGATGGCAAGAAGATCGGCTGGAGGGATGGGGTGCGTGCGTTCTGGTGCATCGTGCGCTACTCGCCACTCGGTCGACGCTTCTCTTGAGAAGCGGTGAATGTTGTGCGCTCGGCGACCATCTGACGGCCACCACCGGCGTGAGCCGAGCAGGTCGGCGCAGCAGTGATGGTGACGAAGGTGGTCACACGCTGCCCGCAGGCCGGGCAAGTCCATATGAACGGTGGGCGCTGACCGACCCCCCTGGCTGATGCTTTTCGTCTGGGTCGTGATGATCGGGATCTGGCAGTTCTGGTGCTCATGCCCTTTCATGGATAAGCACCGAATCCGGGGCCCTGCAACCCCAAGAAGGGCCCAGGCCTCAGCACCCCGTAGGGGTGAAATTTTTTGGTGACCGTGCCTCGATTCAGTCGTTCGGGGTGTCGCGCAGCCCGTCGTTGAAGATCTTGAACATCTCGTAGATCTCCTTGCATTGCTGACAGACCGGAAGTTGTTTCGGATCACGCGAGGGCACCCAGACGTGTCCGCAGAGTGCTTCGAGCGGTGTGCCCTCGATTCGCGCCTCGAGCACTTTGGCGGTGGCTGATTCACCGGGATCGACCTTGACGATGTGCGCCACCTCGGGTTCGCCCGTTTGGGGAACCTGTTCGGTCTCGGGAATGGTCTCGACCGGCATCGTCTCGAGATCGGTCATGAGAGAAGTTCCCTCGTCACGCCGATCCAGAAGTCGGTGGCAAGTCCAAGACTGTCGACGTCGATTCGCTCGTCATGGCCGTGGAAGCGGGATCCGAAGGTGGCCATGTCCATCCCCGGCGAGAACAGCCCGGCTCCGTACCCGACCCGTCCGCGCTGGCGATAGAAGCGGGCATCGGTTCCTCCGACGACGATGCCAGGAACGAGGCTCGAACCGGGATAGGCGATCTGCGTTCGGTTGGAGATCACCTCCCATAGCCGTGTGTCCATCGAAGACAGCGTTCCCTCGGCCTGTTGTTCGGCCTCGCCGATCTCGACGTGAGGAGCGAGGTCACCGATGGCTTCGATGAGCATCGCCGTCACGTCGTCGGCTGTGGTTCCAGGGAGCGTTCGGATGTCGACGACGAGGTCAACCGCGTCGGGGATGACGTTGGTCTTCTGTGCTGCCGCCGGATGGATGACATTCGGTGAGATGGTGGTGTGGGTCATGGCGTGACATCCCCGGGCGAGGCTGGTCGGCATCGCCGCCAGGGCATCCCAGACGAGGCTCGGGTCGACGAGCACCGCCTTGTGCTCATCGGAGAGGTTCATCGCCGCGACTTGGGCGCGCCACACCTCGGTGATCTCAGTACGCGGCCGGAACTCGGCGAGACGACGCACCACCTCGGCGGCCTTGACGAGGGCGTTGTCACTGCCGAAGGGCATCGACCCATGTCCAGGGGTGCCATTGACTCGGAGTCGACGCCAGGCGATGCCCTTCTCCCCGACGTTGATCGTGATCGTGCGATGACCGTGGTCATCCACACTTGACCATCCGCCGAGTTCGGTCAGTACGTAGTCGGCGTCGATGGCTTCGTGGTGGTGATCAAACATCCACTCTGCGCCCCAGTGGCCGCCTGCCTCCTCATCCGCGACCCCGAAGTAAATCAGGTCTCCCTTGGGGCGGAATCCAGAGCGCGCGAGTTCGCGGAAGGCCACCGCCATCGATGACGTCAGGTTCAACATGTCGATGGCGCCGCGTCCCCAGACCTCGCCGTCCACGAGTTCGCCCCCGAAGGGGTCACGGCTCCATCCCGACGGGCTCACGGGTACGACGTCGGTGTGGCCCATCAGGCACAGGCTCGGGGCATCGGGGTCAGAGCCCTCGATTCGGGCGACCACCGAAGCTCGCCCCGGGTGCGACTCGAAACGCTGGACGTCGAGTCCGGCGCCCTCGAGAAAATGCTGCAACAGGTCAGCATTTCGGATCTCCTCACCCGAATCCGGAGTGCCGTCGTTCACACAGGCGTTGCGGATCATCGCCTGTAACAGTTCGGTCGTTTCGGCGGTGAGTGTCTGGTCCATGGGCGAACACTATTGCGTACCGTGTTGTGCCTTGCCGCACAGTTGGGGCTATGGTTCGCAACATGCTGTCGGCTGCAGTCATCGCTCTCGCCCCCGTGGCGGCGATCATTGCGGCTATTGCCGCGGCCGCAGCCCGAATCCCCGCCCTCGTACCCGTACGGGTCAGGAGCAGGCGGGGAAGCCGGATGGTGAACTGACACCATCGAATCCCTCCCGCTCCGCCCCGACCGGCGGCGAGCGGCCGGTCGGGGAACTCCACTGACAGGAATCCTCATGACCACCACAGAATCTTCCAGCACCGAGCCGACCAGCGTCAGGCCCACAAGACCCACCACCGGGTTCGCCCTTCGGGTGATCGGCCGCGTCGATGCCTCGGAGCGCGCCGATGTAGCACGTCGGGCCATCGAGTCGGTCGGCGCCGAGATCAGGCGCGGATCCACCGGTGCGGTTGACGGAGCCGTCGACTGGTTGGTGGCGTGTTCCGGCGAGTCGCAGCAGGATTCGGTTCGGGCTGCGCTTGGATCGGTGGCCGGGTTCGAACTCGTCGGCATCTCCGATGCGACCTTTGACCTCCATATCGGTGGCAAGGTCGCGGTGGCATCTCGTGGCGCGATCGCGGACGCGGACGACCTTGCCATGGCGTACACCCCAGGAGTCGGTCGGGTGTCGACTCGGATCGCAGAGAATCCCGAGTCCGTGTGGCAGTTCACCGGCCGATCGAATGCAGTCGCAGTGTTGTCAAACGGCACGGCCGTGCTCGGACTCGGCGACATCGGACCCGAGGCTGCGATGCCGGTGATGGAAGGCAAGGCCGTGCTGTTCAAGCAGTTCGCCGATGTCGATGCCTATCCGGTCTGCGTGACGGCGACGACCGTCGACGACGTGGTTTCGGTGGGCGCAGCAATCGCTCCAACCTTCGGTGGGATCAACCTCGAGGACATCAAAGCCCCGGAGTGTTTCGACATCGAGGAACGCCTTCAAGCGATGCTCGACATTCCGGTGTTCCACGACGACCAGCACGGAACAGCGATCGTGGTGGTGGCGGCGATGATCAACGCAGCTCGTGTCGTCGGCCGTTCGCTGTCGGAGATGACCGTGACGATCGTCGGCACCGGAGCGGCCGGCGTTGCCTGTGCTCAACTCCTTCACGAGGTCGGGGTCGGTGACCTGATTGGTGTCGACTCACGGGGCATTCTCCATGCCGGGCGCGAAGGATTGCATCCGTCAAAGCAGTGGTTCGTCGATAACGGAAACAGGGCCGGTCTCACGGGCGGGGCCCGTGAGGCGATTCGTGGCGCCGACGTGTTGATTGGCCTGTCGGGCCCGGGCATCATCGATGCCGAGTGGGTCTCGGAGATGGCTCCCGATGCCGTCGTTTTTGCGCTGGCGAATCCGGTTCCAGAGATCATGCCTGAGGCGATGCCAGCCAACGTTGCCGTCGTGGCCACGGGACGCAGCGACTACCCGAACCAGATCAACAATGTGCTTGCATTCCCAGGTGTGTTCCGAGGCCTGCTCGATGTGCGTGCCACCAAGGCAACGATGGGCGTGAAGCGCGCTGCGGCCGAGGCCCTAGCGGCGATGGTCTCGGACCCAACCGCTGAACGGGTCATTCCCGGTGCGTTCGAGCCCGGTGTGGCCGCTGAGGTTGCGCATGCGGTCTCGGCCCGAGCGGTGGAGGAAGGACTGGCTCGCCTCACCCCCTGAGCCGGGCTCTGTAGCCAGACGATGATCCTCATCGACCAGCCGTTGTGGTGGCATCGAGGTCGCCGATGGAGCCACATGGCAAGCGACGTATCGATCGATGAACTTCGGCGTTTCGCGGAAGCGAATGGTCTCGACCAGCGCACCTTCCACGGTGATCACTACGACGTGCCCGAGGAGTATCTCGCGAGGCTCATCGCCGCCGGAGCGGTCTCGGTGTCGAGCCGAGAACTGCTCGAGCGTCTCAGAGCGGCGGGATTGCGTTTGAGTCCGAGCGCACGGCGGTCGCAGGCACGCGGGTGATCCACTCTCCGAGCACGAGCCACTCGTCGAGTCGCACCGGACCAAGGATCTGTGCGATCTCGTCACGTCGGTCGGCGTCGTCGGGGTCGACCGGGGCGTCTGGCCGGACGCTGACCAGCGCGATCGCAGGTGGCGCCCCACGCGGTGCCAGGTCGACTGCGTCTCGGATGAAGTGAGCGACCTCGATGACATCGTCGGGGTCATCCGTTCCGGTGACCGTGATCAAGGAGCGACCGCGGCGGTGGTCATCGAGGATGACGACCAATGTCTTGTGTTCGAGCGGAGGTCCGAGGACGAGGGCTGCAAGAGCGAGGAGGTCTCGCTCGTCGGTGATCGGGTCGACATTCGCTCGCGGTGCCTCGTCGGGTTGGAACGAGGCGAGAGTCTCGACGGTGTGGAGTCCATCGAGACGTTTGTGGGTGAAGTGTTGGCGGGCCATGGGGCCTCCCGAGTGAGTTGGGTGGGCCCGTGGGGCGATGGGGTGATCCTCGCATCAGGGTGTGGCAGCCGGTCCGGACACGTCGAACGAGACGACCTCCGGTACCGTGCGACCGTGCCGCGGCAACTCACAGTCCTCCACAATCCGCAATGCTCCAAGTCGCGTGAGGCGCTCGGAATCCTGGCCGATTACGGCTACTCGATCGACGAGAGCCTCACCGTTGTTGAGTACCTTGTCGATCCACCTTCGGCTGAGGCGATCCGAGAATTGATCAGGACCTGTGCTGACGCTCCCTCGTCGTTCGTGCGTCCTGATCCCGAGGTCGACACCTCCGCCATCGATCTCGAGGACACGGCTACCGTCGCCACGCTGTTGGCCGAGCACCCTTCGATGTTGCAGCGTCCAATCGTCACCGACGGGACCACCACGATCATCTGCCGGCCTCCTGGACGCATCCAGGAACTTCTCGATGGCTGAGCCGACTGGCTCCATCCGGTCGTTGCGCGACACCGATTGGTCGCACCTGCTCACCCTCTTGCGCGACCGACGAACGGGTCTCTCGATCGGCGTCGCCCTCGGTCTGGCGTGGACGCTGGGAAAGATCGCAGTTCCACTGCTCACACAGGCGGCGATCGACCGATCGATTGAAGGCGATTCCTCGGTGTTTGCGTGGGCGGGAGCAATCGCCGCCGCTGGAGTGGTCACGGGTTCGTTCACCGCTGCTCGCCGTCACATTGCGTTCCGCGAGTCGCGGATGGTGGAGACCCTCCTGCGGGAGCGCATCCACGATCACGTCCTCGGTCTGCATCCGGGCTATCACGATCGGGCGCAGACGGGTCAGTTGATGAGTCGTATGTCAGCAGACCTCAATCAGATCCAGATGTTCGTGGTGATGATCCCGCTCACGCTGTCCCACGTCGCGTTGATCTTCGGGGTGGGGATCACGCTCGTCGTGCTCGATCCCTGGCTTGCGTTGGTGGCACTTGTACCCCTGCCGTTCGTGAACGTGACGGCGAAACGATTCTCGAATGCGATTCACCCGGCAGTGCTCGCTGTTCAGTCAGAGCAGGCTCAACTGTCAGCGGTCGTCGAGGAGTCGATCGCCGGCGTGAGAGTGGTGAAAGGGTTCGGTGCCGAGCGCGTGAGGATGGAGGCACTCAGCACCGAGGCTGACGACATTCAGCGCGTCTCGCTTCGAGCGGCCCGTGTCCGTGCTCGCTTTCTGCCGTTGATGGAACTGCTGCCGTCACTCGGGTTGGTGGGCGTGCTGGGGGTCGGGGGCCTCCGAGTACTCGACGGTGCGATGACCGTCGGTGAACTCGTTGCATTCAATTTCTTTGTGACGCTGCTGGTGTGGCCTCTGCGTTCGATCGGGATGACGGTCGCGTTCGGCCAGCGGGCCGCTGCTGCCCTCGAACGGGTACACGAAGTGCTGTCGGTGAACCCGGCCATTGTCGACCCACATGATCCAGTGGCTCTTGCGAATGCAGGGCCTCTCGGCCGCGTGACGCTTCGCGATGTGCGCTTCGGTTACGACGAAGGCAGTACCGTGCTCGCTGGGGTTGATCTCGAGATCGCACCGGGAGAGTCGCTCGCTCTCGTCGGATCGACCGGGTCGGGTAAGTCGACCATCGCGCGGCTTCTGCTGCGGTTCTACGACCCCGACGCCGGGTCGGTGATGCTCGATGGCATCGAGCTGCGCCAGCTGCGCGTCGATGACGTCCGACGCGCTGTCGGCATCGTGTTCGAGGAGACCCTGCTGTTCAACGACACCGTTGCCGCAAACATCGCGTTTGCGTCACCCCGGATCGATCCGGTGGCGGACCGCAACGCAGTGGCTCAAGCAGCTGCTCTCGCCGGCGCCGGTGACTTCATCGAGTCGTTGCCCGATGGCTACGACACGGTGCTCGGTGAGCGCGGTTACTCGCTGTCGGGTGGCCAGCGCCAGCGGATCGCCATCGCCCGAGCGGTGCTTGCCGATCCACGCGTCCTCATCCTCGACGACGCCACGAGCGCCGTCGATCCGTCGAAGGAGCACGAGATTCGTTCTGCGATGTCCACAGTGATGGAAGGGCGTACGACCATCGTCATAGCGCACCGTCCGGGCACCATCGCCATGGCTGACCGAGTCGCGCTTCTTGACGAGGGCCGTATCGCTGACCTCGGTACTCATGAGGAACTTCTGGCTCGAAATGAGCGGTATCGCCAAGTGCTCGCCGCGGGCGTGTCTGCAACCGTCGGGGGGGATCACTGATGTGGGGTGGGGCCGGTGTCGACCCTGACGATCGTCTCGACCGATCCGAGGCCGCACAAGTGTTGCGTCGAGCGGCGGGCATGGCCCGGGGACAGCGCCGCGCGGCCGCTGCTGCCGTTGGGTTCGTCGCCATGGCAACAGCCACGGCGTTGCTCGGCCCACTGTTCGTCCGTCACGGAATCGACTCGGGAATCAGGGTTGGCGACCGCTCGGCGCTGATGCTCGCCGTCGTTGGGTACGGCGGTGTTGCCGCCGTTGGCTTCGTCGGTTCTCGGCGGCAATACATCTACGTCAACCGGGCCGGAGAGGGATTCCTGCGGGAGTTGCGACTCCGGCTTTTTGCTCACATCCAACGCCAGTCGCTCGGATTTTTCGACCGCAACAAGACGGGCGTGTTGGTCTCGCGTATGACCGCCGACATCGAGTCGATGTCCGAACTCGTCCAGTGGGGTCTGCTGCAGTTTGTCTCCGCTGGAATCCTCATCTCAGTCGCCCTCGTCGTGTTGATGGTGCTCTCGTGGCAACTGACCCTGGTGGCGTTGGCCGTGCTCCCGATCGTGGTGCTTGCGTCGATCCGATTTCAGCGGTCGTCGAACGACGCGTATCTCGAGGTTCGCGAGCGCGTCGGACAGAACCTCTCGACGATCCAGGAGCATCTTGCCGGTGTGCGTGTGATCCAGGCCTCGGCTCGGACTGATGAGCAGCGGCGACGCTTCAAGGTGTCGAACAGGGGGCTATTTGATGCCCATCTGCGAACGGTTCGAGTGTCGACGTGGTATTTCGGCGTGGTTGAGCTCGCCGGGGTTCTCGCCACCGCCCTCGCCGTGCTGGCGGGTGGTTACCTCGTCGATCGGCAATCGGTCAGTGTCGGCACCGTGGTGGCGGTGGTGCTGTTGTTGGCAAGCCTGTTCGAACCGGTTCAGCAGTTGTCGCAGCTCTACAACACGCTGCAGTCAGCGACAGCATCGTTGCGAAAGATGTTCGACATCCTGGACACCGAGCCTGAGGTGGATGAGCACCACGGGTCGGTCGACCTCGGTCGTTCGGGCGAGGTCGTTGTCGACTCGGTCAACTTCGCCTATCCCGGAACTGAGTCGGCCGCACTCAGTGATGCCTCCCTGCGGATCGCCAGTGGTGAACGCATTGCACTCGTCGGCCCGACCGGTGCTGGTAAATCGACTCTGGCCAAGCTCATCGCCCGTCTGTACGACCCTGACGCTGGTTCGATCGCCATCGGGGGAACAGACCTGCGAGACGCAAGGCTCGCATCATTGCGTCGGCGCGTTGTGGTGGTACCCCAGGAGGGGTTCCTCTTCAATGGGACGATCGCCGACAACTTGCGTCTCGCCCGTCCTGAAGCCAGTGACGAGGAGTTGGCTGCTGCACTCGACCGCATCGGTGTCCGTCGCCACTTCTCCGACCTGCCCGATGGTCTCGATACCGAGGTCAGGGAGCGCGGGTCGAGGCTGTCAGCGGGTGAGCGTCAGCTGGTCTCGCTCGCGAGGGCTGCTCTTGTCGACCCGACGGTGTTGGTGCTCGACGAAGCGACGTCCAACCTCGATCCCGGAACCGAGGCAGAGGTCGAGATGGCGCTCGAGCGACTGATGGAAGGTCGGACGGTGGTGGTTGTGGCTCACCGTCTGTCCACAGTTCGGCGAGCTGATCGGGTCGTGGTGTGTGATGGTGGTCGACTCGTCGAGGTCGGAACCCACGCCGAACTGGTGGCGATTCCCGGTGGCCGGTACGCCGCATTGTCCGCGGCTTGGGAGGCGAGCCGACCAGTAGCGCATCCGTTCTCAACTGGCGGGTGAGAGCACCAGAATGAACTCGACCAAGCCGTCGGGTTCGACTGAGATCCCCGGCAGTGACGGGTCCACGATGTCGAAGTCGGTGAACACGACGGGTATCGATCCAAGGATGCCGATGCGCCCCGACTCGACCCGTGCGGTCACGGAGGCGACGACCTGTCGTGTCTGGCCTCGCAAGGTGAGGTCCCCGGTGACGTCGATCGTCACGTCGGCACCCTCGACGGCATCGGTCCCGATGTCGAAGGGTTCAGTCGCGACAAAGGTGGCCGTTGGGAAGTTCGTCGCGTCCATGATCCGGCCCCGAAACTGATTGTCTCGGCGTCCGTCATCGCTGACGATCGACGCAACGTCGACGGTGAAGTCGACCTCGGCGACGGTGCCGTCCACAAGCGTGATTCCGCCGTTCACCTGATCGGTGCGCCCGACGCCTTCGGTCTCCACGCCGAAGAGAACTTCGGCCACCCGGTATCCGACTTGAGACCCTGCGTCGACGATCCACCGCCCGGGCTGAGTGTCCGGCTCGTCGGGTGCTGGCGCAACCGTTACTGAGGTCGTTGTCGAGTTGGTCGAGGGCTGGGCGGGTTTGGTTGACGTCGACGTCGTGGTCTGATCGGTGGTCGCGAGCGCAGCATCGAGGTCCGTTGTGTCGAGCGCGTCGGGGGCGTCGTTGAGCACCTGGGTGTAGAGCAGAACACCGCCGTAGAGCAGAGCCACGCCAACGAGAACGATGATGGCGACACGGATGAGAAGCCGTCGGGGGAGAGCCATGGCAGGAGTTTCCCATGACCTGATCTCGGCGTCGTATCGAGCCGGTGTCGCTGGCACGGCAGCGACACGCCACAATGTGCCCATGACGACCGCAGACATTCCGCTCCGCGACATTCCCACGGTGACCACCGCCCGTTCGGCTCCCCGATCGGCCACGCTCATCGGCCTCGGTGTCGGGAGTTCAGGTTCGGTGCCCCGACAGCTCGGCATGAATCGTCGGGCCCTTGAGCAGCACGGATTCTCGGGCAAGATCGGCCAGACGCTCGTGGTTCCGCGCCGTGACGGGGCAACGCTTGTGGCTGTCGGTGTGGGCGAGTCTCCGAGTTCGGGTGATCTGCGAGATGCAGCGGCAGCGTTCATCCGTGCGGCCGGCCGACATGGCGATCTCGCGTGCGATCTCGTCGATGCTGGCTCGTCGGCGATCAACGACGCCCGTGCCGTGACCGAGGGCCTCATACTGGCGTCGTACCGCTACCCGGGAATCACCGCTCAGCCGTCGTCGTCGCCGACTGTGTCGACGATCACGGTCTTCGGCTCGACCCCGGCTCGGTCGCTCGACGCCGGTGTCCGTCAGGGCACCGTCTTGGCTCGTGCTGCGGTGTTGGCTCGCGACCTTGCCAACACCCCTCCGGCACATCTCAACGCCCGTGACCTCGAGGTGATTGCGTTGCGGCTAGGCCGTGAGCACGGGTTCGGCGTCGAGGTCTTCGACGAAGAAGCACTCTCCGAGATGGGTTGCGGAGGTCTGCTCGGTGTGAACCGAGGCAGTGTCGAGCCACCCCGTTTGTTGAAGCTCACCTATGTGCCGCGCAATCCGCGTGGCCATGTCGCCCTCGTTGGCAAGGGGGTCATGTACGACTCGGGCGGCATCAGCCTCAAGCCGAGCGACGCTTTCCATGTAGTGATGAAGATGGACATGTCTGGTGCGGCGGCGGTGCTCTCAGCGATGACCGCGCTTCGCGATCTCCGCTGCCGCACTGCGGTGACCGGCTATCTCGTGTGCACGGACAACATGCCATCGGGATCGGCGCTCAAGTTGGGTGACGTGCTGACCATGCGCAACGGCAAGACGGTCGAGATCCACAACACCGACGCCGAAGGGCGTCTCATCCTCGCCGATGGATTGTCGCTCGCCGTCGAGGAGCAACCCGATGCGATCATCGACATCGCCACGCTAACCGGTGCAGCGATGGCGGCCCTCGGCCCCGACGTGGCGGCGGTGCTCGGCAGCGACCAAGGGGTGATCGACCGGCTTCGGTCGGCAGCCGACTCGACGGGCGAACCGATTTGGCAGATGCCGCTCGAGACCGGCCGGTACCGAAAGTTGCTCGACTCGAATGTCGCCGACATGCGCAACATCGGCGGGCCTTATGGCGGGTGCATCACGGCTGCGATCTTCCTGTCGGAATTCGCGGGTGACGTCCCATGGGCCCATCTCGACATCGCAGGTCCGATGAAGGTCGATGGCGACGAGTCATGGCGTTCGAGGGGAGCCACCGGCTTCGGCACGCGGCTTCTCATCGAGACGGTCACCGGTTGGTGACGTCGATTGCAGGTCAAATCGACGCGGTCCGAACCTGCCCCGCTATCGCCGACGCCGGCGAGATGGTTCCGCCCATTGCGTTCGGCTGAGTTCTCAGCCGGCGAGGTCCACCGTCTCGGCGGCAATCGATGCGGTTCGGTGATCGACGCCTGCCGCAAGAAGTTGTGAGCGCAGTTGCTCGGTGTCGAGAGTCCACGTCCGTTGTGTCCACTCGTCATGGGCCTGTCGGAGGCGCTCGGGCAACCGGCCCAGTTGTCGCTCTGGAAGATCGGGAATGCGACGCCTGACCTCGATGCCATTGCGTGATGGTCGTGCGAGCCCGAACATCACGCAGCGGTGCAGAGCTCGTCCGAACGGCGAGTCGTCCCGTTTGGCGTAGCTCATGCCGATCGAACTCGCAAGGTCGTCGAGGTCGACCTCGAATCCATCGGGACTGGTGTCGAATCGATCGGCGAGGCGACGGACGATCCAGGTGGCAGATGGGCCGAGAGTCCCGATCCAGAACCGCTCGACATACGTGCTCCGGGGATCGTGTCCATGACCCTCGCGTCCCGGGAGTTCGGGCCATGGTCGTACAGCAGTGACAGCGGTGTCAGGCGAGTGCATCATTCCTCCTCGGTCAGTCGATGACCATGTGGGGACGACGCTGGCGCTTGGTGAAGTGCCACCGATTCGTCTGGGCCAAACTCGCGATGTGGCAGCCGAGCACAGTGCAGCACTCGTCGAGGCGGCCGAGTGGGTGGCCGAAGCCGAGCGCGTGGTGGTGTTGACCGGCGCTGGTATCTCCACCGATTCCGGCATCCCGGACTTTCGTGGGCCGAATGGGGTTTGGACGAGGAATCCGGCCGCCGAGAAGGCGAGTGACATCTCGCATTATCTCGGTGACCCACAGGTCCGGCGAGCGGCGTGGCAGTCGAGGCTTGACCACTCAGCCTGGTCGGCACACCCGAATGCCGGTCACGACGCAATCGTTCAACTCGAGCGACGAGGACGATTGCACGCGCTGATCACCCAGAACATCGATGAACTCCATCAGCGTGCCGGCAACAACCCGGACCTTGTGATCGAGGTACACGGCACGGTCTGGTGGACGCGTTGTTGGTCCTGCGAAGAGCGGCGGCCGATGGCGGAGTCCCTCGACCGTGTGCGCGGTGGTGATGTCGATCCCTCGTGTCTGGCATGTGGCGGAATCCTGAAGAGCGACACGATCAGCTTCGGCCAGTCGCTCGTCCCAGAGGTGATCGACCGGGCCTTCGCCGCAAGTTCCGAATGCGACCTGATGGTGGCTGTGGGGTCGACGCTCAGTGTGTTCCCCGTGGCGGGATGCGTGCCGACGGCGCGTCGATCGGGCGCCCGTGTGGTGATTGTCAACGGTCAGGAAACGGCGATGGACGGCGAGGCGGATGCTGTGCTCAGGGGGTCGATCTCGGCGATCCTCCCCGAGCTTTTCGCCGTCGGTGGGAATACCTGACCAATTCGGTAGGTTTTTGCGCAGTATGGCGACGTTCCGAGACCTCCTCACAGCTGCGAAGGCCGAGATCACCGAGGTGACCCCCGAGGTCGCTGCGACCCACATCGAAGCTGGGCACCTGGTGCTCGATGTGCGCGAGCCCGATGAGTACGCCGAGGGTGCCTTGCCCGGTGCGATCCACATCCCGAGGGGCCACCTCGAGGCTCAGATCGAGAACCGGATCATCGACAAGTCACTTCCGATCGTCGTCTACTGCGCCGGCGGCGTTCGCTCTGCGTTCGCTGCGCAGACGCTCCAGCAACTCGGGTACGTCACGGTCGAGTCGATGGACGGCGGCTTCGGCCGTTGGAAAGATGAGGGCCGTCCGTGGCGTCAGCCGGCATCGCTCACTGCAGAACAGCAGAATCGCTATAAGCGACATCTGTTGCTGCCCGAGGTCGGCACCGAAGGGCAGCAACGCCTCCTCGATGCGAAGGTGCTCATGCTCGGCGCCGGTGGGCTCGGCTCGCCCGCCGCGCTCTATCTCGCCGCGGCCGGAGTGGGAACGATCGGCATCGTCGACATGGACGACGTCGATGCGTCGAACCTGCAACGCCAGATTCTGCACAACATCGACCGCATCGGTGACCGAAAGGTCGACTCGGCGAAGAAGACGCTGACGATGCTGAACCCAGACGTCAACGTCGTCACCTATGACACTCGCCTGTCGGCGGAGAACATCCTCGACATCATCGCCGGATACGACGTGATCGTCGACGGGGCCGACAATTTTCCATCTCGCTACGTGCTCAACGATGCAAGCGTGAAACTGGGCATTCCGGTGGTTCACGGTTCGATCTTCCGGTTCGAGGGCATGGTGAGCGTGTTCCATCCGAAACAAGGCCCGACCTACCGGGACATGGTCCCCGAGCCGCCGCCTGCCGAATTGGCGCCATCATGTGCCGAGGCTGGCGTGCTCGGCGTGCTGCCCGGCATCATCGGCTCGATTCAAGCGCTCGAGACGATCAAGGTCATCCTCGGCTTGGGCGAGCCGCTCATCGGGCGGATTCTGTCGGTCGACACCACGGAGATGGAGTTCCGAGTGTTCAACCTTCGTCCCGACCCGTCGAATCCGGTCACCTGGGACAACCGCGAGCGAATTCAGGTGCGCGATCTCGACGGACTGTGCGCCCCTTGGCTCGACGACCACTGACGACAACGGTCACTGTTCGATCGGCACTGCGGCCACGTCGCGCTCTTGGAACGCCACAGCAGCCAACACGAGCGCAATCCCGATGAGATCGAGTCCGCGCGGTCGTTGATCGAGCGCTACCCAACCAACGGCCGTGGCCGTCACGGGCAGTAGTGCGAGGAGAACCGAGAAGCGTCGGACCGAGACCCGTCGAAGCACGTGTTGATCGATGCCGTACCCGATTGCATTCGAGAACACCCCCGTGGCCAGGCATGCGAGTAGTAACCCGGGCGAACCCCAGACGGGTCCGCTCCATGGCGCACCGATTGGCGTCAGAGCCACGGCGCCGATGGCCAGTCCCACAGCGAGGCCATCGACGCCCGACGTCACACTTGCGACTCGGGCACCGATGACGATGTAGGCCGCCCAGCAGGCTGATGCCCCCAGGATGAAGAGCACGCCGAGCGACTCTCGACCGATCTCGACGCCTCCGAGGAGGACGACGCCGGCAACGGCACCGACCAGTGCCGTAGCGTTACGTGACGATCGAGTGGTTGCGGCGGCCACTGCCACTGGACCGATGAACTCGATGGCCACGCTCTTGCCTAGATCGATGCGCGCAATGCCGAGATAAAAGAGCACGTTCATCGCTGCTGTCGCAAGACCGAACAGCACTGCGCCGCTGACTCGTCGGCGAGACCAGCTGCGTGGGTCGGGACGGGCGACAAGGCCGAGAGCGAGCGCCGCTCCGACCACGCGCAACCACCCGACTGTCTGGGCGGATACGCGGTCGAATACCGAGATCGCAATGGCCGCGCCGATGTACTGCGACAATGCCGAGAGAGCGAACAATCCCTCAGCGGGTGGTCGCCGGCGCTCCACCGGAGCGGTCAGTCGAACAGTTCGGGATCGGTGGCGCAGATCTCCTGCCACAGCGGCTGGAAGCTGAACCACCCTGCAAGGTGGTGTCCAATCTGCTCGAAGGTGTACTGCGCGTACTCGTGACGGATCTCGATCGGGTCACCAGCAGCCATGGCAGCCAGTTGGACTTGGCAGTTGCGTTCCATCGTGATGAACCAGAACGCGGCCTCATCCACGGTCTGGCCGACGGTGAAAAGCCCGTGATTCTGGTGGATGGCCGCTTTGCCGGTGGGGAACTTGGATGCGAACTCGAGCCCGGCCTCCATCTCGAACACCACGGCTCCGCCCTGCTCGGAGATCACCGTGTGGTCGCCGTAGAAGGCGCACGAATCCTGGGTGAGGGGGGCCAGCGGAATGCCGAGCGATGAGAACGCCTTGCCGTAGGTCGAGTGCGAGTGCGCCGCCGAGATCACCTCGGGGCGGGCCTTGTGAATTGCTGAGTGCAGAACGAAGGCTGCACGGTTCACCGGCCTGTCGCCGACGACGATCTCCCCCTCGTGGCTCACGAGGAGCAGATCACTCGAACGCATGTGCCGGAAGCTCTTCCCTAACGGATTGACCCAGAAGTGGTCGGGCATGATCGGATCGCGAACGGTGATGTGCCCGGCGACACCCTCGGCGAATCCGAGGCGACCGAAGATGCGCAGTGCGCCTGCGAGTTTCGCTTTGCGGTGAGCGCGTTCGGCCTCCGGATCGTCGAAGGTCTCGGGATGGAATGAGATGATCGGCTGGTCGTCGATTGCCATGCGCGAACCCTAGTCACCTCGGCGCGGCTGCATCGACGCGGCGTCCCACGTGGAAACATCGAGCCATGACCGTGGTGAATCCGATCTCGCCCCCGACGATGGCCCCACCCCCCGCCGCCTATGCGCACGGAGTGTCGATCGAGGGGGCGACGAGATGGGTCCACACCTCGGGGGTCGTTCCGGTGAGCGCCGACGGCTCTGTTCCTGCTGACCTCTCCGATCAGGCGGCACTGGTCTGGCGCAATGTGTTGGCGATACTCGCTGCCGCTGACATGTCGGCGTCCGACATCGTTTCAGTGACGACCTATGTCGTGGTTGGGGAGGACCTCTCTGTGGTGATGGCAGCACGCGACGTGGCGCTCGGGGGGCACCTTGCGGCCTCGACTCTCGTCACCGTCCCCGCCCTCGCCCGAGCGGAGTGGCGAATGGAGATCGCCGTCATCGCTGCCGCCTGAGTCCCCTGGTGGGGTCGCCGCCTACGCTGTTCGCATGGCTGATGACGGCGTGCGCACCACCGACTCGGGAATCGAGGTTCGACCTCTCTACACGGCAGAAGATCTGTCGGGTTGGGACCCGGCTGCGGCTCTGGGCGTGCCGGGGGAGGCTCCATTCACCCGAGGCGTCTACCCGTCGATGTACCGCGGCCGACTCTGGACGATGCGGCAGTACTCGGGTTTCGGTGATGCCGCAAGCACCAACGAGAGGTTCAAGTTCTTGCTCGCCGCCGGCCAGACCGGACTGAGTTGTGCGTTCGACCTCCCGACGCAGATGGGGTACGACTCCGACCATTCGCGTGCTGAGGGCGAGGTCGGGAAGGTCGGCGTAGCGATCGACTCGTTGGATGACATGCGGACGCTGCTCGCTGACATCCCTCTCGACAAGGTGTCCACGTCGATGACGATCAATTCGACAGCGGCGATCCTGCTCTTGATGTACCAGATCGTGGCCGAGGAGCAGGGGGTGTCGTCCGAGCAGATCTCGGGAACCATCCAGAATGATCTGCTGAAGGAGTACATCGCCCGCGGTACCTACGTGTACCCGCCGAAGCCCTCCATGAGGATCATCACCGACATCTTCGGGTACTGCTCGCAGCACATTCCGAAGTGGAACACCATCTCGATCTCGGGGTATCACATCCGCGAAGCCGGTTCGACAGCCGTGCAGGAGATCGCCTTCACCATCGCGAATGCCATCGCCTACGTTCAGGCTGCGGTCGACGCAGGACTTGATGTCGATGATTTCGCGCCGCGTCTGTCGTTCTTCTGGAATGGGCACAACCACTTTTTCGAGGAGGTGGCGAAGTTCAGGGCGAGCCGCCGGATTTGGCACACGGTGATGACCGAGCGCTTCGGGGCCAAGGACCCGCGCTCCGCGATGTTGCGATTCCACACGCAGACCGGCGGGTCGACGCTCACGGCGCAGCAGCCGGTCAACAATGTGGTTCGGGTGGCGATCCAGGCGTTGGCGGCGGTGATGGGAGGGACGCAGTCACTCCACACCAACGGCTACGACGAGGCGCTCTCGCTGCCCACCGAGGAGGCTGCTCGATTGGCGCTCCGCACTCAGCAGATCATCGGGTACGAGGCCGGAGTCACCGACACGCCCGATCCGCTCGCCGGGTCGTATCTCGTCGAATCGATGACTGATGAGGTTGAGCGTCTCGCTTGGGAGTACATCGAACGTATCGATGCAATGGGCGGTGCAGTCGATGCGATCGAAGCGCACTTCCAGCAGGACGAGATCGAACAGGCGGCCTACGAGTACACCAAGTCGATCGACGACGACCAGCGGGTGATCGTCGGTCTGAATCGGTTCACCGTCGATGCCGAACCTGAACCCGATGTGTTCCCGATCGATCCGGCCCTCGAGCCGGCGCAGAAGGCGCGATTGGCGGCGTTCAAGGCTGATCGCGACATGGCGGTGGTGGGGGCACGTCTCGACGCGGTCACCGAGGCTGCGCGTGGAACCGGGAACCTGCTTTACCCGATGAAGGACGCCCTTGTGGTTGGCGCAACTCTGGGCGAGGTCAGTGATGCGTTGCGCGCTGTGTTCGGCACGTATCAGCCTTGATCATCCGCTGATTTGACCGCCGTCCGCAAAATCCGACTAGCCGAATCGGAATTATCGGAATACACTCCGCAGCCGGGAGGTTGTGCGGACCATGAACACGATGCTCGCAGCGGCCACGATGCCGCTCCCGTCGGCGGTGAACGCTGGCGTGCTCGATCTGATCGGCAATACGCCGGTGGTCGATGTGTCGAACCTGTCGCCCAATCCGAATGTTCGCATCATCGCCAAGCTCGAGATGCAGAACCCATTCGGCTCGGTCAAGGACCGCATCGCGAAGGCCATGATCGAGGCGGCTGAGAAGGACGGCAAACTCCACCCTGGCCAGACGATCGTTGAACCGTCATCGGGGAACACGGGAATCGCGTTGGCCGCCATCGCGCGGCTCAAGGGTTATCCGATCAAAATCCTCATGCCTGAATCCGTCTCAGTAGAACGGCGTCAGATGCTGGAGATCATGGGCGCCGAGGTGATCCTCACCCCCGGGGCCGAAGGCTCGAACGGCGCAGTTCGGCGAGCGACGCAGATGGCTGCGGATCATCCCGAGTGGTGTTTCATCTACCAATACGGCAATGACGCGAACCCGACCGCACACTACGAGGGCACGGGCCCTGAAATCTGGCGGGACGTTCCCGACATCACGCACTTCGTCGCGGGCCTCGGCACCTCGGGAACGTTGATGGGAACCGGACGGTTCTTGAAAGAACGCAACCCCGACATTCAGATCGTCGCCATCGAACCGCCGCTCGGCGAGAATGTCGAAGGCCTCCGCAACCTCGACGAGGGCTACATCCCGCCGGTGTTCGACAACTGGAACGGGTTCGACCTGCTTGATCGCAAGCGCGTTGTGCGGCCTCGCGAATCGATCGAGTGGACCCGACGACTCGTAGCCGAGTGCGGCATCTTCGCCGGGATCTCATCAGGGGCAGCGCTTGCGGGTGCGGCCAAGGTGGCAGCGTCCATCGATTCGGGGACCATCGTGTTCATCGTCTGTGACGGTGGCTGGAAGTACCTCTCCACCGGCGCCTACACCGATGATCTCGACGCAGCTGAAGCGGCCGCTGAGAAGATCATCTACTTCTGATACGTCTCCAGCCGTTCACCTCTGACTGTTCGGTCGGTGAACTGGAGATGACCATGCGGTGAACGACGAGTGCGAGCGCGAACTCCGCGAGTACATGCACTCTGATGAACCCGGCCATTGGGCGGTGCCCCGAGCGGTGCTTCATCGCTATTGGAAACGGATCGACGCCAACCTTGCCGGCATCCTCACCTCGGCGATCGAACCGGTTCAGAGCATCGATTACCTCGACGCTGGTCGCACCGACATCGCTGACGACTGACCATCGATCGCTAGCGTGCCGCTCGTGGAGCGTCCGATCGGGATCTTCGACTCCGGCTTTGGTGGACTGACCGTCGCCCGTGCCCTGTTCGACTTGATGCCGGCTGAGGACTACGTGTACGTCGGTGACACCGGTCGTTATCCATATGGATCAAAGCCACTCGACGAAGTGCGTCGCTATGCCACCGAACTGGCGCACAGCCTGATCGACGACTTCGGTGCCAAGGCGATCGTCGTGGCGTGCAACACGGCCACTGCGGCCGGGCTCGAGGGTCTGCGGGCTGAGATTGATGTTCCGGTCATCGACGTGGTGGTGCCCGGTGCGTCAGCGCTCGTCAGCGCCACCCGTTCGGGCCGGGTCGGGGTGATCGGAACGGTGGGCACCGTGTCATCAGGTGCGTACGTACATGCTGTCGGTGCAGCAGGTGCACGTGCCGAGGTCGATATCGACCTGACCAGCGCGGCGTGCCCCGGATTCGTCGAGTTCGTCGAGCGCGGCCAGACAACCGGCGATGAGGTCACCGTGCTCGCTGAGCGATTGCTTGCGCCGGTCAGGGCCGCTGGGGTCGACACCCTTCTGCTCGGTTGCACCCACTATCCGTTCCTCGCTCGAACCATCGGCGAGGTGATGGGCCCCGAAGTCGTGCTCGTCTCTTCGGCTGACGAGACGGCGTTCGCAGCGATGGACCGACTTGGCGCCTTGGGTTTGCTGCGAGACGCTTCGGGGGTGGGAACTCGTCGCTTCTGGTCGAGCGGCGATGTGGACACCTTCCGTGAACTCGGTTCCGGACTGCTCGGCGTCGATCTCGATCGCGTCGACCATTGGCCTGGGCGTTGACCACCTAGTGTGGGGACGTATCGCCGCGCCGACGCGGCATCGCCCCCGCAAGGAGAACCCATGTCACGCCCCGATGGCCGGCGCCCCGATGAACTCCGTCCGATCACGTTCGAACGTGACTTCACCGAGATGGCTGACGGCTCATGCCTTGTAACCGTTGGACGCACAAAGGTGTTGTGCACGGCGTCGATCGATGAGGACGTGCCGCGCTGGATGAAGGGGCGCGGGACCGGATGGGTCACCGCTGAGTACTCGATGCTTCCGGGCTCGTCACCCGACCGCGTCGACCGCGAGGCCGCAAAAGGCAAGCAGTCGGGGCGCACCGTCGAGATTCAGCGCCTGATCGGGCGAGCGCTGCGAGCGGCCTGCGATATGACGCTGTTGGGCGAACGCCAGGTAGTCGTCGACTGCGACGTGATCCAGGCCGACGGAGGGACACGGACCGCATCGATCTGCGGCGGCTATCTCGCGCTCCACGATGCACTCACCCGGCGAATGCAACAGGGATTGATCTCGGCGCACCCACTCCACTCGTCGTGTGCGGCGATCTCTGTTGGAATTGTCGACGGCACTCCAGTGCTTGATCTGCCCTATGTGGAAGATTCGCGCGCCGAGGTCGACATGAACGTCGTGATGCTCCGACCCGGAGGCGTTGGTGGTCAGGCCCGGTTCGTGGAGGTGCAGGGCACAGCGGAGGGGATGGCGTTCACGAGAGGTGAGCTCGACTCGATGCTGGTGCTCGCCGAGGCGGGCCTCACGAGAATTGCCGACCTTCAGGACGAGATGACGGCGGTCGCCCCGCCATCTCGTCCGTGACCGCTCGGAACAACCTGCGGCTGGTGTGCGCATCGGCGAATCCGGGCAAGGTCGCTGAGATGGCGACACTCCTCGATGGCGTGGTCGAACTCGCGCCGCGACCCACCGACGTGCCCGACATCGATGAGAATGCCGACACGCTTGAGGGCAACGCGATGCTGAAAGCATCCGCCATCTGCGAGGCGACCGAGTCCGCCGCCCTCGCCGATGACACCGGACTCGAAGTCGATGCGCTCAATGGTGCTCCGGGGGTGCGCACCGCGCGTTTCGCCGGTGTCGGTTCCAGCGACGCAGACAATCGCCGCCACCTCCTCACGCTGCTTACCGGACGAACTGACCGGACCGCTCGATTCCGCACGGTCATGACCATCGTTCGGCCAGATGGATCAACGATGACGGTCGCCGGGGTGTGCGAGGGGACGATCGCAACGAGTGAGCGAGGGACGCGCGGCTTTGGCTATGACAGTGTGTTCATCCCCGCCGAAGGTGACGGACGCACTTTCGCCGAGATGGACGCGACGGAGAAGAACGCGATCTCGCATCGGGCCAAGGCGATGACAGCGCTGCTCGAGGCACTCTCGATGAGATGACTTCTACCAGTGGCGGAGGTCGACTGACCACTGGCCGACGACATCATCGCCTTGGGCCAGCCAGATCGTCTCGTGGCGGGCGATCGTGGGGTCAACATGTGCCGGCGTGACCCTGACCCGGCTGCCCACCACCGGGCCGGTTCCCTCCGGGGTGGCAAAGGTGAGGTGCTCATCGGAGCAGAACCACACCGTCGCTCCGTCGATGGCGGGATTCCCGTGGTCCATCCCGAGCGCCTTGAGTCCGACGTCGGCGACGCCACGCCGTCCATTGACCGAGATGACCGTGCCGATGATCGTCAGGGCTCGTTCGAATCCGTCACCCAGTTCCTCGTATTGGGTGTCCATGAGCGCGTAGGAGCCAGCCTGGATCTCAGTGACGCCGGTCGGATGACCGAGTCCGATCACGTGAGCGCGGTGGGTGCCTGTGCCACCTGCCGACACGATCGGCCCACCGACCTCATCGTGAGCATGACGCAACATCGCCATCGACTGGGCGACCTGCTCACGCTGTTGCACACGATCGGTCACCATCTGGAGATGCCCCTCATAGCCCATCACGCCGCTCACCTCGATTCCGGCACGCCGAGCAGCGTCAGCGAGTGATCCGGCGGCGTCAGGGGAGATCCCACAACGCGGCAGGCCGACCTCGACATCGATGAGCACTTCGCGCACGCCTGCTCGCCGTGCCGCATCCAGTGTCTCGACCGAGTCGATTGCGACAGCGAGGCCGATTCCGGCCCTATCACACGCTTCGACCATCGCGGTGAGCCGATCGTGATCGAGGACTTCGTTGGCGAGCAGAAGATGCTCGCCAACACCGGCGGTTGCCATGCCGACGACTTCTCTCGGTGTGGCGCAGGTGAAGGTGCGGTGGCCCTGAGCAACCTGACGCGCTGCAAGCGCCGTGCACTTGTGAGCTTTGACATGCGGTCGAAGACTCGCGCCATCGAATCGAGCAGCCATCACCGCAAGGTTCCGGTCGAGAGCGTCGACGTCGACGACGAGCGCAGGCGTGGCGAGATCATCGATGCGCATCCCCCAAGCCTGCCATTCCGGCTCTGCTCTCGGCGCCGTCGGCGGGCTACGGTGCGGTCATGGCCGAAGCGTTTATCGTCGATGCAGTCCGTTCCCCCGTAGGTCGCCGTGGCGGCTCGCTCTCGAGCGTGCATCCAGCCGATCTCGGGGCTCACTCGATCAAGGCGTTGATCGAACGCTCAGGGGTCGATCCCGAGGCGGTCGATGACGTGGTGTTCGGCAATGTGAACTCTGTGTGGGAGCAGTCCGGATGTATTGCCCGCACCTCGTGGCTGACAGCTGGCCTCCCGATGCACGTACCTGGTGTGACGATCGATCGTCAGTGTGGGTCAGCGCAGCAGGCTGTCCAGTTTGCCGCCCAGGCGGTGATGTCGGGAACGATGGACATCGTGGTCGCCGGCGGCGTCGAGAACATGTCGATGGTGCCGATCACCGCTGGGGCGCAGGCTGGCAAGGATGACCCCGAGTTCAACCCGTTCACAGGAGCACAGGGTTGGTCAGGTCGGTTCGGAAACGGCGAGGTGAGTCAGTTCCTCGGGGCCGAGATGATGGCAACCCATTGGGACATCTCCCGGGAGGAGATGGAGGCTTTCGCCGTCGAGTCACATGAGCGTGCTCTCAGAGCCCGCGCCGAGGGTCGGTTCGACAATGAGATCGTTCCGCTCAACGGCCTCGACTTCGACGAAGGCCCGCGTGAACCGAACCTCGAGAAGATGCGTTCGTTGGCAACATTGCGCGAGGGCGGCCGAATCACTGCCGCTGTTGCCAGTCAGATCTCTGACGGTTCGGCCGCGCTGCTGGTGGCAAGTGAGGAGGCGGTGAAGCGTCACGGTCTCACCCCGCGCGCACGTATCCACCATATGACCGTGCTCGCCGATGATCCGATCATGATGCTGTCGGCCCCGATTCCGGCCACCCGGCGAGCTTTTGAGCGCACCGGTATGACCATCGATGACATCGATGTGGTTGAGATCAATGAGGCGTTCGCCCCGGTGCCGATGGCCTGGTTGAAAGAGATCGGGGCTGACCCGGCGAAGGTGAACCCGAGCGGTGGAGCCATCGCCCTCGGACATCCGCTCGGCGCGACGGGCGCTCGCTTAATGGTGACGCTCGTGAACGAACTCGAACGCACCGGTGGCCGCTTCGGTCTGCAGACGATGTGCGAAGGCGGTGGTCAGGCCAACGTCACCATCATCGAGCGCCTCTGACCTCGATGCGACGCCGCTGGTCAGTCCCCGCCGTGGTTGTGGCCCTCGGTGTCGCTGCCTGCGGTAGTGCCGATAATGGCGCGGCAGATGTCAACGAGTCATCTGTGCAGACATCCGCGCCGACCTCGGTCGTCGAGACCACGACGTCGGCTCCATCAGGGGTTACACCATCGAGCACGGTGACGACCACGACGACGACCACGACAACGCTCGAACCGGTACTCGCCGGCACCGATGCGGTCTCGGTGGCGTTCACCGCCTCGGCTGAGTCGACCGGATACGCCGATCGCGTTGCGCCTCTACTCGTGGAACATTGCGCCTCGTGTCACAACCCGGGAGGTCCGGGTTCAACGCACTGGAATCTGTCGACAGCGCGCGATGTGGTTGACGTGTCGGTGTTCATCGATGAGCAACTCCGCTCGGGAGCAATGCCTCCTTGGCCAGCAAGCGACATCGGTGTCCCATACGCCGATTCGCTTGCCCTCACCGATGATGAACTGGCCGACATCCTCGACTGGATTGACGCTGGGTCGAGGCTCGACGTCGATTCTGCGACCTCGATGATCGGTGGACCCATTGCGGCGATTCGCGAGCCGCTCGTGATACCCCCGCTCGAACCGTACGGAGGTGAGAGCGGCCGATACGACGACTACCGCTGTCTCGTGTACGACCCGGAGCTGACCGATGGGGCGTGGCTGCGGGGCCATCAGTTTGTCGCTGACCAGACTGCGGTGGTGCACCACGCCATTGGGTACATCGTGCCCGCAGCACAACGCGAGGCGGCGTCGCTACGAGATGCGGCTGAGCCGGGCAGCGGTTGGGAGTGCTACGGCGGCACAGGCCTCGCTGACGATCGCTTCGTGATGGGGTGGGCTCCGGGACAGTTGCCTGAGGTCTATCCCGATGGATTCGGACTTTGGCTGGAGCCGGGTGACTTCTTCGTCATCCAGGTGCACTACCACTACGACACCCGACCAGGACCCGATTCGTCGCACATCGAACTCTCGTTGGCGAGTGGCGACCTGGCGCTCGAACCGGTCACGATTTCGCAATATCTGACACCAGCGGAGATCCCCTGCGGTCCAGGTGAATCGGGACCACTGTGCGATCGTGAGGCCGTGGCGGCGATGGTACGAGCCGAATACGGAGTCGTTCCGGCCGATTTCATCAACATGCGGTGTGGTGTGACCCCAACGGATTTCGCGCACATGACTGGTGGCACAGCGTGGTCGAGCTGCGATCTCCCGGTGTCCACCCCCGGAGAGATCGTCTCGGTGCTCGGACACATGCACGATCTCGGTGCGACCTATCGAATGACGCTGAACCCCGACACGCCTGACGAGTTGGTGCTGCTCGACATTCCCGACTGGGACTACGACTGGCAGTTCAACTATCGACCCGCAGAATCGATTGTGATCAAGCCTGGCGACACCGTGCGATTCGAGTGTTCGTGGGAGCGTTCACGACGCGACCAGTCACTCGAACCGGCCTACGTGCTGTGGTCGTTCGGCAGCGATGACGAGATGTGCTTCTCCACCATCGTGACCCGCCCGGTCGACTGAGTCCACCGCTTCGCGTCACTCAAACGACGAACCGCACGCTGGGCACCACCGCCCGTCAGGTCCGTCCTCCACTGCGGCATCTCCGCAGAACGGGCATGTGTCGCCCTCGTCTGGATCATCGATGTCTTCGAACATGAGATCACCTCCGCCGGGACAACGCACTCGGCGCCGATCGTTGTGCGGGCGGTGGGACTCGAACCCACACTCCGAAGAACAGGAACCTAAATCCTGCGCGTCTGCCAGTTCCGCCACGCCCGCAGGCCTGAGAGGGTATCGCTGGCGGAACCGCTCAGTCGGGCCCGTCGGATACGTGCACGTGCGCCAGCCGTCGTGCTTTGACAGAATGTCAAGGTGACCGTCTCCGATGCCACCCTCGACGCCGCACTTGAGAACCAGTTCGGTCTCGCCGACAGGGTCGTCGACGACTCTGCTCTCGCCAACTCGGTCCAGCGATTCCGTGAGCGGGGCATCAGGCTTCCGACCTTTGCCCAACTCGCTGATCCGTCCTCGTTCGATCACGCCGCCTCCGTCGCAGACGCCAACCCCCAGGGTCCCGACGCCCGAAATCTGTGGCGCGTGCATTGGTACAACGATCTCGCCGGCGGTCGGGTGTCCGTGCCCGACCACGTGGTGTTGCCACCTGAGGTAACCGGCGTCGAGAGTCCGATCATCGTCGTCTTCGGTGATCGCTTTCCAATGATCACCGCCCACAAGGTGCTGGCCGCGTACTCGTGTCTGGCGCCGCGTGTGGTCACCGGACAGTTCGACCCCACGCGGCATCGCGCCGTGTGGCCGTCAACCGGCAACTATGCCCGTGGGGGCATTGCCATCAGCCGGATCATGGCAAGCCGGGGGGTCGCGATCCTGCCGGAGGGTATGAGTCAGGAGCGTTTCGACTGGCTCGACCAGTGGTGCGAGAACCCCGCCGAGGATGTGATCCGTACGACGGGAACCGAGTCGAACGTCAAAGAGATCTACGACGCCTGTAACGAACTGGCGCTCGACCCCGAGAACTTCATCCTGAACCAGTTCTCAGAGTTCGGGAATCACCTCGGCCATCATGCTGTCACCGGTCGTGCGCTCGCTCATGTGTTCGAGCATGTCCGAGCCGCATCGGGGCGCGATGTTCGCTTGGCTGCGTTCACTTCGGCCACCGGATCCGCCGGCACCATCGCAGCGGGCGATCGTCTGAAGGACGAGTACGGCACCCGCATCGTGGCGGTCGAAGCGCTCGAGTGCCCGACGATGCTCGAGAACGGGTTCGGTGAGCACAACATCCAAGGCATCGGCGACAAGCACATCCCGCTCATCCACAACGTCATGAACACCGACGTGGTGTGTGCGATCAGCGACCGTGCGACGGACGATCTGGATGTGCTGTTCAATACCACAGCCGGTCAGGCCTATCTCGCCGATGTGAAGGGTGTCGCTCCTCAGGTGATCGACGCACTGACGCACTTCGGATTTTCAGCGATCTGCAACACGCTCGCCGCCATCAAGACGGCCCGACTCCTCGACCTCGGCCCTGATGACGCTCTCATCACCGTTGCGACGGACGGCAGCGCTCTGTACCCGAGCGAACGGGCCAAGACCCTTTCGGGTCGCTTCGGTGGCGAGTGCACGACTGCGGATGCAGCGGAGATCTTCGGCCGGCATCTCGGACACATCTCGACGGAGAACATGATCGACATGACCGAAGCGGATCGCCGTCGTGTCTTCAACCTCGGGTACTACACCTGGGTCGAGCAGCAGGGCACCCCGTTCGAACTCTTCGAACAACGCCGACATCAGTCGTTCTGGGTCGGTCTTCGCCGATATGTGGGTGTGTGGGACGAGATGATCGACGAGTTCAACGCTCGGGTCGCGGCCGGCTGAGCCGGTGTCGTCGTGATCATTGCGTTCCGCTGTGCGGTCTGCGGTTCGTCTGTGGACGTCGATCAGCCAGCGTCGTGGACGTGCCCCTCAGCGAGCGTGGACGATCCGTTCCATCTTCTCGAACCGGTTGATGATGGATCGGTCGATGAGGTTGACCGGGGTGAGACGAATCCCCTGATCCGCTATCGCCGAAGGTCGGCTTGGTGGGCGTTCGCGCGTGCCAATGGCATGTCCGATGCGGACACCGTGCGGCTGGCGGCATCGGTGGGTGGCGCCTTCCGAATCACTCCCTTCGGCCGGCACGAGAGGATCTCGGCGGCGCTTGGGGTCGATGTGTGGGCCAAGGACGAGACCAACTCGGTGGCCGGCTCCCACAAGGCCCGGCACCTGATCGGGATCATGCTGCACCTTCGGGCCGCTGAGGAACTCGGCCTGATAAACAGCCGGCCGCCGCTGGCGATCTCGTCATGTGGAAACGCAGCGCTCGCAGCCGCCACCATTGCGGCGTCACAACGTTGGCCGATCAACGTCTTCGTGCCAACGTGGATGGACCCGGCCTTCGGCTCGGGACTCGATGCGCTCGGTGCTGAGGTGAACCGCTGCGAGCGAACCTCCGATGCTGGCGATCCGGCCATGTCTGCATTCCGGCGGGCGGTGGCCGATGGCGCGGTTCCCTTCAGCGTGCAGGGGCCTGCCAACGGTTGGTGCCTCGACACCGGTCGCACGATCGGTTGGGAGATCGCTGATGCGCTGCCCGCTGATGGGCTTGGTTCGATGTACGTCCAGATCGGAGGGGGCGCGTTCGCGACCTGCCTTGGTGCGGGTTTGGGATCGTCGGTGCCGCTGGTGGCGGTGCAGGCTGAGGGGTGTGCGCCGTTCGCCGCTGCGATGGAGAGAGCTGATTCGATGGACGAGCCCGAGCGGCACTGGTCGGAGGTGATGGTGCCCTGGTCAGAGCCGGGCTCTCTGGCGGACGGAATCCTCGATGACGAGACCTACGACTGGATCGGGGTTCGGCGGGCGGTGCTCTCGAGCGGTGGACATTGTGTTGTTGCCCGCGAGTCATCGATCGTCGCTGCAGCGGAGCTCGTTGCTTCCACCGGTCCTCCCACATCGCCCACCGGTACAGCCGGCTTGGCGGGTCTGATGGAGGACCTGACCACGGGGCGTTGCCCGAGCGGGCCGGCTGCGGTGGTCCTGTCTGGCGTTGCACGCTGACGTCATCGGTCCTCGCCGGTAGCCTGCAATCCATGGCTTCTGAGTCCTCGGCCCTCACCCCTCTCGCTCTCGACGGCGGTTTCGATCCGCGCAGCGATGTGTTCAACCGGCTGTTGAAAAACCGCGTCGTTCTGTTGGGGTCTGACGTGAATGATGACATCGCCAATCAGATCTGCGCCCAGTTGCTCTACCTCGAGGGTGAGGACCCCGATGCCGACATCTGGTTGTACGTCAACTCGCCCGGTGGCTCGGTGACGGCCGGCATGGCCATCTACGACACGATGCAGTTCGTCTCGTGTGACGTTGCGACGGTCTGTCTCGGGCTGGCGGCATCGATGGGGCAGTTCCTGTTGACCGCCGGTGCGGCGGGTAAGCGGTTCTGCCTGCCCAACGCTCGGATCATGATGCATCAGCCGTTGGCTGGACTTCGCGGCCAGGCTGCCGATATCGCTATCCAGGCTGAGCAGTTGGCGTACACCAAGCGCCGTATGGCTGAACTGATCGCTGAACACTCTGGTCAGACGCTCGAACAGATCCAGGCTGACTCTGAGCGTGACCGCTGGTTCACGGCCGAGCAGGCCAGAGACTACGGCCTGTGCGACCGCGTCATTTTGCGACGCGGCGAGATGCTCTGAGCCGGCCTCAGCTCCCCACAGGTGCCGCGGGCTCAGGACGGTCGTGGGGCACGATCGTCGTGACGGGCCCGAGGTCGACTCCACATGATGCGAGCACCCATTCAGCGACCGTGACCGCCGCTGTTTCGCTCCGATAGGCAGCGTCGACGGCGCGCTGAAGCGAGTCGACGTCGGCGACGTCAACCGCTGCTGCCGCTTCGATGGCCTCGGTGATCAGACCCCACTCGGTGGCTACGGCGAGCGGTGCGAGCGAGCGGAGCCGTTGATGCAATTCGACGACCACGTCGACATCGATGTCTCCGGTCAGGGTGGGTGACACGATCGATGACCGGTTTGCGGCGACTTCGGCGCAGAAGCGAGCAGCGCTTGGTGAGGGGTCATCGCCACCACAGGCGGTGATGACCATCGTCGCGATCAGTGCTGGCGCGAGTCGTCGAAGACGGTTGTCGGGCACCGGGGGAGTGTGACACACCCGCTGTCTAGGGTGGGGTCACCGATCGGGGTTCGCCTCCTCCAAGCTGTTCTTTTTGAGGGGGTCGTGGTGATCTCATCCATTCCGTCATCGACACTGCTCGGTGCGAGAGGGCATCCCGTGACGGTCGAGGTCCATGTCGGCCGCGGTCTTCCGGGGTTCTCGATGCTGGGTCTTCCCGATGAAGCGTGTCGCGAGGCCCGTGACCGTGTCCGCTCAGCGGTCATGTCGTCCGGACTGGAGTGGCCTGATCGTCGGGTGACCGTGAATCTGGCGCCGCCACGGCACCGCAAGACCGGATCGGGCCTCGATCTGGCGATTGCGGTCGGCGTTCTGGTTGCGACATCCCAATTGGCCGCCGATGCCACTGCTGGAGTGGCCTTCGTCGGCGAACTGGGTCTCGACGGGTCGATCAGACATGTGCCGGGCATCGCTCCCATGGTGGGAGTGCTGCCCGAGCACGACTGGGTCGTTCCCCCAGATGGCGTGGTCGAAGCCCGGGTCGTATCGAGCGGCCGTGTGCGTGCTGCGTCGTCGTTGCGTGGTTTGGTCGATGCGCTGTCAGGTTCGGCCGAGTGGGCCGAGGCCACGTCACCGATTGCCAACGATGACGATGACGACGCGGTACCCGATCTCGCTGAGGTCCGTGGTCAACCCGTGGCCAGGTTGGCACTCGAGGTGGCTGCTGCTGGCGGGCATCATCTGCTGCTCGTCGGTTCGCCCGGATCGGGCAAGACGATGTTGGCTCGTCGGCTGCCGGGCCTATTGCCCGACCTGTCCCCGGAGGTGGCACTCGAGGCGACGATGGTGCGTTCGGCGGCCGGTGTGGGATTGCCAGCCGGAGGCTTGGTGCGTCGACCGCCGTTTCGGTCCCCACATCACACGTCGTCAGCGGCAGCAATGGTCGGTGGAGGGTCACATCACATGCGACCCGGTGAGGTCAGCCTTGCTCATGGAGGCGTGCTCTTCGTCGACGAGATGGGACAGTTCGCTCCTTCCGTGCTCGATACGTTGCGCGAGGCGGTGGAGTCGGGTGTGATCTCAGTCGGTCGCGTGAACCATCACGTATCGCTACCGGCTCGATTCCAACTGGTCGGTGCAACGAACCCGTGCCCATGTGGGGAGGGAGGCGCGCCCGGCTCCTGTGAGTGCGATGAACGGTCCCGTCAGCGATACATCGGTCGGCTTTCCGGTCCGCTCCTCGACCGCTTCGACCTGAGGGTTGCGGTATCCCGGCCGGCAGTGGGCGAACTCATGGGGGAGGGCACTGGGGAGCCGACCGCGGTGGTCGCCGAGCGGGTCGCACGCGCCCGAATGGTGGCAGCCGAGCGAGGAGGCATGCTCAACGCATCGCTCGAGGCGGCTCACCTCGACCGTTGGGCGGTTCCCGATCCCCCAGCGGCTGCCCGTCTACGTTCGGAGATGGAGCGCGGTCGACTCACGGGGCGTGGTTACCACCGCATTCGACGCACGGCGAGAACAATCGCCGATCTGGCAGGTCGACCTGAAGCGACGCTTTCGGAGGAGGATGTCGCAGTGGCGTTGTCGATGCGCGCCGAGATCTCGCGCCGGGCGCCGGCGGGCGCCGCATGACCGACGACCGAGTCGCTGGAGCCGTACTCGCCGGACTGGGATCGATGTCGCGGCGCCGGCTCCTCGACATCTGCCTGCACGGGTCGATGTCCGACGCGTTCGATCGACTCAGATCGGGCCGGACGCCGGCCGGATCGATGCGAATGCCGACGACACTGCTCCAGCGGCTCGCGAGCCAGGCCCGCGCCGCCGATCCTGAGGCGACTGCCCGCCGTCTCGACCATCTC
>JAQCGT010000077.1 GCA_027730505.1 Actinomycetota bacterium | reverse complement strand
GACCAGTCGATCACGGGCACGTCTCGATAGAGACGTTCGATCTCGTAGAAGTCCCTGATCTCATCGAGGAACAGGTGCACCACCACGTCGCCGTAATCGAGCAACACCCATTGCTGCTCCCTCGCCCCCTCGGTCCGCACCGGCGATCGGCCGGTCTGATCACGGCAGCCGGCCTCGATTGCGTCGACCAGGCGGCGAACGAGGCGTCGGTTCGACGCACCGGCAATCACGAAGAACTCGGTCACACCGAGCACATCGCCGACTTCGAGCACTTTGACGTCGGTCGCCTTCTCCGCGTCGGCGACGCGGGCGGCAGCCACCGCGAGAGTTCGTGGGTCGACGTCGGTCATTTCGGGCACGGTATCGGCATCAACCGCGGTCAGCCTCGAAGATCGACCCCTCGAGAAACGGCCGGATGTCACGGTCAAGGTCATCGATGAAGTCCCGACCGAGCACAATGATCACGTCAACACCGTCGATGCGATAGTCGCCGACCAGCGCCGTCACATCGCCAACGAGCAACGCGAACGATGCGGCTGCGTCGGTCACCCTCGCCTCGTCCCCGACCCAGACCTGCGTGGCTTCGGGTGGCGTGACGCTTGAACTCCCGTCGAACGCAACCGACACCGAGATGACGTTGAGCCCGGCGAGCACCATTCGGTCGATCGCCGAAATCGCAATGTCGGTGGGCGTCAGGTCAGCTGCGACGCTGTCATCAAGTCCGAATGGCACGACGAGGCGAACCGTTGCCGCGTCGAGCGGGGCCGCCACTCTCGTCGGAGCCACGTGCGCTGACACCAGGAGGGTTTCTGACCAGTCGTGAAAGGTGACTTCGGTGCCCGTTGGGACGCGCTCGGGGGCGAGCGGCTCGACGCGCAACGGCCGAGACCCAATCTCGCCAGCGAGCAGGCGGCGCCAGAAAGAGCGGATCGTGGCCGGAACGGCCCGGGGGTCGAGTTCACCAGTGACGAATACGCCCTTGAGCGAGTCAAGACCATCGCCGACGGCTGCGGCGATACCGTCCCAGATCTCGGCCCGGAGCCGAGCGAGCGATGCGGACTCCACGCCATCGGCATGAGTGACCAGAAGCGCAGCCACGCTCTCTGGCGCCAACGTCGCTGCGCCAGCGGACCAACGTCGGCCTGTCGAGTCATCAGACACACCGGTTTCGAGTTCGACGTTCACCAGCCCGATGGGTTCAAGCAACTCGGCGAACTCGCTCGCATCGAGCACGGTCACGAGATCGAATGACACCCCCGTCAAACTCTCGGCATCGAGACGTAACAGGTCAACTCCGCCCGACGCGAGCCCAGCAGCGAGGGGAATCACCTCCACGGACCGATTCGACGCAATGTCTGCAGTTGCTTCGACCGGCACGATTGACCCACCGATGCCATCGGGGTCGAGAACCAGCATCGCCGCCGATCGGAGCACGCCATCATCATCGACAAGGCCGATGAATGCAGTTGCGGTAAACGGCAGTCTCGGCGACACGGCTGCCCCCGTCTCGACTTCGGCGCCGATTGTCGAGCGGGCCAGGGTCGCCACGCCTCCCGCCGTGAGCAACATCGCCACAACCAGTGCGCCAGCAACGATCGCTGCCCCCCGCACCGTGTGCGACCGGCGCCGTGACGCAAGCGCCGTCATCGGCCCTCCGAGAAAAGCCCGCGCTCCACAATCACCTGGCGAACTGCGGACGGGACCAGAAAATCGAGCGGACGCCCGTCGACAACCCTCGCCCGCAGGTCAGTGCTGGACACCTCGAGGTGGGGGACTTCGACACGAATCCACTCGCCCGTCGCTGGCTGAGGCGGGTCGGTGCGCGAACCCGGTCGGTCAACGACCACCAGGGTCGACAATGCAGCAACCTCGTCTGAACGCTCCCAGGTGTCGAACCCATTCGCCGCATCCGCCCCAACGATGGTGAACAAGTCGACGTGCGGGTCGCTGGCCCGAAGCGCCACAAGCGTGTCGGCGGTGTACGACGGGCCGCCTGCTGCTATCTCGTGCGACCCGGCCACGAGCCCGTCGACTTCAGCCACCGCCGCTTCCACCATCGCCAGACGGTCACCAGCCGGCGAGATCAATCGGGTGCCGTCCTTCTGCCACGGAATGTTGGCGACCATCATGATCACCACGTCAAGATCGAGTTCGTGCCGGACGTTCACGGCGGTCACGAGATGCCCGACATGTGGGGGGTCGAACGTTCCACCGAACACACCCACACGACGCGGCTGTTCGGGCGGAAGCGGCACGACCCCTCATCTTAGGTGCCCCCACCGCCCAATGGCTGCGCTCGACTCGTTGGGACTTGACAGGTGTGTTACAGTCGTGAGCCGGTCTAAAGGGTCTACCCGTTGACCGGCCACGACATAACCCCCCGAATCGCACCGTTCCCCCTCATGTGATCACACATGAGCCCGATCGGCTTCGGCCGGAGGGCGCACATCCGACGAGAAATCAGTGGGAATGTGCTCAAGTTTCCGGCATCACCGCCGATGAATGTGCCAGAAAGCACGTTATCGACGGGAATGCCCCACACACCTCACAAGTTGGATACCACTAATCATGAATGACTCAATCGGCCTCTATCTCAACGACATCGGCAAGGTGCCCCTCCTCACCGCCGAAGACGAACGCGAATTGTCGCGTCGTATCGAGGAGGGTCGCGAGGCAGCTGAAAAACTCGCCAACGGCAAGCGCAGCGCCGAACTCAAAGCCAAGGTGGCATCGGCGGCCGAGGCAAAGGACCGGTTCATCCGCTCCAATCTCCGCCTCGTCGTGTCCATCGCCCGCCGCTACCCCCTGCCCCAGGGCATGGACCTGCTCGACCTGATCCAGGAAGGCAACCTCGGACTCGAGCATGCGGTCGACAAGTTCGACTGGCGCCGCGGCTTCAAGTTCTCGACCTACGCCACCTTCTGGATCCGCCAGGCCATCGGCCGTGCGCTCGACCAGAAGGCCAGCCTCATCCGTATTCCCGGTGACCGCTCAGCGAGCCTGCGCGCCGCACTTCGTCAAGCATCGGGCGACGGTGAGACCCTCGACCAGGCGAACGCTGAACTTCACCGACTCACCACACCGGTCAGCCTCGACAAGACCGTCGGCGACGACGGTGACGCCACCCTTGGCGACCTGATGGCCAACGGCGACCCCACCCCAGAGGACGCCGTGATGGTTGGTGTCGAGTCCGATCTGCTCGACGAACTGCTCGGCACGCTCGACCCGCGCGCCCGTTACGCCGTTGAGGCGCGGTTCGGGCTTCTCGATGGCGAGCGTAAGAGCTTCCGCGAGGTCGGTGAGAGCCTCGGCGTCACCGCTGAAGCGGCTCGTCGTCTCGTCAGCCGAGCCGTTGCCGGTTTGCGTGACGACGCAGAGGACATCCTCAGCGTCTGAACGGACAGAACGAAGTGATTGAGGCGGCTGGGAGACCAGCCGCCTCTTTCGCGAGCGGCAGCGGTTCGCACCCCCACCGATAGCATCGGGACACATGTCGAACCAGTGGAGCCCCTCCTCGTGGCGTTCGCGTCCAATCAAGCAACAGCCCACGTGGCCCGATGAGGCCGGCTATGACCGTGCGCTGAAGCAGATCGCCGCGATGCCGCCGCTGGTGTTCGCGGGAGAGGCACGATCTCTCCAAACGAGTCTCGCCAGAGTCGCCGCCGGTAATGCTTTCCTGCTTCAAGCAGGTGACTGCGCAGAGAGCTTCGAAGAGTTCTCAGCCGACAACATCCGAGAGAAGTTGCGTGTCATCCTCCAGATGGCCGTGGTGCTGACCTACTCGATGGGAGTTCCGGTGGTGAAGGTCGGGCGCATCGCCGGCCAATTCGCAAAGCCCCGATCGTCCGACACCGAGAAGGTCGGCGACCTCGAGCTCCCATCGTTTCGCGGGCACATCGTCAATGACGCAGCAGCCACTGAAGCGGCACGAATCCCCGATCCCGACCGGCTCGTCCAGGCGTACCACCAGTCAGCGTCCACGCTGAATCTCGTGCGGGCCTTCACCAAGGGAGGCTTCGCCGCTCTCGACCGGGTTCACGCATGGAACCAGGAATTCGTCACATCGAGCCCTGAAGGTCAGCGTTACGACCACATGGCGACCGAGATCGACCGGGCGCTCAGATTCATGAATGCCATCGGCATGGACACCGACTCGAATGCCAACCTCCGCGAAGTCGATGTGTGGACGAGCCACGAGGCCCTCCTGCTCGGTTACGAGGAGGCACTCACCCGGCGCGACTCCACCACCGGCAACTGGTACGACTGCTCAGCTCACATGCTTTGGATCGGCGAGCGCACACGCGAACTCGACGGTGCCCATATCGAATTCCTCCGTGGTGTGGGCAACCCGATCGGCTGCAAGGTCGGACCATCGATGACCGGTGAAGAGGTAATCGCCCTGTGCGAGGCCCTCAACCCGGCCATGATCCCCGGACGACTCACGCTGATCAGCCGGATGGGTGCCGACATCGTGGAGGAACGGCTTCGTCCGCTCCTGCGTGCCGTGAAAGAGTCAGGTCACCCGGTGGTCTGGGCGTGCGACCCGATGCACGGCAACACGTTCACGTCGGAGACCGGACGCAAGACCCGGCACTTCGACGCCGTGATTGCCGAGATCGAGGGGTTCGTCAGGGCCCACCGAGCGGAAGGTACGTGGCCAGGCGGTATCCACGTTGAGCTCACCGGCGACGACGTCACCGAGTGCCTCGGCGGCGGTGACGCCATCGGAGATGCTGATCTCGATCACCGGTACGAAACGGTCTGCGACCCGAGGCTGAACGCCCGGCAGGGACTCGACCTCGCCTTCCGCACCGCCGAGAGCATTCAGGCCATCGGCCCCACCGACCGCTGACGACCGATCATGGGAGCTCTCGACCGGATCGACACCTGGCCGGCTCCGACAGCCGCCGGCGCAGTAACCGTCCGCCGAACTCCTGACTCACCCACAGTCTCGGTCACGCACGGAGACATCGAGCATTCGTTCCGCATCGCGTCGATCACCAAACCACTCAGTGCGTTTGCCATGATGATCGCTGTCGAAGAGGGCAGCATCGATCTCGACCAGCCCGTGTCGGTGCCGGCACCGACGGGCGCAACGATGCGACACCTGCTCGCTCACGCATCAGGACTTCCATTCGACGGGCGGGAACCGATCGCAGCGCTCGGCGAGCGTCGCATCTACTCGAACACCGGTATCGAGATCGCCGCCGAAGAAGTGGCGTCTCGAACAGGAATCGAATTCGGCACATATCTCGCCGAGGCAGTGCTCGACCCACTCGGCATGGCATCGACGGAGTTGAAAGGTTCACCGGCCCACGGCCTCTGGAGCACGGTGGCCGACCTGACACGCTTCATCAGCGAACTCCTCGAGCCAACCCTCATCGCAGCGACCACCTGGTCCGAAATGACCCGAATCCAGTACCCAGACCTCGGGGGTGTCGTTCCGGGAGTGGGTCGCTTTCGGCCATGCCCTTGGGGGCTCGGGGTGGAGATCCATGGGGACAAAAGCCCTCATTGGATGGGTCGAACAAACTCGCCTCAGACGTTCGGACACTTCGGCGGTGCCGGGACGATGCTGTGGGTCGACCCCATCGCCGACGTGGGTCTTGTCGCACTCACCGACCTCCCCTTCGACCGGTGGTCCGACACCGCCGTCAGGTCCTGGCGCGAACTCTCCGACGCCGTGCTCGCCGAGGTCTCCGAATGACCATCGACGATGTCACCTTCAGACCAGGGGACCGCGTCCGCCGGCACACCACCGATGACAGCGGCCTTCCGGTGACCCTGTACGGATTCGTCGGCGGGCGACCAGATCGCGAAGGCCGTGTGGTGGTGATGTTTGACGGCCACCTGCGATGCGACACCGTGGTTCACGTCGATCAGCTCGACCTGGTGAGCATCACGACCGTCAGCCTCGAACTCGGCGGCACAGATCTGATCGACGATCCATCGCTGAGACAAGGGCTCGTCCACCTCTGGGTGGCCGAAGCCGAACAGGCAGGACTTGAAGTGGAAGACCTGTCGCCACTCGGCACCGGCGTTCGGGACATGACCGGAACGGGCTACGCGCTGGCCGAACTCTCATCGGCTGGACAGCCCTACGTGCTTCGGGTCCAGGTTTGTGAGTCAGGGGTGCTGGTCCGTGCCGATCTCCCCCGACGATTTGAGCGCCCCAGCCGCTGACGACCGGGGCGCAGTCTCACGAGACGCGCTCGACAATCATGGCCATGCCCTGGCCGCCGCCAACACACATCGTCTCCAACCCGTAGCGGCCACCCGTCACCTGAAGACCGTGGATGAGCGTCGTCATGATGCGAGCACCGGTCATACCGAAGGGGTGGCCGACGGCGATGGCGCCACCGTGCACGTTCAACTTCTCCATCGGGATGCCGAGGTGCTTGGCCGAGGGAACCACCTGTGCGGCGAACGCCTCGTTGATCTCAACAAGGTCGATCTGGTCAATCGTCATGCCAGCACGCGCCAGGGCTTGACGACTTGCTTCGACCGGGCCGAGACCCATGATCTCAGGGTTGAGACCGCTCACGCCCGACGACACGATGCGCGCCAGCGGGGTAATCCCGAGTTCGGCCGCCTTGGTTTCACTCATCACCATCACGGCAGCTGCGCCGTCGTTGAGCGGACAGGCGTTCCCGGCGGTGATCTCGCCATCGGGACGGAACGCTGGCTTCAGACCCGCAAGACCCTCAGCCGTCGTTCCAGGACGAGGGCCGTCGTCGGCCGACACCACCGTGCCGTCGGGGAGGGTCACCGGAGTGATCTCGTCGGCCCAGAAGCCGTTCTCAACGCTGGCCACGGCACGCTGTTGGCTGAGCGCTGCGAACTCGTCCATCTCCTGACGGGTCACATTCTCAACCTCGCGCACGTTCTCTGCCGTTTGACCCATGGCGATGTAGGCATCGGGGAGACCATTCGGCGGGGTCCAGGCGCCCTGGCCACCCTGCGAGCGGGCAGCCGTGCGCTCACCGGGAGCAGCGAAGATCTGGTTGGGGGCCGTGTCACTCGCACCCGCGCCGTAGCGCGACACCATTTCGACACCAGCAGCGATGAAGCAGTCGCCTTCGCCCGCCTTGATGGCGTGAGCCGCCATCCGGATGGTCTGCAGCGACGACGAGCAATAGCGGTTCACCGTCACACCGGGGCAATCGTCGAGGCCCGCCAAAAGTGCAGTGATTCGGGCAATGTTGAAGCCCTGCTCTCCAGCTGGCTGGCCGCAACCCATGAGGAGGTCCTCAACATCAGAGGGCTTCACCTGCGGAACCTTCGCCATCAACGCACGGACGATCTGAGCTGACAGATCATCGGGGCGAATTGAAACGAGCGAGCCCTTTCCGGCTCGGCCGATCGGGCTACGGGCGGTTGCGACGATCACTGCTTCGGTCATGGGCCGAACCCTAGCGAGCGGGGAGGTCCACCAACGCACCCGAATCGGGGTTCAGCGAGTGTCGACGACGAGAAATCCCTCTGCGTACGAGCCGTCACCGAAACCCGCCTCGATCGCCAGTCCCGCGTTCCACTCGCTGACACGCTCGACCATGCGGGCAGGATCCGGATGTTGACTGGCGTGGCACAGCAACGCCTCGATCTTGCGGGCGAACGATGCCGAGATGTCGACATGTGCATCCGGGCGATGATGGCCCATCACCCAGACCTCATCCACACTCCATGGCTCGAGACCCGAGGTCAACAGATCTGGAAATGCATAGGGGTTGCGGGCATCGGGGTATACCGCTGCGATCGCCGACTCGGCCACCGCCAGGTGATCAGGGTGACTTGCGTAGATTCGCTTCAGATTGAGTTCCGGCGATTGGGTGATCACCACTGTCGGCCGTACCTCTCGAATCACGCGTGACAACGTGTGTCGCAGATCAAGACCTGCCTCCACCGATCCGTCCATCAAGCCGAGGAAGATCAACTCGGTTACCCCTACGCAGTTGGCCGCTCGGGTCTGTTCCTCACGCCGGATCGACGCCATCTGGACCCGGGGGATGGTGTCGTCGAACCCGCCGGCCTGGCCGTCGGTCACCACGCAGTAGGTCACCGACACCCCGTCGTCAGTCAGTTTTGCGACCGTCCCGGCAGCACCGAAGTCGACGTCATCGGGGTGGGCGGTGATAACGAGCGCTCGTTCGATCTGATCGTTGCTCAGCACCCTGCCAACCCTATGGGCCATCTACGCTCCAAACATGTCCGAGATCGCCTTCGACCCACCCGCTGGCCTGCCCGATATCTCTCAGATGGCGTTCTGGGTCGCACCCCGTTCAGAGCGAATCGAGGCGTTCCGAACACTGCGAGACACCCCAGGTCTGCCCAAGTACCCCGAGCGATTCTTGGAAGGGTCACCGTTCCCACCAGGACCTGGCTATTTCGCCGTCACCCGTTATGACGATGTGTGGGCCGCCAGTCGAAATCCCGAACTGTTCTGTTCCGGCCAGGGCTCGAACATCGTCGACCTTCCGCAAGAGCTCAACGAGTTCTACGGCTCGATGATCAACATGGACGATCCGAAGCACTTCCGCCTGCGCTCCATCGTGTCGAAGGGGTTCACCCCCCGGCACGTGACCGACCTTGAGGATCTCATCCGTGCCAAGTGCATCGAGATCATCGACCGAATGGTGGCCGCCAACCCGGACGGCACTGCCGACTTCGTGCACGAATTCGCCGGCCCGCTCCCCCTCGAGATCATCTGCGAGATGATGGGCATCCCCGAGTCGGACTATGCCTCGGTGTTCGAGTGGACCAACACGATCCTTGGCGCCAGCGACCCCGAATTCGGCGGCACCTATGAGCGCCTGATGGAAGTCTCGCTCGAGATCTTCGCTTACGCACAGGCGCTCGGTGAGAGCCGCCGGGCCGATCCCCGAGATGACATCACCTCGGCACTCATGGCGGCCGAGGTCGACGGTGACCGTCTGAGCCCACAGGAATTCGGATCATTCTTCATTCTTCTCGTGGTCGCCGGGAACGAAACCACCCGCAATGCCCTGACCCATGGACTGAAGGCGCTCACCGAGAATGTGGATCAGCGCGAACTCTGGTTCGCCGACTACGACGCCCACTCTCGTACGGCGATCGAGGAGATCGTGCGACTCGCTACGCCGGTCATCCACTTTCGACGGACCGTCACCGCCGACACCGAACTCGGCGGCCAGCAACTCCACGCTGGCGACAAGGTGGTGCTCTTCTACTCGAGCGCGAACCGTGACGAGCGTGTGTTCACCGATCCGGACCGGTTCGACGTGACCCGCGCTCTCCAGCCCCAACAGGTCGGCTTCGGCGCAGGCGGACCACACTTCTGTCTCGGCGCCAACCTCGCCCGACGGGAACTCACCATCGCCTTCGACGAACTGCACCGACGCCTCCCTAACCTCCGATCGGTCGGTGAACCCGACTATCTGCAGAGCAACTTCATCAACGGCATCAAGCGTCTCGCCTGCGCCTGGAACTGAGCCAACCGTGACCGATCACGACCGACTCGGTTGGGCGCGCACGTTGATGGTCGCCGGCTGGTGCTTCCTCAGCTCGTATATCGGGATCATCGCCATCGAACTGCGACGAGCGGCAGCGATCTCGACATCGAGTTTCGAAGATGGCGTGTGGGGGCAGCGGGTCGAAATCATCTCGTTCGTGTCGCTCCCGCAAAACATCTCCATGTTGGCGGTTGCTGCGCTATGCGTTGCGATCGCTCGCATCGTCATGGCGCCGGTGCACCCCGACGACCGCCCAGGCGATCGATGGCTCGTCCGTCTCGGACGAACGGTCGGCGGCGTCGCCATCATCGTGATCGGACTCGCCCTTCTTGGAATCGGTGGCATCCCATTCCGCTACGCCGACCCTCTCGCTGACCTCGGGGCGCTCGTCGGACGAGCATCCGGTATCGCCGTGGCGGCGGCAGCCCTGCGACTGGTCAGGCCGAACCAGATCGAAGGCTGATCACGATCCGACATCGCCGCTGCGGAAGTGGCGTCGACACAACAGTTCGTACCGAACGACATCGCCGAACATCTTCTGCGTACCAGGCGCAACCGTGTCGCCAACCACCACCGTCTCGCCCTCATAAACGACGAAGTCATTCACGACACGGGCGTTATGCGTGGCCCTCGCCCCACACCAACAGCGGGCCTCCACCTGGAGTGGCACGCGCTCATCGGCGACCTCGAGCATGCGCCTCGTTCCGTCAAAGAGAATGCCCCGGAAGTCGGTGATCAACCCGAAGGCGTACACGTCGACCTCCATGTCATCGACCACCCGGGCCAACTGGTCGCACTGCTCGGGCGAATAGAACTGCACCTCGTCGCAGACCAAGTAGTGCAGCGGCCAATGTCGAACGGCGAGTTCGTGAAGATCGAGGTCGGGCTCGACGTGGATGGCCGGCGCCCGCACCCCAAGTCGGCTCGTCACCTGATTACCCTCACGATCGAGACAGGTGAGCAATAAGCCATACATCTCGCGCGACGACAGATTGTGGTGGATCTGCAGAGCAAGGGTGCTCTTGCCCGATCCCATCGTGCCGAAACTGAACCTAAGCGTCGCCATTCGCCCGCGACCATAGTGGCCCCCTGTGGCAGCGACGTCTCGGAGTCGAATGGTCGCCGCTGAGTTGCGCCGTTCGTT
>JAQCGT010000076.1 GCA_027730505.1 Actinomycetota bacterium | reverse complement strand
GCGACCTGCTCACCGCCATCGAACGTCACTTCACCCTGATCAACCCCAACCCGCTCTGTGTCACGTGTCAGTGATTGTTGTTCACGCATGACACATCATCCGAATCGTCAGGCCGGACGACTGGTCACGGCGTTCCTGCGCTCTCGCACCGGACGACCGGTCACGGCGTTGCTGCGCTCTCGCCCTGAACGCAAGAGCACCTTCCCATCGTGGTCGTAGCCCTGACAATGGATGCCTGGTGGATAGGTCATGGCTTTGAGGAGGATGCCGACGTATTCAATGACGTGTCGGTCGTTCTCGGCGGCCTTGCCGGCATAGTTGGTTCCCTTGGCGTCGCCTGGGTTGAACATTGCGCGCAACTGCTTGACCGGGTTCTCCAGGACCTTCTCGAGCGCTTTCTTGATGGCCTCGACCGTGGTGACACCCCCCTTGGCATTTTTGAGCATCGTTGAGGTGAGCAGGGGTCGAATGGCGGTATCGACGGCGCCGATGATCTCCTTCTGGCTCGAGAGCACGTCGAGGGTCACTGTCGGAGGCTTCTTTCCGAACGTTCTGATGAATAGTTCCGAGAGGCCGAGCGTGGCGACGCCGGCGATAACCCGGCCGCCTTTTTTGGCTGCCGAGCCGAGCGCGAGGCCGATTCCTCGGAGTGACTCGTACCAGGTGAGCGGATCGGGTGAGGAGCCGATGTACCGCACGATTGAGTTGGCCATCTCATCGAAGAGCTGTGGGTTGCCACCTGAGTCGATGTATTGCTGCACCTTGTCGACGCGCAGGCCGAACGGGTTGAGCTTCGCGACGGCAACTGGGTCGGCTTTACCATCGGGTCCGGGCTGCACTGCCCGCTTCAGTACTTCTCGTGTGGCCTCGTACGCATCGACCTTAAGTTGGGCACGCTTGGCTTCGGTGAGTTCATCCTGCTTTTCTTTGATTTCCTCTGGTGAGTCCTTCTTTTTCTCTGCGTCTTTTAATGCCGCCTCGGCGTTGGCGACGCGGTCTCGGGCCTGTTTGGTCTGCTCTGCTTCTACCCATCTCGCGATCTGGGTGACCAGGGCCGTGCCGCCCTTGATGAAGACGCCAGCTGCTGAGACGGCGGCCCCCCATGGGCCGCCGACCCCAGTGAGCGCGGTGATCTGGCCGGCTGCGATGACGAGGTCACCGACGATTTGGGCCATCTCAATGTTGCGCTGTCGCTTAGCTCTGGCACCGATAGTGCCGGCTGCGAGGGCGAAGTCGGAGGATTCTGCGGATGTCGCCGTCGTTTTCTCTTTGGCCGCCTCTTCCATCAGCGCGGCGCCTTTGTTCATGTAGTAGAAGCGGACGGCTTTCCGGGCGATGGAGATCACGGATGCGGCAAGACCGAGACCGGGAACGAGTTGGCCGGCGACGCTACCCGCCCCTGCTGCCACTTTCAGCGCAGCGCTGGTCGTGGAGATCGCTGATTCGAGCGCCGTGACGGCCTTCTCGACCTTGTCGGTGTACGAACCAGACTCGAGGGCTTTCACGAAGGCGGCGAGGTCGACGAAGAGACCGACGAGGGAACCGCCAACCGCCGCCGCGGATTCCTTTGCCAGCACTTCGGGTGACTGGTTCGGACCCAGATCTTTGTAGCCGAACTCGTTCAGCTTGCCTTTCTCGAGTGCGTCGACCCGTAGGCCGCCAGTCGTGGTCTTGCCCCCGGCAGAAAGAGACTGGGTCACGTTCTCCACGTTCTTAGCGAGTCGGGTGTCGTCGGATTCCTTTTTGTTAGAGCCATCAGGGGTGGGACCCTGCTCTTCGTCGGCGTCGTCGGCGTACAAGGGGTTGATGGTGGTGTGTTCCATCGATGCTTCGCGCTGTTCCATTTTGGCGACGAAGGCGTCTTTCTTTTCTTGTTCGATCTCTTCTTCGGTTTTGCCCCATTTGCGGGGGTCGAGAGACCAGATCCGACTGATCGCTGGCGCGCCTTGTTGGACGACGTGGGTGAGTTCGTGGGCGAGGAGATGATCACCGCCGGCGGTGCCGGGGGCGTATTGCCCGGATGCGAAGAACACGTCGTTGCCCTTGGTGAATGCCTGGGCTTCGATCGAACGGCACAGCGTGTCGGCTTGACCGCCGGCGTGGATCCGCACACCGGACAGGTCGGTGCCGAAGAACTGTTCGAAACTGTTGAGGGTGCCGTCGGGAAGGCCGTGTCCGCCGCCACTGGCTGCGTTGATGGCGTGGGCGGTTTCGTCGGTGGTGGTGAGTCCGCTGCCGGTGGTGTCGAGGCCTTGGCCTGTGCTGCGAGCGAGCGCGGTGGGCGCTGGCTGGGAGACGTGTCCGGACCGGCCGTGGGTGGTTGAGACGAAGTCGGCGGCGAGTCGTTCGGCTTCGAGTTCGTGTAGGTCTGATGGTTGAGAGACGTCCAGCCGGGCTTGGACCAACGTGGCGAGCGTGCGTCGTGTGCCCGTTGCGACCTGCTCACCGCCATCGAACGTCACTTCACCCTGATCAACCCCAACCCGCTCTGTGTCACGTGTCTTGTCGGTGTGGCGAATGGTCATTAGAGCACCTGCTTTCGTTCAGAACGCGCTTAGACGTCGACGGCGCAACAGCGACGTTCGTTGATGATGATCGCCCCAGCACAACAAGCGCACAATTTGAACACTGTGAACTGTCTGTTCATGGCAGAGCGCCTTCGCAGGATCGGAGGTGGGCGACGGATGCTGCGGCAAGCGAATGGATGACTGCTGTTCCGGTGTCGACCATCGGTGTGTTGGTGAGGTCGACCACGGTCGCCGACACCACACGATTGAGTGCCGGGTGGAGCGCGGTGCGCACGACCGGGTCGTGGGTCCGCAGCGTGGCGTCGGGCACGAGACCGTTGTCGTCGGCGGTGTCCCACACCTCGACCGTGGTGAGGTCGCCGACGGCGATGATGCCGCCGAGCACTCGGTCTCCGATGATCATGCTGGTTGCGATCACCGGCGGGACCTCGGACCCGTGGCTCCAACCGAGTCGTTCGAGTTCGAACATAACCATGCGATGCCGCGAGCGGTCTCGGTCGCTCATCGCTTCGGTGACGGTGCTCACGCTGGGAGACCTTAGTTTGAGCTCGTCGCCTCGTCGACAAGGTGGGCGGCCGTGGGAGACTCGTTGCCGATGGACTTCTCACCGAACGAGGATCATCTGGCGATCATCGAGGGCGTCGACCGGGTGTGTGCCGATTTCGACGATCACTACTGGTCGTCGTGCGATGCTGAGCATCGGTTCCCCTGGGAGTTCTACTCAGCGATGGCTTCGGGTGGTTGGGTCGGCATCTGCATTCCTGAGGCCTATGGCGGTGGCGGCCGTGGGATCACCGAGGGCGCGTTGGTGTTGAACCGGGTGGCGGCATCGGGTGCGGCGATGAACGGGTCGACGGCGTTGCATCTCACGATGTTCGGGCTGAACCCGGTGGTGAAGTTCGGCAACGAGCAACTCAAGAACACGTATCTGCCGCGCGCTGCGACGGGTGATCTGCATGTGGCGTTCGGGGTGACCGAGCCCGATGCGGGCACCGACACGAGCCGTATTGCGACTCGGGCGGTTGACGACGGCATGGGTGGGTTCGTCGTATCGGGTCGCAAGATCTGGACGTCGAAGGCGCTCGAGAGCGAGGTCGTGTTGTTGCTGGCCCGCACCGATGAGGTGCCCGAGGGCGCGACTGGTTCAGCACGCTTCGGTGGGTTGAGTCTGTTCCTCGCCGATCTCGATCCGAAGTATGTCGATATTCGGCCGATCCCGAAGTTGGGTCGCAATGCGGTTGCGTCGTGTGAGGTGGCGTATGACGAGTTGCCGGTGGAGGGTTGGCGGCTGGTGGGTGAGCGTGGCCGCGGCTTTCAGCACATCTTGCATGGCTTGAATCCGGAGCGGATTCTGTTGGCGGCGATGTCGTGTGGGATCGGTGAGGTGGCGTTGCGTCGTGCGGTGGGCTACGCCGGTGAACGCGTGGTGTTCGAGCGGCCGATCGGAGCGAACCAGGCGATCGCCCATCCGCTGGCCGATGCGCACATCCGTCTGCGGGCGGCGTATCTCATGATGCTGGAAGCCGCGTGGCGGTATGACGCGGGTCTTGACTGCGCTGAGCAGGCGAACTCGGCGAAGTATCTGGCTGCTGAGGCGGCGTTCGACGCTGCCGACCGTGCGGTGCAGACCCACGGCGGTCTCGGATATGCGACCGAATATCAGGTGGAGCGGTTTTGGCGCGAGGCTCGCCTTCAGCGCCTGGCTCCGGTGAGCCAGGAGATGACCCTGAACTTCATCGCCCAGTCGGTGCTTGGCCTGCCGCGCAGTTACTGACGCTCAGTCGAAGACGACGGTGCGGTCACCGATGAGCAATACACGGTCTTCGGCCCACATTCGCACGGCGCGGGCCAGCACCAGGCGTTCGGTGTCTTGTCCGAGGGCGACGATCTGTTCGGCGGTGTGGGCATGGGTGACGCGGGTGACGTCTTGTTCGATGATCGGACCTTCGTCGAGGTCGGCTGTCACGAAGTGTGCGGTGGCACCGACGATCTTCACCCCGCGGGCGTGCGCCTGGTGGTAGGGCTTGGCCCCTTTGAATCCGGGTAGGAACGAATGGTGGATGTTGATGACCCGACCTTCGAGGGCATGACACATGTCGTTTGACAGCACCTGCATGTATCGGGCGAGCACCACGAGGTCGACGTCGAGTTCGTCGACCATGCGCAGCACCTCGGCTTCTTGTGTGGCTTTGGTGTCGGGGGTGACGGGCAGATGGTGGAACGGGATGTTGTAGCGCTCGGCGGTGTCGGCGGCGTCGGGGTGGTTGGCGACGACAGCGGGGATGTCGATGGGCAGCATGTTGTTGCGCCAGCGATACAGCAGGTCGACAAGACAGTGATCGAATTTCGACACCATGATCAGCACGCGCGGTCGGTGATCGGCGCGCCGAACGTTGAGCCGGATGCCGTTCGTGTGGCCGGCGGCGGCGAGACGTGCGCGTACGGCAGCGTCGACGACGGCGGGGTCATCGGACGGGGTCTCCACCACGGTGCGCAGACAGAACAGGTGTGAGCCCGGATCCCCGAATTGTGCGTTCTCGGTGATGTTGCCATCGACGTCGAGCAGTCCTGCTGACACGGCATGCACGATGCCGGGGGCGTCGGGGATGATGAGGGTGAGGATGTGACTGGTGCTCATGGGCTCACTCAGAGTCTGGGGGTGCGATGCAGGGTTCGCACCGTCAGGTTTCGATGAGGGTCATCTCCATCGAGTGCCGTTCGGCGGCGATGTGGTGTTCGCCCACTTCGATTGGTCGTCCGGTGTCATCGCTCATCACGCGGTGCACGGTGATGAGCGGCGCGCCGACGGCGACGTCGAGCAGCTTCGCCAGCTCACGGTCGGCCGCGACGGCGCCGATTCGTTGACGTGCCCGATACGGCTGGATGCCGGCTGATCGGAGTACGGCATAGAGCGAGTCGGTGGCGAGTCGGTCGGTGTCGATGCCGTCGCCGAGACCGGTGACCACCCAGTTGCGCATCAGAGCGAGTGGTCGGTCGTCGGCAAAGCGAATGCGTTCCATGTGCAGCACTCGTGAGCGGGCGGTGAGCCAGAGCGCTTGGGCGATGTCGGGCTCGGGGGTAATGGTTTCGATGGAGAGCAGTCGGGTGCTCGGTGTCCGTCCTTGGCCGGTGAGGTCGTCGTGGAGGTCGGCGAGGCGTGTGGGTCGGTGGGCACTGTTGGAAATGACGACGGTGCCGATGCCGCGGCGGCGCAGCATGAGACCGCGTTCGACCATCGTCTGGATGGCTTTGCGGACGGTCGGCCGTGATACCTGCCAGCGCTCGCACAGGTCGAGTTCGTTTTCGAGGTGATCGCCGCGTTGCAGTTCGCCTGATGCGATGGCACCTTCGAGTCGGGTGGCGATCTGGTGCCAGAGCGGCACCGGGCTGTAGCGGTCGAGGGTGATCGCAAGGTCGGGGGTGTTGCGCTCGGCCACGGGCGGACCGTAGCGAGGGGGTGAGGTCGGGTCAACGAATGGGGGGTCGTCGTGGTGCCGGTGTGCGTCGTAACGTGACGGGCATGTCGATCGCTGCGACCATTCCCCATTGGATCGGTGGTGTGCGCACCACGGGTTCGTCGACTCGGACATCGCCGGTGTGGAACCCGGCGACGGGTGATCGTCAGGCCGAGGTGCTGCTCGCCGAACCGAGCGATGTTGACGCCGCGGTGCAGGCGGCTGCTGCCGCGTTCGAGACGTGGGGTGACTCGTCGATCTCGACACGGGTCAAGGTGCTGTTCGCGTTCCGCGAGATTGTCAATGCCCGCGCCGCTGAGTTAGCGGCGTTGATCACCGACGAGCACGGCAAGGTGCTGTCGGATGCAGCCGGTGAGGTGCAGCGCGGTCTCGAGGTCATCGAATTCGCGTGTTCGATCCCGACGTTGGCCAAGGGGTGGTATTCGGATCAGGTGTCGACCGATGTGGACTCGTTCACGTTCCGGTCACCACTCGGTGTGGTGGCGGGGATAACGCCGTTCAACTTCCCGGCGATGGTGCCGATGTGGATGTTCCCGATAGCGATCGCTACCGGCAACTGCTTCGTGTTGAAGCCGTCTGAGCGCGACCCATCGGCGTCGATGCTGTTGGCCGAGATGTGGGCCGAGGCGGGTCTGCCCGATGGCGTGTTCAACGTGGTGCACGGTGACAAGGTCGCCGTGGATGCGATCCTCGATCATCCTGACATCGCGGCGGTGTCGTTCGTCGGGTCGACGCCGATCGCGAAGTATGTGCACGGGCGTGCGACGGCGAACGGCAAGCGAGTGCAGGCGCTCGGAGGTGCGAAGAATCACGCGATCGTGCTGCCCGATGCAGACATGGAGTTCGCGGCCCATCATCTCGCTGCGGCGGCATTCGGCTCTGCTGGTGAGCGCTGCATGGCGATTTCAGCGGCGCTGGCGGTTGGTTCGGCCGGTGATCAACTCATGGAGCTGCTCGATGCTCAGGCCCGTGCGGTGAAGGTGGGGCCTGGTCGTGATGTGTCGAGCGAGATGGGCCCGATCGTCACACCCGAGAGCCGTGATCGCATCGTCGGATTCATCGGTTCGGGTGAAGCCCAGGGCGCGGAGATCCGGGTGGATGGTCGTGGCCTTGTCGTTCCCGGTCATGAGAATGGCTTCTTCGTCGGTCCGACGGTGATCGATCGTGTGACCACCGACATGGACGTCTACACGAATGAGATCTTCGGGCCGGTGCTGTCGGTGTTGCGTCCCGGCGATGTCGACGAGGCGATCGATCTGATCAACGCAAACCCATATGGGAACGGCACCGCCGTGTTCACCAACTCCGGTGGTGCGGCGCGGCGGTTTGTACGCGGTGTGCATGTCGGCATGGTCGGTGTGAATGTGCCGGTTCCCGTGCCGATGGCGTATCACTCGTTCGGCGGTTGGAAGGACTCGCTGTTCGGCGAGCATCACATGCATGGTCCGGAGGGCGTCGAGTTCTACACGAGAGCCAAGGTGGTCACGCAGCGGTGGCCCGAGTCGGGCACACCGTCGGGTGCGAGTCTCGATATGCCGACCGCGCGTTGAGGTGGTGACGGTGTCTCGTCGACGTTCGCTAGCGGGGGCGCTGACGCTGCTCGTAGTCGTGTTCGGGGCATCAGCGTGTGGGGTGTTCGGTGGTGATGACACGGCAACAGAGACCACGGTGGCAGCAACGACGGTGCCGGCGACCACCTCGGTGGTGGTGTCGACGACGGATGCGGGACGGGTTCTCGAGGTGTCGGCGGAGTTGTTTGCCGCGCTCGGGTCGGGCGATGCGGCGGTGTTGGCCTCGGCGTCGTCGTTGGTAACGCCCGGGTCGCCGGCTGCGGTGTTGGTGGCGCACCAGGCGACCGTGGCGGCACTCGCAGCGGAGGTGATCTTGCCTGAGGCGTCGAGCACGACGACGTCAACGCCTGCTGAGTCAACGGTGACCGACACGACGGTTCTCGATACGACCACGACGACCGAGTCGGTGCCTCCGGTCGACGTGGTCTACGCCGATGCGGTGTTCGACGATGAGGGTCTGGTGCGGTCGTTCTCGGTGAACGGTGTGTCGATCGATTCGCTCGTGCGCGAGGCGGGTCCGGTCTCGGTGGTTGAGGGTGTGCAGGGCCGGATCGCGTCGGCCTATCGAACGGCGGCTGGCCGGGTGTCGGTGTTGTTCGATGTGACGGCGGCTGATGAGGCACTCAGCGTGTTCGGGTTCGCGGCAGTGCATCGGGCGCGCACGATCAGCGATGGGTCGTCGGGACTGACTGAGGCCTTTGGTGCGTGGGGCGTCGATTCGGTGTTGGCCGGTGCGTCGAGCCGCATGCTCGTGGTGTTCGACGACGGTGCGCTCGATGGCGAGGTGTTGGTGACGGTGCTGACCGAGTCGGGCGTGGACCTCGATCTGGCGTTGCCCCTCATCGCTCCCTAGCCGAGCCCGGGGTCCGGTTGGCTGATTGATCAGCCCAGTTGGTCGAGGGGCACCGGTACGGCGGTGTCGGCGCCGTCAACCACCTCGAGTGGCAGGGTCCGCACGGTCACGGTGACTGTCCCAGGCAGCGCGGTTCGCAACGTGTCGTGGAGGGTGCCGAGACCGAGCGGTGTGCCATCGGCGGCGAGGTCGACGAGCACGTTCCAGCCGGTGTTGTCCGACCCGGTGACATCGGCGGCAATGGCCCGCACACTGGTTCTCGCCCCGATCCAGGCATCGACGATTCGGGTGATGCGGTCGGCAGGAGCCTCGGCGGCGAGCGTCGGGTCGAACGATTGAATCCATCGCACCGACAGCGTCACTTCGGCACCGATCGCCTGGGCGACGAGGTCGGGTAGTCCAGGTGATGCCGGTGGGGCGACGGGTCCGGTGACCACAGCGTCCACTCGCCCTCCGTCGACGTTCACATCGAGCAGTTCGAGGATGATGCCGGCTGCGGCGGTCTCGTCCACCCAGGTTTGCAGCACGTCGGTGGCGACGTCGACCGGATCGGCTGCTGGTGGCGTGCCGGCCGATGCGGTGCCTTGGGCCCGGGCGTCCCAGCGAACGGTCACCTCGGCGTCGACGCCGAGCAGTGGCACGAGGCGGGTGGCCAGGTCGTAGGCGTCGGGTGGTTCGTCGAGACCGGTGACTTCGACGGTGACGCGGGTGCCGATGATGTCGAGTTGGGTTACGTCGAGGTCGCGTCCGTCGAGCCAGAGGTCGATCTCGGTGAGCACCTCGTTCTGCTGCCGGCTGGAGGCGACGGCGTCGATGGAGCGACTGGTGAGAGGCACGGCGACGACGATGGTGGCGATGACGATGCCGATGAGGGTGGCGGCCATGCGTCGGTCGCGGAGCGCGAGTTTCACCGTGGGGATGACGCCGGTGGCGAAGAGGGTGACGAGTGCCACGAAGGCGATGGCGAACAGGTTGGTGAGGAACAGCAGCGCGGAGCCCTCGGCGAGCACGTAGTTGCCTGTTTCGATGAGGATGCCGGTGGTGGCGAGCGGTGGCACGAGAGCGACGGCGACGGCGACGCCGGGGAGGGCGGCGGAGATTTCGGGACGTGCGGTGGCGTACGCGCCGGCGGCGCCGGCGGCCACAGCCACGATGAGGTCTCGTACGTCGGGGCTGGTGCGGCCGAGGATTTCGTCACCGAGGACGATGTCGGGGATGAATCGTGCGATGAGCACGGCGAGCACGACCGAGCCGATCGATCCGGCGGCCACCATGATTCCGGCGCGCACAGCTCGTCGGGCGAGACCGAGTCCGACGGCGCCGGAGAACGCCATGATCGGGGTCATGAGCGGTGCGACGAGCATGGCTCCGATGACGACAGCGGCCGAGTCGGTCACGAGGCCCATCACGGCGATAGTGACCGAGAGGGCGAGGAGCACGCTGAAGCGGGTGACGGCGTCGCGGTCGACGTCGGGGATCAATCGTTGGAGCACCTCGATGCGTTCGTTGCGGTCGAGGTTTCCATCGGCGGAGACGGCGCGCACGAACTCGAGGAATGACTTGGAGTCGTCGTCCACGTGATGATCGTACGCCACGCTGTCCGCACACACTATTGGTGTACGCTTGGTGTATGAGTCGCACCAATATCGACATCGATGATGATGCGTGCAGGCACGTGATGCGCCGATTCGGGCTGGCCACCAAGCGTGAAGCGGTCAACTTCGCGCTGAGACGTCTGGCCGCGGAGCCGATGGACCTCGACGAGGCCAGACAGATGCGCGGTTCGGGCTGGGATGGTTCGTTGGCTGAGATGCGTTCAGATGACCGGCGGTAACGATGACTCCGTGGTGATGATCGATACGTCAGCCTGGATCGAGTTTCTTCGTGATGGTGATCCGGCGGTCAGTGCCACCGTTGAGCATCTCGTCGGCGGCAAAGCGGTGACCTGCGATGTGGTGGTGATGGAGGTGCTTGCTGGCGCGCGTGACGATCGACATCTCGCGGCCCTCGAGCGCCTTCTTGCTCGGGCGATACGAGAGACGGTTCAGTCGGTCGACTTTGAATTTGCGTCGGTGCTGTATCGAACGGCTCGACGACGCGGCGTCACGGTCCGGTCGCACATGGACTGTCTTGTTGCCGCAGTGGCGATGCGTGTCGGTGTTCCGGTGTTGCATTACGACCGTGACTTTGACGCCTTGGCGTCGTGTACCGAACTGCGCGTTCAGCGGCCCATGGCGTAGAACTCAGGGTTGGGTGCGATCCCAGCGAAGTTCGCGATGCGGTTCGAC
>JAQCGT010000075.1 GCA_027730505.1 Actinomycetota bacterium | reverse complement strand
ATATCAGGGTCAGCGGGGTCCGACGCCAAGCCGCTACTTCGAGAATTTCGATCCGGACCGCTGACGGTGTCTGACGGCGCACGACGATGACCCTGACCCGTCGTGATCATTCGCTGACTGGCCCGGAATCGGCGGTTGCGATCGAGCGTGGTCTCAGTGACGCTGCGTGGTTCCAGCCGAGCATCGATGCTGGTGTGCTGCGTGAACTGCAGCAGCGCAGCGATGGCCGAGCTGCGCGTGACACAGTGCTGTGGCTCGCCCTGTTGCTTGTCGCAGCGTGGGTGGCATGGTGGTCGCTCGGCGTCGACGGGGTGATCTGGGCGCAGGCCATCCCGGCGTTCGCGGTCTACGGAGCGCTCTATGGGGGAGCGGCGGATGCACGGTGGCATGAGTGCGGACATGGCACGGCGTTTCGTTCTCGTTGGGCGAATGAGGTCGTCTACAACCTTGCGTGTCTCATGTTGTGGCGCGGTCCGACACTGTGGCGGTGGTCGCATCACCGTCATCACACCGACACGATCATCGTGGGTCGTGATGCTGAGATCGCCTATCCGCGACCAACCAGCCTCTGGAGGGCCGCATGGATGTTCACCCACATCGAAGGCTCAGCGAGATTGATCACGAGATTGGCTCGTCACGCTGTGTTGGGCCTCGATGCTGATGCGCGAGATCTGATTCCTGAGCATGATCGTCGTCGAGCGGTGTGGGAGGCACGGACGATCGTGGGGTTGATGCTGGCGGTGGTGATCTGGTCGATCTTGATCGGTTCGATCGTGCCGTTGTTGTTTCTCGGTCTTCCCACCGTCTACGGCGGTTGGCTGATGGTGTTCTTCGGCATCACGCAGCACGCCGGGTTGCAGGCCGATGTGCTCGATCATCGATTGAACACACGCACCGTGATGATGAATCCGGTGCTGCGTTTCTTGTATCTGAACATGAACTTCCACGTGGAACATCACCTGTATCCGAGCGTGCCGTATCACGCGTTGCCGGCGCTTCACGGCGCAGTGGGCGACCAGTTGGCGCCGCCGTTGCCATCGACCTGGGCGGCGTATCGGGAAATCGCCGGTGCACTCCGTCATCAATCGCAGGACTCCGAGTGGGAGATCCCGTTGCAGGTTCCTGACGTGCCCGGATCGAGCCACGAGCGAATCGACGTGGGGGAGCAGCTGTGGGTACGTGGTGCTGGTGCTCAGGTGACGCTCGTTCGGGTGGACGACCTCGACGTCGGGGAGGTCCGACGTGTGGATCGCGACGGTGACACGTTCGTGTTGTGCCGAGTGTCAGACGACGAGTTCCGGTTGGTGGACGGCATGTGCACGCATGCTCGGGTGCATCTGGCCGGGGGTGCCTTGCTGGTGTCAGGTGAACGGTGTGAACTCGAGTGCCCGAAGCACAATGCACGGTTCGATGTGCGTACCGGTGAGGCGACTCGAGCGCCGGGACGCCACGCGCTGCGCTGCTACACGATCGATGTGGTCGACGGACGGGTGGTGACGGATTTCAGTGATCAGGTTGACCACGACGCTCTCGGTGAGCGCAGTTGAGTGCCGTTGCTTCTGTCTGATCGTGATGTCAGGCGAAGATTCGCTTGGCAGCGATCTCGGCGCCTTGGGCGAGTGCGGCGAGTTTGGCGAACACGACATCGGGGTCGATGTTCTTGATGCCGACGTGCACGGAGAAGCCACAGTCGACGCCCGCCATGAGACGCTCGGGATCGGTCACACTGGCCCAGCGTTCGATGCGTTGAGCGACGAGTTCGGGATGCTCGATGTAGTTCGACTGTGGCTCGATCACGCCCGGGCAGATCACCTTGTTGTTGGGCACGCCGAGTTCGGCGAGCACTGCCCATTCGTGTGAGTGACGAGGATTGGCCCCTTCGAAGAGCACGGTTTGCGGCTTGGCACCCCACACGATGTCGATGATGTCGCTGATCGGCACGTCGTGGTTGTGTGGACCCGGATAGTTGCCCCAGCACAGGTGCATGCGCAGCTGCTCAGCCGGGATGTTGCGCACGGCATGGTTCAGCGCTTCGATGTTGGTGGCAATGGTGCGACGGAACTCATCCAGGCTTTGATCGGCGTAGGCCGAGTGACGTCCCATGGCGAGGTCGGGACAGTCAAGTTGCACGACGGCTCCTGCCTCAGCGATCGCCTCGTATTCGTGACGCATCGCTTCGGCGATCGCGAACACGTACTCCTCGCGGGTGGCGTAGTACTCGTTGTTGAAGAACAGCGACACCACTCCTGGTGAAGCAGCGCTCGAGAAGATTCCGTCGTGGCCACGGGCGCTCGCTGCTCGGACGAGTTCGACCATGTCGCGGCGCGCGGCCTCCGGGTCGGTCATCTCGATCGGCCCGTTGCATGCCGGGGCCGAACGCTTGCGGCGACCCGGATTGTTGAGCACCTCAGCGGCGGAGCGAGGAAAGTCGACAAGGTCCTCGAAGTGGTAGTCCTGCACCGACTCGCCGCCGAAGCCGCTGAGACGGTCCTTCACATAGGTGGCATATGACGGCTTGGACATCTCGCCGTCGTTGACCACGGTGACCCCTGCGGTCACCTGACGCTCGACGATCTCGTCGATGGCGGATGCAATACGGGTGTCGAGTGCGTGCTGATCGACGGGGATGCCATCACCGACGGCCCACATGATCTGAATGAGGTCATCGGGTCGGGGCAGGCTGCCGGTGTGGGTGGTGGCGATGCGGCCGTGAGACATGGTGATGATTCTTTCACTGACGGCCTTCAAGCGAGGCGTTGGTTGCTGGAACGGGGGATGAATCGTGTATCACCAGCCTCGATCTCCGAGCAGCCAGTCGTGAATCGCGAATCGCTCTATCGGCTCATCGTGGGCTGTCGGAAATACCGGATGACTCGCGGTGGAGAGATTGGTCGCTGGTACGACGAGCTGGTTGCTCGAACGCGCGTCGGGCTGCAAGTCATAAGGCGTGAGTTGTGATGTGCCAGCCGTGGGTCATGAATCGTCTTGTCGTTGAGTCGTGAATGGACTGCGATACCGGTCGGCTCACGACGCAGAGAATGCGAGACCTATCTCTCAACACGATGCGGCGCTGGTTGGAAGGGAGGGCCTGATCGTCTTGATCAGTTGTTACGAGTCGTTGATGACCAGTGATGGCTCGTGATGGCTCGTGATAAGCCGTGGCGAGTGCTTGATGTGGTGCTTATGAGTGCGGACGCGACGATGGGACGTGCGACTGCACGCCCTGACCGGTGGCTGATGGATGGGACTGCTGTTCACCATCCGGAACGGGATCGCGATCCGCGATTCACCGACTTCGACCAGGCGGTGGCCCCGATCCGACCAAGACACCAAACCCTTCAGATTCCCGTGGAACACGATCGGTAGAGGGCCCGTCAAAGCAGGTTTCACCGTTGGGTTGCACCCAACGCATCGACCGGTCGTCTCGCAGATGGATCGTCCACAGGCCCTCGTGAACCAGGTGATGGTGTCGAGAGCACAGTGGCACGAGATTGTCGAGATCGGTTGCTCCGCCTCGTTCCCACGGAACGATGTGATGGATCTGGCAGTGCTCGAACGAGACAGCGCAATGAGGATGAGCGCAGGTGCGGTGCACGGCAGCGAGAGCACGTCGCTGTGCACGGGTGGCGGTGCGATGGGAGCGCCCTACGTGGAGCACCTCGGCTCCGTTTCGCAACACCACAGGAAGCACTTCGGCTTCGCAGCACAGGCGCTGGACTGTCTGCACCGGCAAAGGGATACCCGAACGGGTTTCGCACAAGGTGGTGCCGTGCACGCCCTCGGCGAGGGTTCGCCAGTCGACCACCACGCTGACCTCGGGGATGCGTCGCTCGGCGAGCGTGCCGCCGGTGCCGACGAGTTCGATGACGGCATCGAGACGGAGTTGATCGAGCGGAAGATCACCGTGTCCGTCGCGCTGGCGGACCGTGGCGAGATGGGCTTCGATGGCGGCGTGGAGTTCTGCGTGACGAAGCGGGTCGAGCTCGAGCAGTGTCTTGCCCATGCCGGTGTCGTGGTCGATCCACGAGCGAATACGTGAGTTACGCCGCTGACGGCTGAGCTTGTCGGCTTCAGCAGCACGATCGTGGGCGGCAGTGATGTCGCGGGCCTTGTTGCGAAGGTTGCGGGTGAAGCGATCGACGTTCGACCCGGCGGCTGACGCCAGGAGCGCCTCTTCGTCGCTGAGTAACTCGGCTTTGGCTGCATCGCTCATGCCTTTGGTGGCGCGGGCGATGGCATCGAGATGACCGTTGTCGATGGTGCCTTGGGCGAGCGCTGACTCGAACAGCGGCATCTCGTCGCACACATCGGCACGTTCAGCTGCGACTTTGGCATCAGCGGCTGACTGTCCGCCACGGTCGGCAAGGAGGCCCTCGGGGGCACCGGCGCTGCCCGCACGGTGCAACTCATTGGTGCGGCGTGTGACCTTCACCTCGACCGAGCTGACCCAACTGCGCAGACGACGTGAACTATCGAGCAACTCGTTGAGCGTGGCGAGGTCGGCGGTGTCGACGTTCGCCGAGGCGAGACGTTCGACCGCTCGGAGCATGCGACCGATCAGCAACTCGTCGCCGCCAGTGGCGGAGTGTGAGCGCTGGGCTTCGGTCATGGGAGTGAGTATAACACAAGTGTTCGAATATCAAACGTACGTTCGTAAAAATATCAACGCAGTGAAGCGAGAGTTCGAGATTCCCTAGGCTCGACGCATGAGCACACCCATCACCGTCGTCACCGGAGCCAACTCGGGCATCGGCCGTGCCACTGCGGTCCATCTCGCTGCCAACGGGCACACCGTCGTCGGCACGGTCCGCTCGATCGACAAGGCGGAGAAGTTGAACGCAATGGCGGCAGATGCGGGGGTGACGGTCGACCTCGTGGAACTCGATGTGGCCGACGGCGACTCGGTTCGTGCCGGCTTTGCCGAGGTGTTCGCACGACACGGTCGGGTTGATCACCTGGTGAACAACGCCGGCGTCGGTGGCAACGGTGTGGTCGAGGAGACATCACCGAAGCAGTTCCTCGACGTGATGAACGTCGACCTGTGCGGGGCTGTCCGCTGCGCCCAAGCGGTGTTGCCGCAGATGCGCGAGCGAGGCTCGGGAACGATTGTCAACATCACCTCGGTGGCGGGGTGTTTCGGTGCACTCGCGCAGGCGCCGTACGTGGCGTCGAAGTGGGCCCTCGAAGGTGTGAGCGAAGAGCTGGCGCTCGAGGTCGCGCCGTTCGGCATCCGCGTTGCGATCATCGAACCTGGTGTCACCAAGTCGGCGATCTTCGCCAAGAACACCGATGCGGTCAACGAGTCCGGAGCGTACGACGCTCAGTATCGGCGCATGTTCGGCTTCTATGCGGCTGGTATCCGTCAGGCCACTCCGGCAGAGGAGGTGGCCGAGGTGATCCTCCACGCGATCGAGACTGATCAACCTACGTTGCGGTACTCGGTGAGTTGGGCAGCCTCGGAGATCATCGCGGGGCGGTCCCGGATGGCCGAAGGTGACTGGGTGGCTCTTGGTGCACTCGAGTCAGACGATGAGTACGTGGCGCGGTTCAAGGAACTGTTCGACGTCGACCTGTCGAGCTAGTTGCAACCACGGAGTCGACTGAGTCACCCGAGCACGGTGACGCCGATGATTCCGACGAGCACCAATCCACTGGCGACCAACTCGCCGGCTCGGTGATGTTCGCGTAGCCAGCGGTGCGAGATGACGAAGGCGAGCAGCAGCTCGGCTTGACCGAGTGTGCGCACTTTCGCTGCCGACTCCAGACTCATGGCGATCGCCCACGCTGCCGATCCCGCGACTGACAGAATCCCAACCGGAAGTGTGCGGCGCCACAGTGTGGCGAGAGTCCGGAATGACGTCGGCTCACGAGCGGCGAGCCACAACGCATTGACCACCGTCTGCACCGTGTTCATCGCAGCCAGCGTGAGGACCGCTCGGGCGATGGCAGGACCATCGCCGAGCGAGGTCGAGGCCCAACGGATGCCGGTGGCGGCGAGGGCGAAACCGCCTCCGGCGATCACACCGGCGATAGCCGCACGGTCACCCAGGCGAAGGATGGACTTGAGTGGCGTGCCCGCTGGTACTGCAAGGCGAATGACGCCGAGCAGCACGACCATTGATGCGACCCAACCCATCGGTCGGAGCGGTTCACCCACCAGCACCGCCGAGAACACCGCGACTTGGATGACCTCAGTTTTCGAATACACAGTGCCGATCGCGAAGTCCCGCTGGTCGAAGGCGGTGATCAGAGCGATGGTGCCCACGATCTGTGCGACGCCGGCGAGAGCGACGATGAACCAAAACCGCGTAGGGATCGACGGAAGCTCTTGACCGCCAATCGTGAATATCGCCAGCGAGGCGGCAAGAGCGAGTGGCGCCCCGACCACGTATCGAACGAAGCCGGCGGCGTTGACACTCAGGGCGTCTCGAAGGCGCCCCTGCGCTGCGGTGCGAACTGTCTGAAAGACGGTGGCAACGAGGGTGACGACAATCCACATGCGACGCCGACCGTATTCGGCCGACGCCCTTGTGACGCGAGCGGAACGGGAGGGATTCGAACCCCCGGGCCTTGTGGGCCGGCCGCTTTCAAGGCGGCTGCATTTGTCCGCTCTGCCACCGTTCCGCCCTCCAACCTACCGTCAGGGATGCCCAGGGGAGGCGGAGCGAAAGTCCCTAGCCCTTGTAGGGCAGCGTCAAAGGTTTCCGCCAGTTACGCGTTTGGGTGAACTCGGTTACGGATCAATTGTTCTGCGAACAAACCCATACTCCCAGGTCCAACCCTCAGGTCCGCCAGCGGTGGCGTAGGTTCGGTTGCTGCGAAGCCCGCAGCAACCAAGAACATCCTTTACGCGTTCACCTTCGGCATGATGTCATTCACCAGGCGCTTCAGATCATCGAGAGTCTTCGACACCGGCACATCGGCGAATGGTGGCCAGATGAGCGGCATGTTCATGCCAGCTTCCTTGTAGGCCTTCAATCGATCGGTGATCTGCTTCTCGGTACCAACCAGCAGATTCGTCAACTTGTGGTTGTCGGTCTGGTCGGTTTCCTGGTCGGTGATGGTGAACCAGATCATGCTGCACATGTCGAAACCATCCTCGAGATTGCGATCGCTCCCCAGTTCTTGTAGCTCGCGTCCGATCTCCTGCTTCCATCGAGTGATCTCTGTCGGAGTGTCCTGAATACCAATCCATCCCGCGAGGCCGTACTTCGCGATTCGGTTTGCGGAACGCTTCGGATCCTTCAGACCGCTGAAGTAGATCGGCGGATGTGGCTTCTGCACGGGTTTTGCTCCGAAACCGGAGGGTGCAAAGTCGGCGAACTCTCCGTGGTATTCGAAGATGTCGTTGGTCCAGATTCCCTGCATGATTTCGAGCGTTTCGCGCACGTGCTTGTGGCGCTTGGGGAAGATGTGCGAGGCACTTGCCGCGGCAAATTCCTCGGGCATCCAGCCTGAACCGACTCCCACATTCACGCGACCGTTCGAGAGGTGGTCGACGGTGGCGATCTCGCCGGCCAGCACACCGGGCGCACGGTACGGGGTGTCGATGATGCTCATTCCGATGCGAACCTTCTTCGTCTTCGCGGCGAGCCACGGAATCAGCGGCATGCCGTGCAGCCATTGCCCACGAGCCGACACCGGCATCTGCAACGGGAACTGTTCCATCATTCCGAACGGGTAGGTCAAGCCGCCGTGGTCGGATGCCTCAGGGACGATGATGCGGTCGAGTGTCCACACAGAATCGAAGTCGAGTTCTTCGGCGAGTGCGGTGAGATCCTCGAGTTCTTTGACCGTCACCTTGTCGCGGAAGTTCGGCAGGTACAGAGCGAGTTTCATCTTGATTTCCCCCTATTTGGTGATTTTTTGGTGTTCAGCGTGCTCTTGTCGAGATATATATCACGCGTGATATAACATTTCTATCACGCATGATATGGTTTTTCAAGTGGCTCCGCAATCAAAAAAACCTCGCACTGCGTCCGTTGGTTCACATGTCCAGGCTGGTCGCCTGGGGGATCAGCTCTGTTTCGCCCTGTATGCGGCCACGAACGCGATGACCCGGGCCTATCGACCACTTCTTGCCGAGATCGGTCTCACCTATCCGCAGTACCTCGTCCTTTTGGTGATGTGGGAGCGTCAGCCCTGTCGGCTGGGAGAGATCGCCGAAGAGCTTCATCTGGCCACACATGCCGTTTCTCCGATCATCGACCGGCTGGAGACGTTAGGTGTGGTGAGACGAAAAGAAGACGAAACCGATGCTCGCGCCGTGAAAGTCGAACTCACGAAGTCCGGCCGAGCGCTGGAAGCCAAGGCCGCCGCGATTCAGGAAGAGGTGCGCTGTCGTTCCGCGTTGGACCCCAATGCGGTGGACGACCTTCGAATGACCATCCACGCTCTCGTCGACAATCTGCTCGCCGAGCAATAGAGCGACGAAACAGACTGCCGTTCAGGCCTCGGATTCGAGTAGTTCTCGCAACTCTCGCTTGACCACCTTGCCGTAGTTGTTCGTGGGCAGTGACTCCACGATTCGATACTCCTTTGGCCGCTTGTAACGTGCGATGTATTCGATGCACAGACGATCGAGTTCGTCGACGGTGGGAACCGGGGCGCCCTCCTCGGCGACGACGAATGCGACCACCGACTCACCCCATTCAGGGTCGGGTCTGCCAACCACCGCAACTGCCTTGACCGTCGGATGTTGCAGCAACACTTCTTCGACTTCGCGCGGATAGATGTTCATTCCACCACTGATCACGAGATCCTTCGATCGATCGCGCAGCGTGAGGCAACCATCCTCGTCGAAGCTGCCCATGTCGCCGGTGTACAGCCAGCCGCCCCGAATAGTTTCGGCGGTGGCAGCATCGTTGTTCCAGTAGCCAGACATCACCACGTCGCCGCGCACGACGACCTCTCCGATCTCGTCGATGGGGAGTGAGCGACCGTCCTCGTCTACAACACGCACTTCCACGTCGGTGCGCGGGAATCCGACACTCTGCAGGTGGTCGCGCCAACGAGGATGAATTGTGTTCGCATGCTGTGCCTTCGACAAGGCGGTGATCGTCATCGGGGTTTCGCCTTGTCCGTAGATTTGAGCCAATTTTGGCCCGAACACGGCGAGCGCATCTTCGAGGTCGGCCATGTACATCGGCGCGCCGCCGTAGATGATGGTCTTCAGGTTCGAGAGATCCGCGGAGGTAATGGCGGTATCGCTGGTCAGACGTTTCACCATGGTTGGTGCAGCAAAGAACGAAGTTCCGGGCCAACGCGAAATGAGTGCAGCGATCTCCTCGCCTTCCACGCCACCGGATTCTGGAATCACGCTCACCGCGCCGCGGGCGATGTGGGGAAGACCATAGAGACCGGACCCATGCGAAAGAGGCGCGGCGTGCAACACGGCATCGTTGGGCGAGATCGGATCGATGTCGGCGAAGTAACTGAGCGACATCATCAACAGGTTGCGGTTGGAGAGCGTGGCTCCTTTTGGTCGTCCGGTGGTTCCGCTCGTGTAGAAGAGCCATGCCGACTCCGTTGCCAATCGTTCGACCATCGGCGACGGGGCCGATGAAACCATTCGGTCCCAGTCCTGACTGGGTGCCACGATCACGGAGCGCAGACACGACACGTCGCCCATGAGTGACCGAACATCGTCAGCATGTTCATCGTCTGCCACCACGATCGAGGATCCGCTGTGGCCCACGATGTAGGCAATTTCGTCACGGTGGAGTCGTGCATTGATTGGAACGGCGACGAGGCCCGCATGCCATGCAGCGAACATTGTTTCGAGATATTCGGCTCGGTTGCGCATCACGATGGCAACGCGAGCTCCTGTTTCGAGCTGGTAGGTCTCGTGAAGAGCCGTCGCAACCGACGAAATGGTTGTTGCAAACTGCGACCACGTCGCATGAACCGACTTGCCGAGAGCGATGGCAGGCGCGTCCGGCCGAAGCGCCGAGTTCCGGTGAACCCACGTTGCAAGGTTCATAGCCGCTCCGTTTCGATTTGTATCATGCGTGATATATTACCGGACAACCGTCTGGTCAAGATTCGTGCGTAAAGATTCGGGGATCATGAAAATCACGTCCGATGAAGCCTTGCGCCGCGTGGCTCTCCATGATCACGGGGTTTTGTCCACCCTTCATCCCGAACGCGGTATCGACTCGGTGCCCGTCGTCTATGCGATCGACGCCGGCGGATTCATTGGCATTCCCATCGACACCGTCAAACCCAAGGCGACGACGTCGTTGCAACGCGAGAAGAACCTCGTGACCGACCGGCGCGCCACCCTTCTCGTGGACCTGTGGGATCGCTCTGACTGGTCGCGTTTGTGGTGGGTGCGAGTGAGACTCGAGCGAGTTGACGACGACGAGAATGGAGCCGAGCGGCTTGCCGACCTGCTAGCGGCGAAGTACCCGCAGTACCGTGACAAACCGTTCGCGCGGGTCATGATCTTCAGAGTTCTGGCTGTCACCGGATGGACCGCCTCGTAGCCGGGACTGTGTTCGAGACACTGTTCGGTTTCATCCTGAGCGAACTAGCCTGAGAAACCAGTCGGTTCGGCGTCTGGAGCGAGTTTCGCTCCGGGTTCTGCTCCGCCTCCATGCCCAGGTCCCGACGGCCGGTACACTCGGGCACACCCGGAGAGGTGCCAGAGCGGCCGAATGGGGCGCCCTGCTAAGGCGTTGATCACGCGAGTGATCCGTGGGTTCAAATCCCACCCTCTCCGCCAGATTCGTGCCGGGCTCTCGGGCCCG
>JAQCGT010000074.1 GCA_027730505.1 Actinomycetota bacterium | reverse complement strand
GACCACCGTCCGCATGTTGATCCCAACGCCGGATCCGACCTGACAGATTCCGGCATGAGCGAGCGCCCATTCGATCTGGCCGCTGGCGTTGCTCACCACCGACATCGGCACACCAGCGAGCTCCATGGAACGAAGCGCACGCACACTGTCAGCGATCGGCCAGCGCCAAAGATCAGCCGAACGTGTGCGCCCGAGGAGATCCGCAGCACGATCAATCAGCTCAGCATCGACTCCGACTGTCGTCACATAGGCACGGTTGTATGAATCCCAATCACCCTCGTCAGAAGCCGCATGCGACTTGGCAGCCATGCCTGCGTAGTGCGCACGCCGGTGCGCTTCGATCTCAGGATCACCTCCGTAGGGAACCAGAAGCGGACTGAGCACGGTCGGATCCGGCAGAACGAGAATGCCGCCAGCATCGAACAGCACAGCGTGCGCGCCACCATCGGGAACGGGTGATGTCATCGCAGCACCGACGCCAATCCGCGCTCGACAAACCGGCCGTGCCCGACCTTCCCGACGAACTGATCATCGTCAACGATTACCGAGCCGCGGCTGATGACCGTCTCGACTCGACCGTCGACCACGAACCCCTCGTAGGCCGAGTGGTCCATATTCATGTGGTGCTTGCCTCCGAGACCGATAGTGGTCGTCGATGTCGGATCCCAGACAACGATGTCGGCATCAGCGCCGGGAAGGATCTCACCCTTTCGTGGGTGCATGCCGAACAGACGCGCCGGTGTGGTGCAACACGTCTCCACCCATCGTTCGAGTGTGATCTCACCAGCCACAACACCTTGGTACATCAATTCGAGTCGATGCTCCACACCGCCGATGCCATTCGGAATTGTCGTGAAGTCATCGACACCGAGATCCTTCTGGTCCTTCACGCAGAATGGACAGTGATCGGTGGAGACCACAGCAAGGTCATCATTACGAAGACCTGTCCAGAGGTCACGCTGGTGATGGTCGTGACGAGAACGCAACGGTGTCGAGCAAACAAACTTCGCCCCTTCCACACCAGGCCGAGATAAATGCTCCTCCAAGCTCAGCCACAAATACTGCGGACAGGTTTCAGCGAAGACGTTCTGCCCTCGGTGACGAGCACGCGCCACCTCCTCGAGCGCATGTGACGCCGAGAGGTGCACGATGTAGAGCGGCGCATCACCAGCCACACGAGCCAACTGCACCGCTCGGTTCGTCGCCTCCCCTTCGAGCTCCGGTGGTCGGGTCAGACCGTGGAACACAGCGCCGGTCTCACCACGGGCGATGGCCTGAGCCCGAAGCACATCGATCGCCAGACCGTTCTCAGCGTGCATCATCGTGAGCACACCCAGCTCACCGGCGACCTGCATGGCCCTCAGGATCTGCCCGTCATCGGAGTAGTACGCACCTGGGTACGCCATGAAGAGCTTGATCGAGGTGACGCCCTCCCGCTCTACGAGGCGCGGGATCGACGCGAGCGAGTCGTCGTCGACCCCGCCGATCGTCTGGTGGAAGGCGTAGTCGACAGCGCAGTTGCCGGATGCCTCAGCGTGGCGGGCTTCAAGACCGTCCATCACCCGTTCACCGACCTGTTGCGAGGCGAAGTCAACGATCGTCGTCACCCCTCCCCAGGCAGCAGCGATCGTTCCGGTCTCGAACGTGTCCGATGACACCGTCGTCCCCATGGGCAACTGCATGTGGGTATGAACGTCGACCCCACCAGGAATCACGAATCGACCACTGGCATCGATGACACGATCCGGGTCGATACCGAGACGCCCTCGCGCTCCCGGCTCCAGAAGGCCGGCGATGCGCTCGCCCTCGATCAACACGTCAGCAGCCCAACGGCCCGACGGTGAGACCACAGTTCCGTTCTCGATGAGGATGCTGGGCACGTTCAAAGCGTAGTTCCGAACGATCGGCTCAGACCGCCGACACTCGCAGCAGTTCGGGCGCCGCCGGGCAATCCGGACCCTCAAGTCGATGGTGAAAGGCCGCAAGGTAGATCTCGCGCACCTCCTCGCCCCGGTCGCTCACTCCAGCAACGACCCTGGGCAGAAATGTCGGGTGCACACGATGCCCGATACCGCAGATCAACGTCACAGGACGATCGACGATCACGGCATCGTCGAGTCGATCGGTCCATGGCGACGTGATCACAGCCAGCCCACCCGCTGTCGCGAACACTGGAATCACCAGACCGTCGTCGTGACGATCACTGCCCTCGGGATCGACCTCATCGGCCCCATCGAGAAGGCTGATGTTCTCGAACGCCCGGTCGATGACCGATGGCGCTGTCACCAACCGTGCCGTCGCCCACCACAACGGGGCAGCATCCGGACGATGTTCGAGCATTCGCCTCGCAGCAAGCACGAGTTCGGGGCCGTCGAAGCCCCACTCGCCAACCGCCCGAGAAAATTCGACCGCTAACTCGACGGCAGGAATCCGACGATGTCTGGAAACCGCCCGTAGGTATTCGAGAGGGTGCACGACCCAACGGTACCGAGGAGGCGCCCAGACCTGGTGTTGGGCTCCCACCAGTGACGCTCGCTACGATCGCACCGTGACCGTGACTCTTCCGGACGACCTCTCATTGGCCCCACTCGGGTCGACGCCGCGCCCGATCGGCGAGTGGCTCACCACCTTCCACCTCGCCACAGTGGTTCTCGATCCCTACACCAATGAGAGTTCCTGGGTGCTTCGCACTGCGGTTCGGATTCTTGAAGCGCTTCGCGGATCGCATGCCCGAGTCAACCTGCTGGTGACAGCGAACGAGGCAGACACCCGCGCATTCCTCGGGCCGCTGGCGGAACAATTCCTGGTGTTCACCGACCCGGACCGAGCCGTGGTCAAGGCCATGGGTCTGTCGTCGCTGCCGGCATTCGTCTTCATCCGTGTCGATGGTTCGATCGATGCGCAGGCCGAAGGCTGGAATCCTGCCGAGTGGCGAGCCGTCGCCGACACGATCACCCGCACGACCGCGTGGCAAAGCCCGACTATCCCCGTCGCCGGCGATCCCGTTGCGTTCGCCGGATCTCCTTCACTCGGCTGAGCCTGAGACCGTGTCGCCCGCGTCTGTCGGTGCCGACCTCCCCATTGCGGCCGTCATCGACGACATCGTGTCCACGCTCGTAACAGCCCGTCGGCTCCTCATCATCGCCCCTCCCGGTGCCGGGAAGACCACCCTCGTTCCGCTCCGGCTCTCCGCCGATCCGCGCATCGATGGCCGAGTGCTCGTCCTTGAACCGCGTCGACTCGCAACTCGCGCCGCAGCAACCCGCATGGCCAACATGCTCGGTGAGTCGGTCGGCGACTCCATTGGTTACACGACGCGCGACGAACGACGAACCGGTCCACGAACACGAGTTGAAGTCGTGACCGAAGGAATCCTCACCCGCCGGATTCAGAACGACCCGGAGCTTCCGGGAATCTCTGCGGTGATCTTCGACGAGGTACACGAGCGTCACCTGACCACCGACCTCGGTCTAGCTCTGACGCTCGAAGTGGCTGACTCGATCCGCCCCGACCTCATCGTTGGCGCCATGTCGGCCACACCCGACGTCGATCGACTTCGTCGGGTCCTCGGGGAGTGTCCGGTCATTGAGTCCGACGGTCGCCTACACCCGGTCGAGATCATCTGGGCGCCCGGCGGAGATACGCGGTCGCCCGACAGAAGGCGCAACATCGCACGAAGCGCTGCCTCAACGGTGCTTCGCGCGCTCACCGAACAGGACGGCGATGTTCTCGTCTTCCTGCCCGGCATCGGCGAGATCCGTCGCACGGCGGACGAATTGGCCGCCATGATCGGCCCGGGAATCGATGTGATGCCGCTCGCCGGTTCAGTGTCCATCGAAGAACAAGATGCCGCCCTCGCTTCGTCACCTGCCGGGCGGCGACGGGTCGTTCTTGCGACCGACATCGCCGAGAGCTCATTGACGGTTGAGGGCATCCGAGTCGTCGTCGATTCAGGACTCGCCCGGGTGCCACGCCACGACGCACGATCCCAGATGACACGTCTCGTGACCATCACCGCCAGCCGAGCCTCAGCCGATCAGCGCGCCGGGCGCGCCGGCCGGGTCGCACCCGGATCCTGTTATCGAATGTGGAGTGCCATTGAGCACGGCTCGCGCAGTGCGCATCGGGCTCCCGAGATCGCTGATGCCGACCTCGCCGGTTTGCTGCTCGAAACGACCGCCTGGGGCACGCCGATCAGCGAGATGCGTCTCGTCAACCAGCCTTCGTCCGGCCAACTGAAATCGGCGAGAGCCTTGCTGACTGACCTCAGCGCCATCGATGGCGACGACCAGCTCACCGAAATCGGCCGCCGAATGCTGCAACTTCCGCTCCATCCTCGGCTCGCCGCCATGGTCATCGACCATCCAGACACTCTCTCAGTGCTGATGGCCGCACTCCTCGATGAACGGGACGTGTTCACCGGTCGACCCGATGAGCGTCCGACCGATCTGTCTGAGCGCATTCGAGTTCTCGTCGGACAGCGCCGAGGTGCAAGCAACGTCGACCGAGGAGCAGTACATCGCGTCATCGACCGGGCCAGAGATCTTGCTCGGCGCATCGAGATCTCGTTCGACCTCGACTCCGTCGACGAGCACGAATGCGGAGCACGCCTGCTCAGCGCCTACCCCGATCGACTCGCCGGCCGGCGACGTAGGGCCCAATTCCAAATGCGGACGGGCACAGCAGCATGGATACCCGAGAGCGATCCGCTGTGCGACGCCGAGCTGATCGTTGCAGCCGACCTTGACGGGCGTCGTGACCGAGCTCGCATTCGTCTGGGTGCGTCGATCGAGCTCGCTCAAGTTCTCGAGGTCTTCGATCGTTCCGGCCGCGAGGGGCTCATGGAGCGACGTCGACTCGAATGGGACGCGGAGCGAGACGACCTCGTCGCCGTCGTCGACCGTCGCCTCGGATCAATTCGCTTCCAGGAGCGGCGCGAACGCCCGACGCCATCCAACGAAACGAGCGCTGCACTCATCCATCGAGTGAAAGCGACAGGTCTCGCTGTGCTCGCTTGGAGCAGCACGGCTCGTCGCCTACGCGATCGGGTGATGTTCATGCACCATCGGCACGGCGAACCTTGGCCTGATTGGAGTCCCGAGACCCTGATCGCCACGATCGACGACTGGCTTCTCCCCTATCTTCATGGCTGCACCGGACGTGCCGACCTCGAATCACTCGACCTCGCAATGCTGCTGAGAGCATCGCTTCCATGGCCACTCGGCGCCGAGATCGATGACATTGCTCCGGACCACCTGACCTTGCCATCGGGGCGTCGAGCATCCCTTGACTATGTCGACGGTGTCGGCGACCCGAGGCCGTTTGCCAGCGTTCGGGTGCAAGACCTCTTCGGCCTTCGCACGCACCCGGAAGTCGACGGCGTACCGGTGACGCTTCATCTCCTGAGCCCTGCCGATCGGCCAATCCAGATCACATCAGACCTGCCCAGCTTCTGGACTGGTTCATGGGAGCAGGTTCGCAAAGAGATGGCCGGCCGCTATCCCAAACATCACTGGCCCACAGATCCATCCAGTGCCGACCCTCGCCGTCTCGGACGCGACGATCGACCGTGACCACCTCGCTCATTGCATTCGAAGTCGCTGGACTCGATTGGCGGCTCGCATTGTTATGTGTTGTGACCATCACTGCAGGCGCTGCGGTACAGGCCACAATCGGATTTGGCATGGCGGTGCTTGCCGCTCCTCTCCTCGGCCTGATCGACCCAGGATTTCTGCCCGTCGCCACCCTCCTCATGGGTCTGCCCTTGAGCATCGGCGTGGCACGAAGAGAGCGCCAATACGTCGCGTGGGATGACGTAGCGACAGCGACCCTCGGACGGCTTCCTGGCGTCGTTCTTGGCAGTTGGGTCGTTGCGACCACAGGTGCCACAGCGATTCGGCTCATTGTCGGCCTCTCGGTATTGACCGCCATCGTGGTGTCCGTCACCGGGTTCAAAGTCTCGACCACCCGCCGGAGCCTGATCATCGCCGGTCTCGCATCAGGATTTTCCGGAACGGCTGCTGGAGTTGGTGGCCCCCCAATGGCCGTGGCCTACCAACACTCGCACCCGGCCACGACCCGGGCCACGCTCGGTGTGTTCTTCGGAATCGGCACGGTGATTTCGTTCCTTGGTCTGCTCGCCGCTGGCGAAGTTCACCTTCGTCAGATGCAGCTCTCGGCTCTTCTGCTCCCGGGCGTCCTCCTCGGGCTCGCATTGTCGGGGCCGCTCGTGTCCCGCCTCCCTCCCGAACGTGTGCGAGCGGCACTCCTTGGCCTCTCCCTCGTATCGGCATCAGCGCTGCTGATCGAGACCATCATCGAGATGTTCACCTGAGACCGTTGCGACGTAGGGTTTACACATGGCCATCGCTGACTCCCCCGACTGGTTCACCGAGTTGCTCCCGCTCGGCCCCGATGAGACCACGTACCGCCTCGTCTCCACCGAAGGGGTCTCGACCGTCGACACACCTCTCGGCTCCATGCTGAAGGTCGAGCCCGAAGCGATCCGACTGCTCACCGCAACAGCCATGCGCGAGATCGCCCACTTTCTCCGTGCGGGACACCTGTCACAACTGCGCGCCATCCTCGACGATCCTGAGGCAAGCGACAACGACCGCTTCGTCGCGCTTGACCTACTCAAGAACGCCTCGATCTCGGCTGGCGGGATTCTTCCGATGTGCCAGGACACCGGCACGGCGATCGTCAAAGCGAAGAAGGGCCAGATGATCTTCACCGGTGGCGGCGACGAGGTTGCGATCGCCCAGGGCGTGCAAGACACCTACCTCACTTCGAACCTCCGCTACAGCCAGATGGCCCCTATCGACATGTACGAGGAGCGCAACACCGGCACCAACCTGCCGGCTGAGATCAAGATCGCTGCGACCGAAGGCGACGAGTATCGCTTTCTCTTCATGGCCAAAGGAGGTGGCAGCGCCAACAAGAGCTACCTGTTTCAAGAGACCAAGGCGCTGTTGAATGAGGCGACTCTGCTGCCCTGGCTGTACGACAAGATGCAGTCACTCGGCACCGCCGCCTGCCCGCCGTACCACCTGGCTGTCGTGATCGGCGGAACGTCAGCGGAGCTCGCCGTCGAAACCGCCAAGCTGGCATCGGCCCGCTATCTCGACGCATTGCCCACCAGCGGTTCGCCACTCGGCAACGGCTTCCGAGACATCGAGCTCGAAGCGAAGGTGCTCGAGTTGAGTCGCCAGACCGGGATCGGGGCCCAGTTTGGCGGGAAGTACTTCTGCCACGACGTGCGCATCATTCGACTGCCCCGCCACGGCGCCTCGTGCCCGGTGGCGATGGCCGTCTCATGCTCTGCCGACCGCCAGGCCCTCGGCAAGATCACCGCCGACGGCATCTTCATCGAACAACTCGAGCATGACCCGGCGCGCTTCCTCCCTGAAACCAATGAATCCGACCTCGATGGCGCCGAGGTGGTCCACATCGACCTCAACCGCCCGATGTCGGAGATCAGAGAGCAACTGTCGGCATATCCCGTCCGCACCCGAGTCATGCTGAGCGGCCCGATGGTCGTCGCTCGTGACATCGCCCACGCGAAGATCAAGGAGCGTCTCGACGCCGGCGAGCCGATGCCCCATTACCTGCGCGATCACTGCGTGTACTACGCCGGTCCGGCCAAAACCCCTGAGGGAATGCCGTCAGGATCGTTCGGTCCGACCACGGCGGGGCGGATGGACTCCTACGTCGAGCAGTTCCAAGCGGCCGGCGGATCGTTCGTCATGCTGGCCAAGGGCAACCGCTCGAAGCAGGTCACCGATTCATGCAATGCGCACGGAGGCTTCTACCTCGGGTCGATCGGTGGTCCCGCCGCTCGACTCGCGCAGGACAACATCACGGCTGTCGAGGTTCTCGAGTACGCCGAGCTCGGCATGGAAGCGGTTTGGAAGATCGAGGTTCGTGACTTCCCGGCGTTCATCGTCGTCGACGACAAGGGCAACGACTTCTTCGAACAAGTCAGAGCTGAGGCAGCGACACGCCCGGTTGGCGTTTCACTCACCTGAGCACCCTTGCGTCTCAGGCAAGACTGACTAGATCGAGCCAATCTGACCCGAAGTAGTCGACCTGTGCGTCGGGCAGAAGGAGAACCTTGGTGGGTTCGAGGCGCTCGACGAACTCGGTGTCATGGCTGACGAGGATCATCGCTCCGGGCCACCCTGACAGTGCATCGGCGACGGCAACACGAGACGCCGGGTCGAGGTTGTTCGTCGGCTCGTCGAGCAAGAGCAGGTTGTGCCGACCCGTCATGAGCATCGCCAATGCCAACTTCGTCTTTTCACCACCCGACAGAGTCCCGGCATCTTGGAAAACCTTGTCGCCCGTCAGGCCGAACATGCCGAGCAGCCCACGCAGCATGGTTTCGGTTGCGGCCATGCCGGGAGGCACCGACTCCCTGATGTTCGTCAGGAGACTTGCAGCGCCATTCAGATTGTCGTGCTCCTGCGCGTAATACCCGGCCGACACCTGGTGGCCCATTGCGATGTCTCCGAGGTCGGCGTCGAGCTCACCAGCCAGAATGCGCAACAGCGTGGTCTTTCCGGCACCGTTCAGTCCGAGCACCAACAGCCGCTCACCTCGCCCGAGGTCGAAATCGACATCTTCGAATACCGATGGCCCGCCATAGCCCTTGCACAGTGACGTCACGGTCACAACAGTGACGCCGCACGGAGGAGGATCAGGGAACCGCACCTCGATCCGGCGGCGTTCGGTCGGGCTCTCGACGCGATCCGCCTCGAGGCGTGCGATACGGCGCTCCATGTTGTGCGCCATCGATGCTTTGGTGGCCTTGGCCCCAAAACGATCGACAACACGCTGCATTCGCGCCAACTCACGGCTCTGCTGCTGGGCGAGCTTCGCCTGGCGACGCTCATCTTCAGCACGTGCCGATTGATACTTGCTGTAGGTGCCCCGGTATTCGATGACCTCTCCTGTATCGGCATCACCGGGGCGGTCCAGATGCAGCACGCGGGTTATGGCCTCGTCAAGGAGATCAAGGTCGTGGCTGATAACCACCAGCGCGCCCCGGTATTGGCGGAGGAAACCCATGAGCCATTCCTTGGCATCGACATCGAGGTGGTTGGTCGGTTCGTCGAGGCAGAGAACGTCCGATCCGGCGAAGAGGATGCGTGCGAGTTCGACTCGTCGCCGCTCCCCACCCGAGAGTGTTCCGAGGGGCAATTCGAGACGACTCTGTGAGATTCCAAGACCAGCGGCGAGCGCCCGGGCTTCGCTCTCGGCTCCGTAGCCACCCGACACGCGGAACTCCTCCTCAGCTTTCGTGAAGCGCGCCACGTTCCGATCGTCGGGGGAGGCTTCCATCTCGACTCGCAGCCGTTCGATTCGCTCCACTTGCTCATCAACGCCACGCCCCGACAGCACGTGGGTGATGGCGCGTCGACCGTCGAGAACACCGGCGATCCTCGGGTCCTGGGGTAGGTAACCGAATGCGCCTTTGCGAATCACCCGACCCCCGGCAGGTTCGAGCTCTCCCCCGAGCACCCGAAACAGAGTCGTCTTACCCGCACCGTTTCGTCCGACGATGCCGACCTTGTCCCGTGCTGCCACGGTGAACGAGGCCGAGCGCACGACGGTCCTCCCGCCAATCTCGACGGTGAGGGAATCCGCTTGGAGCACTGAGCCAATCTACGGGTAGCCGCGAGAACTCAGTCGGGCACCGTGGTCGGCAACACGTCATCGGTGAACACGGTTGGCAGACAGGTGCCAGCGCCTTCACTCGACAACGTGGCGGTGGTGCCGAGCGCAAGGGCCAACTCGGTCACCAGACGGTTCTGACCCGCGGCCGAGAGGTGCAGGCCATCGCTGGCCAGAAGCCCGGGCTCAGCCGCCGTGATCTTGGCCCAATCGATGATCCTCACCCGGTCGCCAGCTCGAGCGCGAATCACCTCGTTCACTGACGCTCGGTCCTCGCGGAACTCCGTCACCGTCAACAACAGCACGGGCCGTGGGCCGAGACGGCCAATGAGTTCGTCAAGTAGCTCGGCGAATCCATCGAGATCGCCATCGAAGTTGCTGCCGAAGAACATCACGGCTGCCGACCAGTCGAAACCATCGCCTGTGACCAGTCGACGGTCGAGCACACGGTCCGCGAATGAGAGGAATCGGCCCGGCTCAGCATCGATCTCCACGGTCCAACCCGCTCCGACCAGCACATCGCACAGCGACCCACCGAAGCGAGGGGCGGTCGAGGCAATGATCGAATCGCCGATCACGATCAACCGATTCCCGCTCACCTCCTGGCCGATCGTCGGAAGATCGAGGTCAGCTGGTCTCACTGCTGGTGCCGACACGGGCACCGAAGATTCAGGGATCACCAATCGATCGATCTCCAGCGTCCTCTCGCCGGGCAGTTCTCCCACGCCGGGAACCGTCGGATCGACAACGGGTGGCTCAGTTGAACCACGTGAGCACGCAGAGGCCAGCGCCACCGACATCACAACGGCGACACCACCTCGAAAGAACCGCCCGCCGCTCACGGCACCATTCAAGCCCATCGGTGTCGGTGCGAAGGTTCACCGACGGTACGGTTGGCAGCGATGGCCCGCCCCTTCGACCTCGTCATCATCGGTCTCGGAGCCGCTGGGTTGACTGCTGCACGGCTCGCCGGCAAAGAACTCGGGCTTCGGGTTGCAGCAGTCGAACGATCGGCGGTCGGGGGCGACTGCCTGTGGACCGGCTGTGTCCCCTCCAAATCTCTCATCGCGTCGGCACGGGCTATTGCTGATGCCCGGCGCGCAGGAGAGGTCGGAATCAACATCCCGTCGAGCGAGGTTGAGACATCGCAGGTGTGGCGCCGGCTTGCACAGGTGCGAGCAGAGATTGCGACGGCTGAGACCGACGCCGAA
>JAQCGT010000073.1 GCA_027730505.1 Actinomycetota bacterium | reverse complement strand
CGAATGCTGATCCGGTCTGCGGACTCGAACCCCTCCCGCAACAGCTGACTCGTTGAAGATTTCTCAAGAAATCTGGTGTGATTCGGTGTCAGCCATGGAGACATCTTGTGTCAAACCGTTCCGGACAGTGAGGGCCATCGCGTGCGGGTGCGTCGGCTGTTAGTGACAGCGGCAGCGTGGTCCACGAGTGATCGGTAGGTGCAACGATGAAATGTCGGGGGAGCACGGGACACCAGCGACCGCCGACGCTGAAAGTTCCGCTGTCCCCGACGCCGACAGACTGATTCAGGAGATGCTCTACAGGTCAGTCGTTGAGCGAGCGGCCGATGAGGTGACGCACAACAGCAATCGCTCGGTCACGGGTCCCGCCTCGCAGCCCGATCGCGGTTGCGACAGCCGTGAGCGCTGGCGGTTCAATGTCGCGGTGCAGCGCATGCTGCAGTTCGTCAGCGAAGGCGGTAGCGAGCGCTCTTGCCGCCGGGCTGACGGATCCGCCAGCGGTACGGAGGGTGGAGACGACAGCATGCCCCAGCACGTTGAACCCCCCATCGCCACGAACGAGTTCAAGATCGGGGTCAAGTGTTGTCCGTGACTGCTGAATCCAGCGCGCAATAGCGGCAAGATCGTTGGCGTCGAGGCGGCGATGCTGGTTCCGGCGACGTTCGATCTCGTCCTCGTCACCCGAACTGTTGAACGTGGCTGCCAGCTCGGCGAATCTCGTCCCTGCTGGCCAGTAGTCGCCGCCAATCCCACGCAGGTGGCAGGCCGACACGTAACGGGAATACGCAGTGATTGGCAGGTCGTGGGTGAAGGCGGCGTAGTCGCGGACGCCTTTGCGCACCGAATACCGAATGATGTTGTTCATCCACGCCCAGTCGACGACGACATGGCTATGCCGGTGGCACTTCAGTAGGAGGTGCTCCCACGCGGCATGCGCCATCGCGTCCTGATCAACGGGGTCGTCAAAGGGGCGGCGACGGTTGATTTGACAACGGATGGTGGAGACGACATCGTCCCGGTGAATATCAAGTTGCTCGAGGGGCCGACGATGGCGAAACGCTGGCCGGCGCTGCTGTCGGGATCGACGTTGTCTTGTGCTTCGGGGCATGTGCCCCGAATCGGCAACGAATCCCGACCCGCAGCGGTGAAGGCAACGGCGGGTGGCGTCGCTGCCGCCAAGGCATCTTTGAGTGGGGTCAGCAGCTTCGACGCCACGTCTGTATGACCACCTTGACTGCCTCGCCCGACCCAGCCGATCTGTATCTCGCTCGCCTTGGCACCGACCATTCACGGGCAACCGTGCGGTCAGCGTTGACCACCGTCGCCAAGCTCGTTGGAGCTGACCCAGTCGATTGGGGGCACGTCACGTACGTCGATCTCGCCCGAGTACGAGCCGGGCTCACCGCCTATTCGACCGACTGGGGCAACACCTGTTGGACCGTGACGCGCCAGGTGCTGCTCGAGGCGCGTCGTCTTGGCGTGGCTGACCCTCACATGGTCGATGACGTATTGGCCTTGCCGCGGCTACGTGGCCGCTCTGGTCGACTTGGCAGAGATCTCGACGATGACGAACTCGAGGCGCTCTTTGACGCCGTCGCTCCTGACACGGTGCAGTGCCGGCGCGATGGTGCGCTGCTCGCCGTGCTTGCCTACGGCGGGCTGCGACGAAGTGAGTGTGCTTGCGTTGGCGCCGCAGATTGGGATCAAGCGGCATCCTTGCTCACCGTTCGCCAGGGAAAGGGCCGAAAGTTCCGCCAGATTCCGATCCCGGGTGTCGGTGCTGATCTTCTGGACCGTTGGGCTGAGGTGCATCCAGGTGGAGGTCAGTTGCTGCGCCGGGTTGATCGGTGGGGCAACGTCGGCGGAGGTTTGTCGGCTTCAGCGGTGCCGAAAGTGCTCGATCGACTCTGTCTGACCGCAGGGGTTGCTCCGGTCAGCGCACACGCGTTCCGAGCGAAACGAATCACTGATGTCATTGCCCATCCGAACGGTGACTTGTCCCTCGCGGCCCAGTTGGCAGGGCACAGTTCAACGACTGTGACGGCGCGGTATGACCGGAGGGGGCTCGACGATCTACGACAGGTGGTTGATCACTTAGCGACTCGATCCGGGGGAGGCGCCACGGTCGTTGGCCTAGCGAGACGACCGTCGGCGACCAAGGCCGCGTGAACGGGCCTCCATCCACAAGACGACGTCAAGCCGTCGAAGCACCGAGACGTCCGGGGCGCCGTGGGGAAGCGCGCAATCAGAGAGCACCTTCCACGCCGTGTGGTGCCCTTCGGTGAGCACCCTGCGGATGGGACCCCACCACGAGCGGTTCGATTTGAGGTCCAACAAGTCTTCGACGAGCGAATCACGAATCGGGACCATTGAGGGCAACTTGGTGGCGAGCAGCTTCGAGCGCTTGGTTGGACCAAGGCCGGGACGGCGAAATGTGTCATAGAGCCGAGAGAACGGCGACGACTTGGACAGCCATGATTCATCGCACGACCAGATCCCAACCGAGTTGTCGTCACCGACGAGGCTGACGCACTCGCTCAACAACTCGTCACGCTCAGTGTCTGGCTCGAGGAGCCAATCAACGACATCACTTGGGATGGACACGCTCAGGGACTCCGCTGCGAGCACGTCGTAGGGGCTGAACCGATCCTGACGCTCGGACTTGCTGCTGAATGACTCAAAGAAACGTCCGCTGAACGCGTCGTCCGGATTCGCTCCGAAATAACGATGCAGGTGTTCCTTGATTCTCGACTCAGTAGCCGGGTCGCAGAGCCATGCGATGACGCCATCGACCCCGAGTTGCCCAGTCTCTGGCCACGGGACTGCGTCGCTCACGTCATCGACTCCGTCGGCTGCCTCGCAGCTTTGATCGGAGTTGCGCCACCGTCATCGCTTTCGCAGGGTTGGCGTGGATCATCATGTGGCAGTTGGCGCACAGCACTGCCAGTTCACTGACCTTGGTTTCGCGAGGCTGGTCGCTGTCCTTCAGTTGTTTCGTGTGGTGCACCACGAGGCAGTGGCGACCGAGACCGTGTGACGATTTCGTGTAATCGACACCACATGCTGCACACACTCCATTCGCGAGTTGGAGCGCGGTTTGTCGTAATCGAGGATCGCGGTAGCGGGACCGCGCTTCTGATGTTGCGCCCTCCATGGCGCGCTCAACTTGCACCAGGGGCAGACCACGAGCGGACTTCCAGACCGCTCGTTCAAGCTCTCGCGGCACGACGGACCTTCGCAGCGGAACCACAAAGCCGGTGGCGGCGGTGACGTCGTCTCCGGGTACTGGCGTGTCGAGCAGTTTGATTGGTCCGGTCTGCCAGTATTCAAGGCCTTTCCATCGGCCGGACCGGCCGATGCGAACGTTCGACTCCACCGCTCCGAATCCGACGAAGTACCGGAACCGTCCACCAACGAAGTACAGGATGCGATCACCCTTCCGAGCCTCATCAGGCAACCAGAACGCGACATCAGCTGGGTCGCTGTCATCCCAACCGCTTTCGAGGGCTTTCTGGAAGCGTCGATTGCTGGACTCGAAACCGATGACGAGAGCCATAGCGCTGCCTACGCCGCCTCGCTCGCGAAGAGTTCTGCTTGTTGGATCACCAGGTCGATGGCGGTCTCTTCCTTATCGGGCGGGTAGTCGTACCGGGTGAGCAGCCGTTTGATCTTGGCTCGCATGGCGGCCCGTGCAGAGTCCTTCAGGTTCCAGTCGATCGTTGCGGACTCTCGAACCGCGGCCACGAGCTCATGCGCGATCTTCTTCAGCGTCTCGTCGCCCAGTTGGAGCACAGCGGAGTCGTTCTGGACAATCGCGTCGTAGAAGGCGACCTCGTCGTCGGCGAGGCCGAGTGTCTCACCACGTTGGAGGGCCTCACGCATCTGCTTCGCCAACTCGACGAGTTCGGCAATGATTTCTGCGGTAGTGAGGCTGCGATTCGTGTACTTCGCGATCGCAGCGTCGAGCAGGTCAGAGAACTGTCGTGCTTGGACGATGTTGCGGCGACGCACTGTTCGGATCTCATCGTTCAGGAGCCGACGCAGGAGTTCCATCTGCAGATTCGGTTTGTCGGACTTGCCGAGCCCTTCAAGAAAGGCGTCGGACAAAATCGAAATGTCGGGCCTCTCCATGCCAGCGGCGGCGTAGACGTCGATGACCTCATCGGCCGCAACCGCCTCGGAGACAAGTTGAGCGATAGCGGTATCGAGAGCTTCGCTTCCACCTCTACCCGCGGCTCCTGGTTCGCCTTGCTGGCTGTCTTTGACCAGAGCCGCCCGCACGTCTGAGAAGAATCTGACGTCGTTACGAATCGCAGCGGCCTCGGGCGTCGCGCCGACGAGAGCGAATGCCTTCAGCAGCGCCAAGGTCTGGTCAACGAACCTGCTGCGACGCTCTGGATCTTCAAGAACGAAGTTCATGGCCGAGGCGAGCTGTTGCATCCGATCCACCGGAGACAATGCTGGGTCAGGGTTCCACGGGTGCGGGTGTAGGAGTGCGGTGATCACGTCGTGCTTCTCGAGCATCACGGCAACGATCTCGGCGATCGGAACACCCGCTTGCTCCTTGTCTGATGGGGAGTACTCGGCGAGAGCAGTCCGCAGATTCTGAGCGATGCCGATGTAGTCGACGATCAATCCACCCGGCTTGTCACGAAAAGTTCTGTTGACTCGGGCGATTGCCTGCATCAGCCCGGAGCCCTGCATTGGTTTATCTAGATACATCGTGTGCATCGAAGGTGCGTCGAACCCGGTGAGCCACATATCGCGGACGATGACGATCTCAAGCGGATCGTCGGCGTCTTTTGCCCGCGCCTTGAGGTCACGCAGCGTGTCCTTGGGGTGCAGGTGCGGCTGGAACTCAGGTGGATCGGCAGCGGAGCCGGTCATCACCACCTTGATGCGACCTTGAGCCGGGTCGTCGGAATGCCAATCAGGTCGGAGCTCCACGATGCGCTGGTAGAGCTCGACGCAGATACGGCGGCTCATGCACACCACCATTGCTTTGCCGATCAGGTTCGCCCGTCGAGCCTCCCAGTGTTCGACGAGGTCCGCAGCAATGAGATCGAGCCGAGCGTCGGATCCAACGATCGCTTCGACGCGAGCCCACCGGCTCTTGGCTCGCTCAGCTTCGGACATCTCTTGGCCCTCGGTGAGCTCCTCAACGTCCTGGTCGATCTGTGGTTTCGCGTCTTCGGGAAGCGACACGCGAGCGAGCCGGGACTCGTAGAAGATCCGGACCGTTGCGCCATCTTCGACGGCACGGGTGAGGTCGTAGATATCGATGTAGTCGCCGAACACGGTCTTGGTTGACCTGTCTGACGATTCAATCGGTGTGCCCGTGAAACCCAAGTAGGTGGCGTTCGGCAGTGCATCGCGAAGGTGCCGTGCGTAGCCATCCAAGAAGTCGTACTGAGATCGGTGAGCTTCATCGGCAATCACGATCACGTTGCGCCGGTCGGTGAGCACCTGATGCGTGTCGCCTTTTTCGTCAGGGGCAAACTTCTGGAGGGTGGTGAAGATGATGCCGCCGCTGCCCCGATCCAGGAGTGTGCGCATCTCGGCTCGTGAGGTGGCCTGTTTGGGTTCCTCGGGAAGGATGCGCGCTGGGGCGAATACCTCGCCGTACAGCTGGTCGTCGAGGTCGTTGCGGTCGGTGATCAGCACGATCGTTGGGTTCGCCAAATCTGCGGCTCGCATCGCCTTGGCGGCGAAGCACAGCATCTCGAAGCTCTTGCCCGACCCCTGGGTGTGCCACACCACTCCACCACGCCGGTCGCCATCGGGTGCCGAGGCCTCAACGGTGGACTCGATTGCAGCGTTCACCGCCCAGTACTGGTGGTACTTCACCACACGCTTCACCAGACCCGACGGCTCATCGGAGAACACGACGAAGTTCTGCAGAAGATCCAGGAACCTCGCCGGTTCGAACACACCTCGCACGAGTACCTCGAGCTGAGGCCGGTCTGACACCACCGTGTGACCATCGATTGTCTTCCACGGCGCGTAATGCTCGAACCCCGCGGAGAATGATCCCATCAACGCGCCCAGACCATCAGAGATCACACACACCGCGTTCGGAGTGAACAGAGCCCCGATGTCCTTGCGATAGGTCTGAAGCTGGTTGAACGCCCCCTTCAACGTTGCGTTCTCGTCGCCTGGGTTCTTCAGTTCGATCAGCCCGAGCGGCAGGCCGTTGACGAACACCACCACATCGGGGCGCCGGTTCTTTCCAGCCTGGACGACCGTGTACTGGTTCACAGCCAGCCAGTCATTCGACTCGGGTCGGTCGAAGTCGATCAGCCACGCCAGCGTGTGGCGAATCGAACCGTCCTTTGCTCGATACTCGACTGACACCCCTTCGGTCGCCAGTTGGTGCACACGCAGGTTCTCGGCCGTCGGGTTCTGCGACTCGGCCCGCAAGACCTTCGCCACGACAGCGTCAACCGACGCTGCTGGCAAATCTCTGTTGATCCGAGCTACTGCGTCGCGCAGTCGCTCAACAAGAACCACATCCTCCCACGATGACCGTTCCTGCGCCGCTCCACCAGGGCCGATCTCCGGGCCGTGCAGCGTGGAATACCCGAGAGCGTTGAAGTACTCGAGGCACGCCTCCTCAACCACACCCTCCGTGATCCCTCTCATACCGCCTCGCTCACAACCTGCTCGGCATCACGCACCCTCAGACGCCCCGACAACAACTCGGGAAGCAGAGCATCCCGAAGTTGACTAAGCGTGCGGCTTTCCTTAGCGAGGCGTACTTCCTGGTCGAGTAGGGCTCTCAGCTCGTGCACTGCCGCGAGAGTCCTGCCAGGCGGCAACGCCACCCGCAGTTCTTCGAAGTTCGACTTGTTGACGTGTTGCTGAGCGGCCCCTGTAGCGGAACTGACTAACTCCGCGATGTTCGACCGGATCCAGAAGTAGAGGTAAGTGTTTAGAGGCTGGTCGGGAGAGCAGATTGCGACCACTGATTGATTGATCGCGCAGGGCGAACCAAGGCGGCTAATCACTCCAAGAGTTGCACCGGTAATCGCAACGACGGTTGCACCTGCCGGCACGAGTTTCGTTGCGCTGCGCTCGAGCCCAAGTTGCGTCACGTAGTCGGCGGGCGTCAGAACAGGGCGCTCGTGGAGGCAACCAGAGTTGATCCAAGGGATCTCTCCTCCATCCCAAAATGCAGGGTTCGCCCGCGATGGCGTACCCCCGAGTGAGAGGTGCGCTAGTTCGGCCAGACGTTGCACGCCTGCGGGTTCAGCATCGGCCATCAGCGCTGCACACTCCAACATGAACATGTCTTCAAGTCGGCTGATTGATCTGCGGTTGGACTCGATCTTGTCGTCCAATGCCCCCAGCACGGCAGCAATCGCCCGTTGCTCCGAAAGGGGCGGAAGGTGAAACTCGTAGGCCGCGATCCGCCCGGGAGAGGTATGGCGAACTGTGGTGCCGGTGGCACTCGCAAGAACCTCCTGTCTGTACGCCGAGGCGCGCATTACCCACTGCAGGAACGCCGGATCAGCAATAGATGGATCAAGAACCTCTACCAGGCCAACCCGCTGGTTGTGCAGATACGTGGTCGACTCGTCACGTGGGACCACGGCGGAGTAGCCGAGTGTGTCCCCTGCCTTGCTTAGGTCTGTCATCGTGACGAGGAGATCACCTGGTGCGAGGACGTACTCCTGAGGCACAGGACCGTCGTAGAACTTCTTCGTCCTCAGGAAGCCTCCGCCTATCGCGAAGTTTCCTGGCGTGACTAGCGAGTAGCGACTCGGCTGGACGCAGAAGTGCTCGCCCTTGAACGCGAACCCGTGCTTTATACGAACCAGGTCTTCGAGCTTCACCTTCTCCCATTCACTCACGGACGAGCCCCTCGAGTCGTTGGCGAATGATCTGCTCGAGTCGGTCGGCTTCGTCGAACTCGGCGAGGAGTTGGGCTCGGAGGCGCTTGAGTTTGTCTTCGATGGGTTCGCCGTCGTCCTCGATGTCGGCGGCACCGACGTAGCGGCCGGGGGTGAGGACGTAGTCGTAGGAGGCGATCTCGTCGATGCTGGCTGCCTTGCAGAACCCGGGGACGTCCTCGTAGAGATCGGCGGGTTTGTCGTTGCGCCAGTCGTGGTAGGTGCTAGCGATTTGATGCAGGTTGTCGTCGGTGAGGACGCGCAGCGTGCGGGTCTGCATTTCGCCGAGCGTTCGAGCGTCGATGAACAACACCTCACCGCGGCGATCGCGGTGGCCGTTCCCGGCTCGGTTCTTGGCTAGGAACCAGAGGCAGACAGGGATGCCGGCGTTCAAGAACAGCTTCTCCGGGAGAGCGACGATGCAGTCGACGAGGTTGGCCTCTACTAGCTCCTTGCGGATGTCGCCTTCTCCCGAGGTCTTCGATGTGAGTGACCCGTTGGCGAGAACGAACCCTGCGACGCCGTTCGGTGCGAGGTGGTGGACGAAGTGTTGGATCCACGCGTAGTTGCCGTTCCCGGCCGGCGGTTGCCCGTACTTCCAGCGGGGGTCGTCCCGTAGCGCGTCGGTGTACCAGTCCGACACGTTGAACGGGGGGTTGGCGATGACGAAGTCGGCGCGCAGGTCGGGGTGCAGGTCCCGGTGGAAGCTGTCATCGGCGCGGTCGCCGAGGTTGGCTTCGATGCCGCGGATGGCGAGGTTCATTTTGGCCAGTCGCCACGTGGCCGCGGTGTACTCCTGGCCGTAGACGCTGATGTCATTGCGCTTGCCGCCGTGGGCGGCGACGAACTCAGCTGACTGCACGAACATGCCTCCCGAGCCGCAGCAGGGGTCGTAGATGCGCCCTTGGTATGGCTCAAGCATCTCAACCAGTAGGCGGACGACCGAGCGAGGCGTGTAGTACTCGCCAGCACGTTTGCCTTCTGATGAGGCGAACTGGCCGAGGAAGTACTCATAGACGCGGCCTAAGACGTCGTCGGAGCCGTGGTCGACCTTGGTGAACCCAATCGTGCCGATCAGGTCGACGAGTTCGCCGAGGAGTCGCTTGTCGATCTCGGCGCGGGCGAACTGCTTTGGCAGCACTCCTTTGAGGGCCGGGTTCTCGGCTTCGACGAGGTCCATCGCCTTGTCGATGAGCACGCCGATGTCGGGTTGCTTGGCCCGGTCCTGCAGGTACGTCCAGCGGGCGTCGGTGGGCACCCAGAACACGTTCTGGGAGGTGTACTCGTTGCGGTCCTCGATAATGCCGACGCGACGGTCGGCGTTCGGGACGAAGTAGTCGGCGTTGTCGGGGTCGGCGGTGGCGGCCTCCAGCCAGGCTCGTCGCTCCTCGAAGGCATCCGAGACGTACTTGAGGAAGACGAGACCGAGAACGACGTGCTTGTACTCGCCGGCTTCGAGGTTGCCGCGCATTTTGTCCGCGGCATCCCAGAGTGTCTGCTCCAGCGTCTTTGCCGCTTTCGGTGCTGCTTTTTTCCGTGGTGCCATAACGTCCAGTTCACCTTTGAGCACCGAATGACCGGAACTCGCGTAGTTCTCAGTCTCTATTCTGCCCGCGACGGAACAAGTGGCTGTCACCGGGGTGGAAAGGTGATCTGTTCTCGCAAAGCAACGTTGGCGGCAGTCAGTCGCTGGGCGGTTCGGGTGTCGTGAGTCGGCGAATCAGGTCATCTGCGCGGTTCGCTGTGAGTTTGGCGACAGCAACCAGAGCACCGTTCTCGGGCTGGTCGTGGTCTGTCATGTCGTTGTCTGTCGTGCCGTGGTCTGTCACTGGGTCCTCCTGGGTTGGTCAAGAGAACAATCGGCAACGAAGCGTGTGTGCCGTGGCCATGTCGTCACGAGGTCGGGGTGTTGACTGTCCGCACTGCGCGACGACGGTCGTCGTCATGTACGAGATTTTGATGACGGCAGATGACATCGATCGGTCTGAGCGGATGGCATTGGTTGGTACGTCCCTCGATGCCCGGATGCTGATGTGGGCGCAACTGCGGAAGATCCGTCAGACGGTCGGTAGCGCGGTCGAGATGCGCGAAACGGCGTTCGTGGACGAGGCCGGTGCGCTGTGTGAGGGGGTGGAGTGGGTCATGGAGCACCCTGAGCGCGGCTGGTCGTCGCTGTTCCGGCTGTACTTCCGTGAACTGGCAACTCGGGGGAGCGACTCCGCCGATGACGGCTCGAGCTGATGGTGGCAGTAACGGCCGCGCTGCTGACTGGCGCTAGCGGCGCGAGCGGGGGAGTGGACATGTGGGCGTTGGTCTGCGAAACACCATCGAGGACTTCGGTCCTTGCTGAGGCCGAGAGCCTCATCGCGATGCGAGTCATGTTGGGCCGTTTGGTATTGGATCGAAGCGTGCGTGACGGGGTGATCCCCGACCCGCAGTACTGGCTCGATAATGACGGCAACCTGTGCGAGGGCGTCAGCTATGAACTGTGCACTCAGCATGGTGACGAGGGGACGGTGCGCCTGTTCTTACGCCGGGTTGACATGTGGGTCCCTCCGCCCGACCTTCAGGCCCAAATGGACGAGTGGGACGAGATGGAGGATGACGACGAACCGTTCTGACGTCCCAACTTGACACTGGACTGTTTGGCCTCTCAAGTGGCCGCCTCAATCGCAAAGCGCGTGTGCGCTAGGCCCCGGGGATCGCTCCCCGGGGCTTTCGCTTGCACCGCTATGCGGCGCTGCGAGGGGCCGTCAGGAACTCGTCCAGATCGACTCTCCGCACGAACCGCCGTGCCCCAACCCGAACAGTTGGGACCGGCAGCCGATCGAGCGACGCGAGCTCGTAAGCCAGCGAACGTCCGATCCTCAGGAGACAAGCGGCCTCCTGGATGGTGAGCAACGGGTGCTTCTCCATCCAAAAAGATTACGCGCGTCTCACCAAACGTCTCACGTAGGTACTGGACAGAGCCGGAAAAATCAGCACAATGTGAGACGCTGCGAGTCAGAAAACCCCACAAAATGGCACCCTGTAGACCCTCCGGACCAGGGTCGACGCACTCATAATCCCCGGGTCGTGGGTTCGATCCCCACCCGCCCCACCGAGAACGTCGCACAACCTTGGGAT
>JAQCGT010000072.1 GCA_027730505.1 Actinomycetota bacterium | reverse complement strand
CCGAACCCTGTCGCTCGTCGTGATCGATCGGATCCCGTTCCCCCGCCCCGACGATCCACTGCTCACTGCGCGCCGTGACCTTCTCGGGCCGAGGGCATTCGCCGAGATCGATCTGCCGCGTGCCGCCACCATGCTCGCGCAAGCGAGTGGACGATTGATCAGGACCGACACAGACCGCGGTGTGGTCGCTGTGATGGACCGCCGGCTAGGAGCCGCTCGCTACCGATGGGAGATCATCGCAGCGCTGCCGCCCATGCGCCGAACGCGTGATCGCGCCGAAGCGATCGACCTACTTCGTTCCATCGCCGAGCGCTGAGCAGCGCCGCCTGACGATTAGCGTTCAGGCATGAGCGACGCCATCGTCCGACACGATCACAGCGGCGGAATCAGCACGATCACCCTCGACTCCCAGCACAACCGCAACGCCCTCTCGGCACAGTTGCTCAGCGAATTGGCGGCGGCGATCGATACCGCCGAGGCAGTCGACGCCAGAGCGATTGTGTTGCGCCATGAAGGCCCTGCGTTCTGTGCAGGAGCCGACCTCAAGGAGCGCCGGTCGGGGCCTCCCGACTCTCGGCCGATGGTGTCCGTGCTCGAACGCCTCATGGACACACCCCGCCCGACGATCGCTGCGGTGAATGGGGCGGTACGGGCGGGTGGCATCGGCCTCATGGCCTCGTGTGACCTGATCGTCGTCCACGAGTCGATCGACTTCGCCCTGACCGAGGTGCGCATCGGTGTTGCGCCGGCGATCATCTCGGTGCCGATCCTTCGTCGAGTACCGGCCGGCCGCATTACGGCTGCCATGCTCACCGGAGAGCGTTTCGACGCCCGCGAGGCACTATCGATGGGCCTTGTCACACATGTGACCGACGATGTCACCGCAACCGTCGATCAGCTCACCGACGGTGTGATGGCTGGAGCTCCCGCTGCGGTGGCCGAAACCAAACGCATGCTCCGCCGGGTACCGACACTCGACCGAGACACTGGCTTCGCCGAGATGCGGGAGCTCTCCGAGCGACTGTTCGCTGGCCCCGATGCTGCCGAGGGCATGGCCGCGTTCGTGGAGAAGCGTCTTCCGGCGTGGAATCCAGCGGCGGGGCGCTGAACGGCGTCAGGCGATGAGGCGGTAGCCGAGACCACGCACGGTCACAATGAGTCGGGGTTCATCGGGCACGTCTTCAACTTTGAGACGCAGTCGCCGTACGTGGGCATCGACGAGACGAGAGTCCCCGAGATATTCGTAGCCCCAGACCCGCTCGAGGAGTTGGTCGCGGCTCAACACGGCTCCGGGATGGTCTGCGAATTCGCAGAGCATCCGGAACTCGGTTCGGGTCAGCGACAGTTCGACTCCATGCTTGAGCACGATTCCCTTCTCGCGATGCAATTCGACCGGCCCCAGGTGATGCACCTCGGCCGCATCGCCCGACGCGCCGGTTCCCTGCAAGCGAGCCCGACGTAACAACGCCGAGATCCTGGCCGAGAGTTCTCGTGGCACGACTGGCTTGGTCACGTAGTCGTCTGCCCCAGCCTCGAGGCCAGCCACCATGTCAGCGGTCTCGGTCTGGGCCGTGACCATGATGATCGGAACCATCGATGTCGAGCGGATCGCCTTGCAGACCTCGAACCCGGAGAGATCCGGTAGCCGGAGATCAAGTAGGACCACGTCGGGATGGTGAAGTCCGAACTGGACGAGACCGGAGGCGCCATCGGCGGCCTCGTGGACTTGATACCCCTCATCTTCGAGCGCCAGACGCAAAGCGAGCCGTATGGCGTCGTCATCCTCGATGAAAAGCAGCGATTCCACTCAGAACAGTCTGCCACCGCGCGATGTCCCATCCGGGCCGACCCCCGGACAACTGTTTTGTTACACAAATCGCACATTCATCGCATGATCCCGTCACAGCCCAGCAGCACTATCAGTGCTGTTCACGCTGCCCCGGTGGGATACCTTCCTCCCCCTGGTGTCCCACCGGCAGCGGTGAAACCCTCGGATCGGCAAGACTGATGGCTATGCCCCGGCTGCGATCCCCCCGCCTCAGCACCCGGGTCGCCCTGTTCTTCGGTCTGATCGGGCTGCTCGCAGGTCTCGGTCTCACCACCGCCACCTACTCCGTCGCTCGCGATTCACTCCTCGACCAGCGGATCTCAGCTGCCAAGTCTCTGGCGTTCGATCACGCACTCACCGTGAGAACTGCGTTTGAACAAGGGAACGTGTCCGAGGGATTCCTCGGCCTCGACATTGAGACCGACGGGTTCGCCGTGCTCACCAATCCCGATATCGCGTACCTCATCCAGTACCCGGCGAGTTCATTCCCAATCGAACTCCGGGAGACGGTGGCACGCGGTCAGAGCGGCCAGCAGCAGTTCGAGTACGACGGCGAGCCCTACCTCGGGATCGGCGTTCACATCCGGTCGCACGATGCCGGCTATCTCGAGGCCTTCCCGCTCGGGTCAACCGAACGAACGCTCAGGCTGGTGGTGACCGCTCTGATGATCGGTTCGGTGCTGGCGGCCCTGTTCGCCACATTCTTCGGCTTCACGACGAGCCGTGGTCTGCTGCGCCCCCTGACACGAGTCGCAGACGCTGCTGGTGAATTGGCCTCGGGTGGCCTCGACGCCCGTCTTGAAACCTCAGCCGATCCTGAGCTCGACCGCCTGGCTGAGGCGTTCAACGAAATGGCCGACGCCGTTCAGGCACGGATCGAGCGGGAGGCACGCTTCGCCTCAGATGTGAGCCACGAGTTGCGGTCACCGATCACGGCGATGACGGCCGCTGTTGAGGTACTTGCGGCACGTCGAGACGAACTTCCGGAGCGCACACGCCAGGCGCTCGACGTGCTCGTCGAGCAGGTTCGACGATTCGATGCGATGGTGATGGACCTGCTCGAGCTGTCCCGTCTCGAGGCCGGAGCGATCGACGGCCACATCGAGGATGTGGATCTCGCCGACCTGGTTCGTCGGATCGTCGCTCGCACATCCACCCCGGACGTACCCATCGAGGTTGACTCAGAGCTCGACACGGCGGCCGAGGTGGACAAGGTTCGGATCGAGCGCATCGTCACGAACCTGGTTGAGAATGCCCAAGTCCATGCCGCTGGAGCGACCCGAGTCTCTATCGAGGCCGGGAGCGGATCTGACGCGCTTCTCATCGCCGTGGAGGATGCGGGCCCGGGCGTAGCCGCCGGGGAGCGGACTCGAATCTTCGAACGTTTCGCCCGTGGCAGCGCCTCTCGCCACCGAGTCGGGACCGGACTCGGGCTTGCGCTTGTGGCCGAACACGCCGCTGCTCTCGGCGGTCAAGCGTGGGTCGAGGACCGGCGAAACGGGGGTGCACGATTCGTGGTTCAGGTGCCGGCCGCAGGATCATCACGACGGGGAGATTCACGATGAGATGGCCGCCGACGCGAGTTCTGATGATCCTCGCGGGGTCACTCAGTCTCCCGGCGTGTGGACTGCCGATCGATGAGCGGGTGCAGACCTTCGACGATGTCCCATACGACCTCGATTCGGCGAGTACCACGACGAGCACGAGCATCGCCCCTGCGCCGGTCACCACTCAGCCGGGGACCGACGCAACGTCGACAACCATCGTTGAGACCAGACCCGTCGACATTGTGTTCCTGCTCGGCTCGTCTGGCGAATTGCAGCCGGTGACAATTGCCCTGCCGACACCCGTCACCGACCGTCTCCTCATCGAACAACTCGTCGTGCCGCCGAGCGGCACCGGGGTAGCGCTGAGAACTGCGGTCGAACGCGGGTTCATCACCGGGTTCAGCGTGGACCGCGGCCTCGCCGCGGTTGATCTTTCGCCTTCGGTAATCGACGGTCTAAGCAGTATCGAACAGCGCCGAGCAATCGCGCAGGTCGTGCTCACCCTCACGTTGTTCACGACCAGCGAGGGCGGCATCGGGCAGGTGAGTTTCACCGTAGGTGGTGACCCGATCAGCGTGTACGTGCCCGCTCGCGGGGCGAACAGCGATCCCGGCGAACCGATGGCTTGGAGTGACTTCTCGTCGCTGCTCGCTGGCGCCCCCGACACCACGACGACCACGACCACGACGGTGGCCCGGACGACAACAACGACAACAACTGAGCCGCCAGAGGTGAGTTCGACGACCACCACATCCCCACAAACGACCACCTCATCTGCGCCGGCCACAACAGTTCCCGCGAGTTCGACGAGCGTCTCCCCGCCAACGACAGCCGGAGACTGAGGAGTCAGTAACCGAGTCGCTCGACACGGTCGGGACGACGTTGCCAGTCCTTGTCGACCCGAACCCGCAACTCGATGAATGCGCCCTCAGGAAGTTGAGCTCGCACCCGTCGGCCAACCTCGCGCAGAACCAGACCCCCGCGGCCGATGACCATGCCCTTCTGGCTCTCGCGTTCGACGAGGATCTCACAACGAATCCTTGGCCACTCCCAGTCCGTCACTCTCGTGGCGATCGAGTACGGAAGCTCGTCGTGCACCACCGCAAGCAGCTGTTCTCGGACGAGCTCAGCCACCCACAGTTCCTGAGGCATGTCATTTGCCTCACCATCGTTGAACCAGCGTGGCCCCGAAGGCATCAGCCCGACAAGGTGATCAACCAACGCTTCGACACCGTCGCCGGTCTTCGCCGACACCGGGAAGTACGCACCAGCATCGAGCACCGCAGACGCAGCAAGCGCAGCGAGCACACGGTCAGGCCCGGCGATATCGGCCTTGTTCACGACGACGACCAACCGACTCGGGTCCATCCGATCGGCGACCCAACGATCTCCTCGGCCGAATTCACGAGTCGCGTCGAGAACAAGGCATTGCACGTCGACATCGCCAGCGCTCTCCAACGCCGTCGCATTGACCCGTTCACCGAGCGCTGATACCGGCTTGTGCAACCCCGGCGTATCGACGAAGACGAGTTGCACCGACTCTCGATCGAGGACACCCATCACCCGATGACGCGTCGTCTGGGGCTTGTCCGACACGATGGACACCTTTCGACCACAGATCGCATTGACGAGCGAACTCTTGCCGACATTCGGCCGTCCGACCATTGCGATGAGCCCGGAGCGCTGCCCCTCGTCAAACATCGCGTCGGAAGCCGGATCCATGCCCAATAGATACACGAACTGAGCCCGGAACCGTCCGGACACCGCCTCGTTCGACACACGGACCCTCTGCCATGCTGTCGACATGAGCCCACGCACCATCAACGGCGCCGACGAGTTGAAGAGCCTGATCGGCGAGCACCTCGGCTACAGCCCCTATGTCACCGTCAGTCAGGAGCAGGTGAACCAGTTCGCCGAAGCCACTGGTGACCACCAGTGGATTCACATCGACGTCGAGAGGGCCAAGGCCGGCCCATTCGGAGCGCCGATCGCCCACGGATACCTCACGTTGTCGATGGGGCCGATGCTCTACCCGCAGGTCGTACAGATCACGGGCTTCTCAATGGGCGTCAACTACGGCGCCAACAAGATCCGGTTCATGTCGCCGGTCAAGGTGGGTTCGAATCTGCGCCTCGGCGTGAAGCTTCTCGATGTCACCGACATCCCCGGTGGCATCCAGAGCACGATGGAGTTCACCTTCGAATGCGAGGGTGTCGATAAGCCGAGTTGCGTCGCCGAGATCATCTTCCGTAGTTACGAGTGACCTCGGGTGCTGCTGCGCCGCCACTGACGACGTGATGGACCCTCCTGTGTATCCCGATGCCGAGGCCGGTCGGGTGCCGGTGGCTGCAATCATCCGTGCCGTGGCAGCTGCGGCACCCGATGCCGAGTGTCTCATCGGGCCTGGAGCGGTGCGATCCACTCGAGCGCAGTTCGCCGATCGGGCGCGGCGATTCTCCTGGGCTCTCGTGTCTGAGGGCCTCGGTTGTTTCCGCGAGCGAGATGAGCTCTTGCCTCACGAGTCGGGGCAGGACCATCTGGCGATCCTCATGCTCAATCGCCCGGAGTACCTCGAAGCAATGGTCGGCGCGTTCAACGCGCGGGTGGCACCGTTCAACGTGAACCATCGCTACACCGCGACCGAACTGGTTGAGGTGCTCACCGACGCGAAGGCGACAGCGATCGTGCTCGAGCACCAGTTTCTCGATGTCCTGAGGCCAGCCCTCCATCGGCTTCCGCTGCTGCGGAGGGTGTTCTGTGTGGATGGGCAGGCCGAGGGTGCGATCGACTACGAAGCAGCGCTCGCGGCCGCACCGGAGGGCTACCCCTCCGTGGAGCCCTCCGCCGACGACCTCTACCTGCTGTACACCGGAGGTACGACCGGCCGTCCGAAAGGCGTCATGTGGCGAAATGGTGACGCTGTGATCGAGTGCTTCGATGCCGCTCGAACCGCACAGCCACTCGAAGCATTTCTCGACGTGATGCGTCCCGATCTGCGCAGTCTCACGTGTGCGCCCTTCATGCATGGCGCTGGACAGTGGACGGCCATGCGAGCGATGCTTGCCGGCGGATGTGTCGTCATTCCAGAACACACCGACCACCTCGATCCGGTCGATGTCTGGCACACCATCGAGCGTGAATCGGTCACCCTGCTCGGCATCGTCGGCGAGTCGTTCGCCCGGCCCCTACTTGATGAATTCGAGCGAGGTGGCCATGATGCGTCGTCACTCAATGTGGTCCTCACCGGCGGCGCTCCCCTCTCGGCGCGCACGAAGGCCCGGCTTCTCGACGCCCTACCGACGGTGATGGTGGTCGACGGGTTCGGATCGTCGGAATCGGGAGGCCAGATGTCGATCGTGTCAACGGCAGGCGCTGCGTCGTCTGGTGTGTTCAGACCCCGACAGAACCGCACCGTCGTGCTCTCGGCTGATCGAACCTCCGTGCTCACTGCCGGATCCGAGGATGTTGGTTGGCTCGCAACGGGCGGTCGCTTACCGCTCGGCTACCTCGGTGATCCAGAACTCACCGCCCTTGCCTACCCGACGATCGGTGGGGTCCGCTATGCGGCACCTGGCGATCATGCGCGCCGTCGAGCCGATGGCAGCATCGAAGCACTTGGACGGGAGTCGGTATGCATCAACACCGGTGGCGAGAAGGTCTACGCCGAGGAAGTCGAAGACGCTGTCCTACGCCATCGGTCGGTGCTCGACTGCATCGTCGTCGGTCGGCCGAGCGAGACCTGGGGCAGCGAGGTCGCTGCGGTGATCTCACTCGCCCATCCAGCGATGGACGCTCCCGAACCTTCTGAATTAGCAGGATTGATGGGGGATCTCGCTCGCTTCAAGCACCCCAAATCAGTGATCGTGGTCGACGAAATTCGCCGGTCGCCGGCAGGTAAGGCTGACTACGCGTGGGCCAGAGAGGTCGCGTCCGGTGGCAGTCCCTCCTGAGGGGGACGAGGAAGTCGCCGCTCAAGGGTCAGCCGCTCGACCGGATCTCCTGCGAGCCGACTGAGCGTTCTGTTCGGCGCGCAATCCACAAGTTCGAAGCCCAATCGTTCGAGGGCTCCCCTCCGTCGCCCGACAGGGGCATTCACCTCGCCGACCCAACGATCGTGACCGGCCAAACTCATTCGAACGTCGATGTGGGCGAGAAGTTCGAGTGCTACGGAGCCGGCGCGATGGCCACCAATGATGTTGAGGTGAGCGTGAGGTGCACCGGTCGCGCCAGGCCCAGCACCGAGGAGTTCTCGCAAGTCACGAACTCGGTCCAGGTAGAAACACGCTGCTTGACGGCCACCGAGCCGGATTGCTTCTGGCACGGACCGCAGATGATGAATCATCTCATGACGGATCAGCGTCGAGACGATCCCAGGGTCAACAGCCACCAACGCATATCCGGCAACGGTGCCGTCGGATCGCACCGCCACAGCAGAGTCTGACACGATTGGCTCCTCCAGATACGGCGCGATCGTTGCGCGCACATAGGGCTCGAGCCACGGATGATCGGGAGCCTTGCCGAGGACGAACGACGACAATGACAACGATGTCAATGTCGTGAGGTCAGCCCGCCTACCTGGACGAACCTCGAATCGCGAACGACCACTCATCGGGCGCATCATGCGGCCCGAACAACATGCTCAAGCACCGAGTGATGCACCACCAGCATCTGCTCGACAGCTTCGCACCACGAGTGTCGCTCAGCCTGAACACGCGCCGCTCGACGCTGCTGTTCGGGGAACCCAACGCTTGTGACGAGTTGCTCGACAGCACAAGCAAATCCCAAGCCCGTCGGTTCGGCAACGACGCCAGCATCGCCAACCACCAGTTCCGGAAGCGCACCCGCATTCGGCACGACGACAGGAACTCCGCATGCCATAGCCTCCAGCGCCGCCAAGCCGAAGGTCTCTCGCGATCCTGGCGCGAGAACAACATCTGCGGCCGAGAGGCGCTGCGCAAGCGCGCGTCGATCGCCGACGTGACCATGGAACGCAACGGGAAGCCGCTCGGACTCAGCACGCTGACGAAGACGATCCTCGAGTTGGCCGGAGCCGAAGATGTCGAGACTGACGCGACGCCCACGTGCCTGTAGGACCGCCGCCATATCGAGGAGAATCTCCGGGTTCTTCTCCGGCGAAAGCCTCACCGCTGCAGCGAGACGCACGACCTCGGACTCGTCGGTTCGCAGTCCCTCGAACGGGCGGAAGGTGTCGAGATCGACCCCGAGCGAAACACGGTGTATCGGCACCGGACTCTCGGCGAACTCCTCAGCGGCAAATTCGGACGCACAAACAATCGCATCCACGTTGGCCATAAGCCGCCGGTTGTAACGCCGCACTGTCAGATCGACCAAGCGCTGTGGACGAAGCACCGAACCGATGACTCGGTCAAGTCGCTCGTGCGAGAATAGGACGACCGGAACACCCAAGGAGCGGGCATTCGAACTGGCGGAGAAGAGCGTCAACTTGTCCGACAGCTCAATCACGTCCGGCGGGTCAGCACGCAGAAGGCACAGCACGACGCCTCGGTCGAGAATCATCCGATATCCGCCGAGGCCAGGAATGAGCGGAGACTTGAGCGTCACCACTCTCAACCCGCCCTCGTCAGTCACCGAATCGACTGGGCCCGGCCTGAACTGCGTGCATCGATGTCCGCGGGCGATGTAGCCGTCTGCAAGATGCGCAAGGGCCACCCTGATCCCGCCGGATGTCGGGGAATGGAAGTTGACCAACTGCACGATGTGCATCAGGCAACGGCCTCGACCGCAATGAATCCATCAGCCAATTCGGCATAGGTCGTTGATCCCGCGAACGCCGCCAGTTGGACCAGAGACGTCGCTGACTCGAACATTGCTGGGCTGTTGAGGTCTGCCGGATGAAGTGCGACGCGAATCGACTGGCCCGAGGACACCCGAGAGACCGCGTATCGGCGGACCGCCAGCGCAGCAATCGGCTCGAGCGTCGAGTGAGGGCGCTGGCACACAGCAGGGACACGTATATCCACCCCTGCCGTCAGCACCTTGACCGACCGTTGTGTCGTCAGATATTCGAGCCCGACCGCCCGCACCGCCTCGATCGTGCCCGTTGATGCGAGCCAACCCGGCGGGGTAAATCCTCGGACCCGATGGCCGAGTCGTTCCATGACCGCGAGACCCTGCTCAATACGGCCTACCGCATCGGCCCGCCCGAGAGCCGAGAACTCTCCACACCCGCGGGCGACGAAGCGGTTTCTCCAATTGGCCTGCCCTGTCCCGTCATGACTCCACCCATGAAGTGAGACCTCATGACCGCGCTCCACTGCGCCGTCGAGCCAGCGACGGAAGTCGGAATCTGACGACGGGTCGCCACCGCGCCAGGGACCGGGAATCACGAGAAGACTCGCCCTCACCCCGTGCCGTTCGCAGAGAGTGAGAAGGGTTGAACTGGCACCGAGGCTCGCAGGAGCTACATCGTGGAGGGAAACCACCGAGCGCTGACGCATTCTGCTCATGCCACTCGCCGCACTCGTCTGGGTGTGCCCATCACCATCAAGTAGGACTCGAGCAGTCGGTCCATCACAACCGACCATGGTCGCTGCTCAACTTCCGCGCGGGCAGCCTGGCCGAGACGACACCGAAGGTCCCGGTCGCCGACGAGTTCGTCAACCGCCCCAAGCAGCGTCTCTGGGGCCTCCGGCGACCAGAAGAATCCGGTGTGCCCCTGATGCACGAGATCGAGCGGACCGCCAGCACTCGGGGCGACAACGGCGACGCCCGATGCCATCGATTCCTGGAGTGCCTGACAGAAGGTCTCATCGATGCCGGTGTGGACGAAGATGTCAAACGAAGCGTGGAACGCGCCGAGTTCGGGGCCGCTCTGAAACCCGACGAAACGAGCCTCGGGAAGCATTGATTCGAGGTCAGCCCGCTCCGGACCCTCACCGACCACCACAATTCTGACTCCGTCCAACTTGGCGATTGGCGCAAGACGCTCCACCTGCTTCTCTCTGGCCAGCCGACCGACGAACCCGACGATCACATCCCGATCATCTGCAAGGAACCGGCGAAGCTCATTCGAACGATGCGCCGGGTTGAACCGTTCGAGATCGACTCCCCGGGGCCACACCTCCACTCGCTCGACACCGTTGGCCCTGAGCGTCCACGCTGATGCCCGTGACGGCGCAAGCGTGACGTCAGCCATCGAGTGGACCCAAGACAGGTATGACCAGATCGGCGGGCCGAATCTGCCAAGGCCATGTCGCTTCGCAAAACCGGCGATGTCGGTCTGGAAGATCGCAACCGATGGGATCCCGAGTCGCTGACAACTCCGAAGCGCTGCAGCACCCAACACAACCGGGGCCGCCACATGGACAACGTCTGGGTCGAGATCACGAAGCAGAGACGAGAAGCCGAATCGTGGTATCCCGACTCTGACATCGTCGTAACGAGGAAGGTCGAGCGACCGAAGCCTGATCACCCGAGTCGAGCCGATGTGGGACGGTCCGTCGCCTGGGGCGATGACAATCGCCTCGTGACCGGCCGCCTCGAGATACTCGATTAGCCTGAGAACTGAGTTGGTGACTCCGTTCACCGACGGGAGGAACGACTCTGCAACGACGACGACCCTGAGCGATCCTGTCGTGCGGCGGCGCTTCTTGAAAGCCACGGCGGCAGATTTCACCACCTGGGTGAATTACAGCTATGTCGTTTACGACAGCGGGGTGAACTTCCCGT
>JAQCGT010000071.1 GCA_027730505.1 Actinomycetota bacterium | reverse complement strand
ACTGCCATTGTTGGCTGGCGAAGCGGTCTCTCCGGCCCAGCGCGTGGCCGCCGCTGCCGACTTCGGAAATGGCGTCTCCGCTGGTGTCGACCATCTCACCTGGCTCTACATCAACCCCGATCTGACCATCCATCTCGCACGACGAGCCACCGGAGAGTGGATTGGGCTCAGCGCCCGAAGTGAGTACGGCGACAGCGGAGCTGGCGTCGCATGCTCACATCTCCACGACGCTCTGGGTCCGATCGGTGTGTCAGCGCAGAGCCTTCTCGTCGAACCCCGCTGAATCAGCGCCGCAGTCGAGCGATCTCGGCAATGGCGTCGAGGCTGTCGGGATTCTTCAACGCATCCCTGCTCGCCACGTCATCCGGCGCTGCGCCAGCCAAGATCCGCTTCACTGGCAACTCCAACTTCTTTCCGCTCAACGTGGTCGGAATCGACTCCACAGCGTGCACCTCATCGGGCACGTGCCTCGGCGACAGTTCGTGTCTCACGGCCGTCCGAATCTCACTCACCGGAACGACCAGATGCGACGTGTCCAACGCAACGAAGAGCACCAACTCGCCGGGATCCGACGCCTCCGTCGCCTCGAGATGCACAACCAACGAATCCACTACACCGGGAACGGCCTCAACCACCCGATAGATCTCGGCCGTGCCGACACGCACACCACCGCGATTCAGCGTCGCATCACTGCGCCCGGAGATCACACACGAGCCTCGTTCAGTGATCGTCACCCAGTCGCCGTGACGCCAGACCCCCGGGAAGTGCTCGAAGTACGCAGCCCGAAAGCGTGAACCATCGTCATCTCCCCAGAAGCCGACCGGCATCGATGGCATCGGGCGGGTGACGACTAACTCCCCTTCCCGACCGACGAGCGAATGACTGTCCTCATCCCAGGATTCGACAGCACAGCCGAGGTACCTCGTCGGGATCTCGCCCTCCCAGACCGGAGTGAGCGGATTGCCCCCGACGAACGCCGAGCAGATGTCGGTGCCACCACTGATGGGCGAGATCATGACGTCTGGGGAAACGGCATCGTGAATCCATCGGAACGCGTCGGCTGGCAGTGGCGCGCCGGTGGCGCCGACTGCGCGCAGAGCGCTCAGGTCGAACGTCTCAGCCGGGCTGAGACCCGCTCGTCGGCACGAGCTGAACCACGGTGAGCCAGCACCGAACCACGTGATGCGTTCATCAGCCGCCATACGCCAGAGCGTGTCCGGCCCATCAGTCGTCGGATCACCGTCGTAGAGCACCAGAGAGGCGCCGACAAGCAGACCGGAGACCTGATAGTTCCACATCATCCAGCCCGTGGTCGTGAACCAGTGGAAGCGGTCCCCCGGGCCCATATCGGCATGGAGACCAAGCGCCTTCAAGTGCTCGACGAGCATCAGACCATGACCATGGATGATCGCCTTCGGCAAGCCGGTGGTTCCCGACGAATACAGCACATAGAGCGGGTGGTCGACCGGCACCGTCTCGAATTCGAGCACCGGACGATCGACATCGCCCCCCAATTGATCCCAGTGGACGAGCGTCGGGTCGGCTTCCGACTGTCGTCCGAGGTGCGGCACGAGCACCGTTGAGGTGACCGACGTGAGGCCATCACGAAGATGCTGGATCTCCGCGCTTCGATCGACGTTGTGGCGACCGTACCGATAACCGTCCACGACGAAGAGCACCTTGGGCTCGACCTGACTGAAACGATCAAGCACTGCCGCCACGCCGAACTCCGGCGCGCATGATGTCCAGACCGCTCCGAGACTTGCCGTGGCGAGAAATGCAATGACGGTCTCGGGAATGTTCGGCAGGTATGCCGCCACCCGGTCTCCCCGCTCCACTCCGAGTTCGATGAGCCCGGCGCGAACCCGGGCCACCTCAGCACGCAACTGCTCGGCATCAAGCGCTATCCGAGGACGACTCTGTGAGATGCCGATGATCACCTCCCCCTCAGCAGGGATCGCTGCGAGGGCACGCTCGGCATAGTTCAGACCAGCTCCGGTGAACCACCGTGCACCGGGCATCTGCTCGTTCTCAAGCACGCTCTCATACGACGACACCGAGTCGAGGCCGAAGTAGTGCCACACGCCCGCCCAGAAGTCGCTCAGGCCATCGGTGACCGACCAACTCCAGAACTCGTCGTAGTCGGCAAATGCCCGACCAGCACGGTTGCCACACATCTCGATGAACTCGCTGATCCGACGGGTCGAGGAGGATTTCCGATGGTCCCAGAGAACTCGGGGCGATTCACTTGACGACACGTACAGAGTGTCGCAGAGCGCCAGTCGCCCCAACGCAGGCGAGCATGCAGGCGCCCGGTACTCTCGACGTATGGGCAATACGGTCACCTTCAGCAGCAATGGCCACCAGGCAAGTGGATACTTGGCGCTTCCGACAAGTGGCGCCGGTCCGGGCGTGATCGTCGTACAGGAATGGTGGGGCCTTGATTCGGGAATCGTCACCATCTGCGATGAACTCGCAGAGGCAGGGTTCGTGGCGCTGGCCCCTGACCTCTATCACGGTGAACTCGCCGGGCACACCGAGATGGACAAGGCCGGAGCCTTGATGGCTGCGCTCCCGATGGACCGTGCGGCAGCCGACATGAGTGGCGCGGTCGACTACCTCTGCGATCACGAGGCAACCACAGGATCAGGTATCGGCGTCATGGGATTCTGCATGGGCGGAATGCTCACCTTCGTGCTCGCCGCTGCCCGCCCTGATCGGGTCCGTGCCGCGGTTCCGTTCTATGGATTCCCCTCCGGAGATTCCCAACCCGACTACTCAGCGATCACTGCGGTGATCAGAGGCCACATGGCCGAGAACGACGACTTCTTCCCGCCGTCGGGCGCAACCGAGCTCGAGGCGCGGCTTCGCTCCGCTGGAGTCGATGCCTCGCTGACGGTTCATCCCGGAACCGGCCACGCATTCATGGCGCCTCACAACGCCCTCGGAACTCAGGACTCGAGCCTGGCAGAACGCCTCTGGCCAGAGGTCCACGCGTTTCTTCGCTCGGCGCTCACCTGACCTCACCTCGCCTCCAACAGCCGGTGAGGTGATCATCCACCAAGCCCATCGATTGCGCCAGCGCATACATGGTGGTCGGTCCGACAAAACGCCATCCGCGACGACGCAACTCCGATGACAACATCGTCGATGTCGCCGTCGATACCGGCACGTCGGCCATCGTCTCGGGGTCCCGACGCGCGGGCTCTCTGAACCGCTCGAAGAACGCTGACAACGACCCGCACTCATCGATCAACTCGACAGCGCGCCCGGCGTTGGAGATCGCCGCTCTGATCTTGCCCTCGTGCCTGATGACCCCGGGGTCGGCCAGCATCTGCCGAACCTCGCGTTCGCCGAACGTCATCACCTCATACGGGTCGAAACCAGCGAACACCTCACGAAGGTGTTCACGTCGCCGAAGGATGGTCAGCCACGACAGCCCGGCCTGGAAACCTTCAAGAGACACCTTCTCGAACCATTCGAGATCTCGCGTCGGCGCCACGCCCCACTCGAGATCGTGATACCGCCGGTAGTCATCGTGGGGTTCGCACCACGAACAGCGCTGCAGACCGTCGGGGCCGAGCACGAGATCAGGTCGATCCATCGGGATCCTCAAGGTCGAAGTCACCAGCCGTCGCCCGGAATGAACGAAGCGCGTCATACACCGACTCGATCTCCGCTGGCATGAGCGGTATCGATCGGAACACCTCATTGAGGTCGTTGGTGGCCGCATCGACCACTGTTCGACCAGAGTCCTCAATGGCCACGAGCACCATCCGACCATCAGTGGTCGACCGGCGACGGCTCACGTGACCGTCACGTTCGAGCCGAACGACTGCGCTGGTGACACTGGCCGGGTGCACCTGCAAGCGTCGGCCGACCACGCCCATCGGCAACATGCCCTTCTTCGAAAATGCGAGAAGTCGCAGCAGTTCGAAGCGGGCGAACGACAGTCCGTGCGGCCGCAGCCGCCCTTCAACCTCTGCTGACAACAACTGTTGGGCACGCATGATCGAGGTCACGAGCGCCATGCCCGATGCCGCGTCCCCCCAACCGGCGATGCGCCAATTCTCAACGGCCGACTGGATCGGATCTTGCCGCTGACCAGTCATCACCTCCGGAGATTATCCGGGTGGCAGGTACTTGGAAATCAAACTAATCTCGTCGCATGGGATCAGAGCAGCCGACACCCCGCCAGATCTGGGAGGCCGAATTCGGCGCCTCCCCTATTCGCGACGCGGACTACACGACCTTGTCGGGCATTCCGCTCGACCCGGTGTATGGACCCGACGACGGCGGGTTTCCCGGCCAGTACCCGTACACCCGGGGCCCCTACTCCTCGATGTACCGGTCGAAACTCTGGACCATGCGAATGTTCGCTGGTTTCGGAACCGCCGAGGACACCAACTGGCGATTCAAGGAGATCATTCGTGCCGGAGGAACCGGGCTGTCGACGGCGTTCGACATGCCCACCCTGCTCGGACTCGACTCCGACGACGCCATGGCTCTCGGCGAGGTCGGACGCTGCGGTGTTGCCGTCGACTCATTGCGTGACATGGAGGATCTCTACGCCGGCATCGACCTGTCGACGGTGACGACCTCGATGACGATCAACTCGCCGGCAGCGCCGATCCTCGCAATGTTCATCGCTCAGGCAGAGCGCGCCGGGGTGCCGCGGGCGAAGCTCGGCGGAACCCTCCAGAACGACATCCTGAAGGAGTACCAGGCCCAGAAGGAGTTCGTATTCCCGCCACGCCAGTCGATGCGCCTCGTGCGGGACTCGATTGCCTTCACCGCCGCCGAGATGCCACGGTGGCACTCGGTCTCGATCTCCGGATATCACATCCGAGAGGCCGGCTCGACCGCTGTCGAAGAACTCGCGTTCACCCTGGCGAACGGCTTCGCCTACGTCGAGCTCGCCATGCAGGCCGGGCTGCCAGTCGACACCTTCGCTCCGCGCCTCAGCTTCTTCTTCAATGCCCACATCGACTTCTTCGAGGAGATCGCCAAGTATCGGGCGGCTCGCCGTATCTGGGCGCGATGGATGAAGGAGCGTTACGGCGCGCAGGATCCGCGATCAATGCAGTGCCGTTTCCACACCCAGACAGCCGGGGTCTCACTCACCGCGCAGCAGCCCGAGCTCAACATCGCCCGCACGGCGATCGAAGCCCTCGCCGGTGTGCTCGGTGGCACCCAGAGTCTGCACACCAACTCGATGGACGAAGCGCTCGCCCTGCCCACCGAGAAAGCCGCTCGCATCGCTTTGCGGACCCAACAGATCATCGCCCACGAGACCAACGTCGCTCACGTCTCAGATCCACTCGGCGGCTCATGGTTCGTCGAGGAGTTGACCGACGAAGTTGAGCGCCAGGCCGAGGAGATCTTCGCTCACCTCGATGCGTTGGGCGACGGTTCGATGCTCGAGGGCGCCATCCGCGGAATTGAGGAGAACTGGTTCCAGGGTCGCATCTCCGACTCGGCCTACGAACTCGAGCGTCGCATGAACTCAGGCCGACGGATCACCGTTGGCGTCAATGCCTTCACCGAGGGCAATGAAGAGGACCAGATTCCGCTGCTCCGAATCACCAACGAAGACGAGCAACGCCAGCGCAAGCGGTTGGCCGCGGTACGCGAGGATCGCAACGACGATGCTGTCGCCGCCGTACTTCGCCGCCTCGGCGATGAAGCCGCCGACCCTGAGGTGAACCTCATGCCGACGCTGATCGACGCCGCCGAGGCGTACGCCACGCTTGGTGAGATCATGTCGACGATGGGTACCGTTTTCGGTCGGCACGTCGAAGTGCCAACGATCTGAGGAGGATCGATGACCGCTGAACGCATTCTCGTCGCCAAGGTCGGGCTCGACGGCCACGACCGGGGGGTGAAAGTCGTCGCTCGCATTCTGCGCGACGCAGGTTTCGAAGTGATCTACACCGGCCTGTTCCAGACTCCCGAGACAGTCGCCGCAGCGGCTGTTGACGAGGACGCCGACGCCATCGGACTCTCGATGCTGTCGGGAGCCCACATGACCCTGGCCCCGCTCGTTGTGGAGGCAGTGCGGGCCCGCGGCGCTGATATCCCGGTCATCGTCGGGGGAACCGTCCCCGACCACGACCTCGAGGAACTGCACGAGGCGGGCATAGCCGCTGTGCTCACACCCGGAGCAACGGCAGATCACATCGTGGCCGAAGTTCGTCGAGTGCTCGATTCGACGTCGGTCACCTGAGTTCATGGCACTCGACCCCGACGTCGCTGAGCTCGTCGAGGCGCTGGCCGCGAGCGGAGCGCCCCCGCTCTCAGGCGGCAGCGTGGAGGAGGCCCGACACAACTATCTCGCGGCTTCCCGGCCGGCTCCAGATCCGCTTCCACATGTGATCGACGTCGAGTTTCCCGGCTCAACAGGACCGATCTCGGTGCGGGTGTACTCGGCAGTTGCCGACCCGACGGCGCTACCGATCCTGCTCTTCGCCCACGGCGGCGGCTGGGTTCTGTCGAGTGTCGCCGGCCACGATCACCTGGCCCGCCGGCTCGCACTCGAGACCGGCGCTCTCGTCGTCTCCGTCGAGTATCGACTCGCCCCAGAGCACCCCTTTCCGGCTCCCCACGATGACTGTTGGGATGTGTTGCACCACTTGCGCTCCGCCGGCCAACACTACGGAGGCGACCCCGACCGCATCGTGGTCTGCGGAGATTCAGCCGGCGCAAATCTGGCGGCCGGAATCGCAATCCGAGCCCGTGACGAAGGCATGCAACTGTGCGGCCAGGTGCTCGTCTATCCCTGTCTCGACGATCGATCGGGCCAGTATCCGTCGATGACCGAGAACGCCACTGGGTACTTCTTGACGGCCGCTGACATGGCGTGGTTCTGGAACCACTACCTCCCTGATTCCCACCGCAATGACCCGAGGGCTGTGCCCGCCCGGTGCAACGACCTTTCCGGTCTCACCCAGACACTTGTCGTCACCGCCGAATACGACCCGTTGCGCGACGAGGGACTCATGTATTCGAAGCGCCTAGCTTCTGCAGGCGTTGACGTCACCGAAATTCCCGTGCCCGGCGTTGTTCACGGCTTTCTGGCACGGTGGCACACGATGTCGAGAGCCAACGAGACGCTACGCCAGGTCGGCGACTACGTCCGGCGTATCACCGTTTGATGAACGGCACCCTCCGCCGCCGTCTCGGACCATTCGACGCCGTCGTGATCGGCGTCGGATCGATGGTCGGGGCCGGTGTGTTCGCCGTATGGGCGCCCGCTGCTGCAGCCGCTGGGTCGTGGCTGCTTCTCGGTCTGGTCATCGCTGGTGTGGTGGCCCTTTGCAACGCAACATCGTCGGCACAGCTCGCAGCCCGACACCCCGAGAGCGGTGGCACGTATGTCTACGCCCGAGAGCGAATCTCGCCGTTCTGGGGACATGTTGCCGGGTGGGGTTTCGTCGTCGGGAAGACAGCGAGCTGTGCGGCGATGGCGATGACCGCGGGCGCGTACCTGTGGCCAGAGCAGGCTCGCTGGGTCGCGACTGCTGCAGTTGTCGTGATCCTTGTTGTCAACCTCGGTGGGCTGGAACGGACGGTCTCGGTGACCCGGTGGCTCCTCATCGTCGCTCTGATCAGCCTCGCCATCGTCGTCGTATCGGGTGTCTTCGCACGCGACGCGACTCAGGTGGTGACTGCAACGCCCATCGACACGGGCCCTATCGGAGTGCTCCGCTCAGCCGGACTCATGTTCTTCGCGTTCGCCGGTTATGCGCGGATCGCAACACTCGGCGAGGAGGTGCGAGATCCCGAACAGACGATTCCATGGGCGGTACCACGGGCTCTGATCGGCGTGCTCGTTCTGTACCTGGTCGTTGGGGGTGTCGCCGTCTGGCGTGTTCCAGCCGGGGCACTGGCGATCAGCGATGCTCCCCTCGCGACCGTGCTCGACACGAGCAGATTTTCAGGATTCGCGTGGGTGGTCGACATCGGTGCCGGCATTGCCTGTCTCGGCGTGCTGCTCAACCTCATCCCCGGGGTGTCACGCACCCTGCTGGCGATGGCTCGTCGCAGAGAGCTGCCGAGGGCTCTCGCAACGGTCGATACTCGTCGCCAACTTCCCGTAGTTGCGGAGGCAAGCGTCACCCTGGTCGTTCTCGTGCTCGTTCACACGCTCACGCTGACTACGTCCATCGCCGTCTCCGGCGTTGCAGTGTTGACCTACTACGCCATTACCAACGCGGCAGCCTTTCGACTCACCGTTGACGAACGGCGGTGGCCGGCGGTACTCCCCCGAATCGGACTCATCGGATGTGTGACACTGGTGCTCGCACTTCCGACAGGCTCGCTCATCGGTGGTGTCGCAGTTCTTGCCGCAGGCGTCATTGCCCGTCAGGTGTCGATGCGACTCTCCCGCTCCTAGGGCTCGACGATCGCGAAACCCGACTGGAACGAATCCAGACTTCCGAAACAGTGGCGGAGGGCGCCGGTGTCTCCATCGACTTCCACGCGCGAATCGGCCACCAATCCGTCGACATCGACCTCACCAGCAGCGAGGGCAACGAGCACGGAATACGGCACACGTACGGTCAGGTCCTGCGCGCCGTGGTGGCCTGGCAACGACGACAGCGCACGGTTCGACAACTCGACGGTCCACATGTTGCCATCGGATCGATCGGTGACCGTGAGATGGACCACTGCCCGAAGTCCGGCAACCTCATCGTCGAGGAGACGAATGGCAAGGGTGTCGAGCAGCTGGCCCACCGTCATTGCGTCGAGGAAGCCCCTCCGCATCGCATTGCGCCGAGGAGGGTGTCCAAAGCGCAGCTCGTGCGCTCCGGTCAGGTAGGCGTTCCGGAATGTCGCTGACTCGCTCTGATATCCGAGCTGTTCGAAAGTGTCCGCCTGCAATTCGCGCGCCTCGGCATTTGCAGGATCGGCGAAAACCAAATGGTTCACCAGTTCGACGACCCAGCGGTAATCGCCCTCGAGGTATGCCTTCTTTGCCGCGACGAGCAGGGCGTCCGCGCCACCGGCCAGCTCCACATATCGACGCCCCACCTCACTCGGCGGTAGCTGGTGCAGGTGAGCAGGGTTCCCGTCGTACCACGACAAATACCGTTGATACACGGCCTTCACGTTGTGGGCGAGATGACCGTAGTAGCCAGTTGTGTGGCCCTGCTCGGAGAACTCAGCCGGCAGGACGAGTTCTTCTGCGATCTCCAGCGGTGTCATGCCATGATTCGCACGACGCATCGTCTGATCGTGGATCCAGCGATACATGTCACGCTGACGCCGGAGGTAGTCGACCACATCGTCGGCGCCCCATCGCGGCCAGTGATGCGATGCGAAGAACACCGTCGTCTCGTCACCGAAAAGACTGATCGCCTCGTCGATGTAGCGACTCCATGCGAGGGCGTCACGCACCTGGGCGCCTCGGATCGGCACGAGGTTGTGCATCGTGTGCGTGCAGTTCTCCGCCATGCACAACCACCCGCGCCCAGGGAAGAAGAAGTTCATTTCAGCCGGGGCCTCAGCCTCCGGTGTCAATTGGAACACGATCTCGACGCCGTCGACGATCAACCGCTGACCCGTCTCAGTGATGTCCTCGGTCGGCGCAATCAGCCCCGGGGCGGCGATGGCGAGCCCCTTGCCGAGACCGCAGTCGACATGGCCAGTGGGACCCGGAGGGAGCAGAGGACCGAACTGGTAGATCGATCGTCGGCCCATCGCGAACCCGGCGATCACGTTTTCGCTGATCGCCTCATGGAGGAAACCCACCGGAGCGATGATCCGGCACCGACCGGCAGCGACATCCTCCACCGAGGTCACGCCGAGCACGCCACCGAAGTGATCGGTATGACTATGGGTGTAAATGACCGCAACCACCTCGCGATGTCCGAGATGTTCGTTCGCCAGTTCAAGAGCGGCGCGAGCCGCCGGCTCGACGGTCAACGGGTCGATGATGATCCAGCCCGACTCACCGGCGATGAAGGTGATGTTCGAGATGTCGTAGCCCCGAACCTGCCAAATCCCGTCCGCCACTTCGAACAGTCCGTGGATCGCATTCAATTGGGCCTGACGCCACAGACTCGGATGCACGGTGTCGGGATTGGGACCGTCATTGATGAAGTCGTAGCGAGAAGCATCCCACGCCGGTCCGAACGGCCCGTCGATGACCCCGGTCGGATGTGTGGCAATGAGGCCACGTGATGCCCGGTCGAAATCAGCGGGGTCCATCGACACCGGCGTTACGCCGGTGATGGCACAGGTGTGCTCACTTGCTGGCTTCCCGTTCATGACTGCCCTCCAAGAATCTGTCCGAGTCGTGCCTTTTGTACCTTGCCGAGTGCATTGCGTGGGAGTTCATCGACGAGATGGACCCGACGCGGCCGCTTGTGCGCTGAGAGGGACTTCGCCACATGGTCGATGACCGTGTCGGGGTCGATCGTCACGCCTTCAGCAGCAACGATCGCAGCTTCGATCCGTTGACCGAGATCGGCGTCGGCCACTCCGACGACGGCGACCTCGGCGACACCGGCGATGCCCATGATCGAAGCCTCGACCTCTCCAGCGCCAACTTTGTATCCGCCGGACTTGATGATGTCCACCGATGTACGCCCCGCGATCTGATGCATGCCATCCGGCCCGACGACGGCAGAGTCACCCGTGATGAACCAACCGTCTTCCGTGGTCGAGGCCGCCGTCGCATCCGGTCGTCCGAGGTAACCGGCACCAACGGTGAGACCGCGCACCTCGAGCGTGCCGATGGTCTGGCCGTCGTTGGGTGCAAGCCCCCCGTCGTCCGCTCTGATGCGTGTTTCCACACCAGCGAGAGGCAACCCGACGTGCCCGGGCCGACGCTCGCCGTCCAGTCGTGTCGAGAGCGTGATCAGCGTCTCTGTCATCCCGTAGCGTTCGAGAGGGGCGTGCCCAGTGAGGTGTTGCAGTCCCTCGAACACCGGAACGGGCAGCGCCGCGCTGCCCGAGACAAGCGCACGGGCGCTGCTCAGAGCACGGGCAGATGACGGATCTCCGACGACTCTGGTCCACACGGTCGGCACCGCGAAGTAAAGGCTTCCCTCAGCCAGCGCATATGCCGCAGGAGTAGGCCGCACGGTGTGCGTCAGACGGCTCCCCCGCCTGAGCGCGCCGAGCACGCCGAGTACCAACCCATGGACGTGGAAGAGCGGC
>JAQCGT010000003.1 GCA_027730505.1 Actinomycetota bacterium | reverse complement strand
CGCACCGTCGAACGCCGGCTGCAAGGAATTCCCCTGCTCGTCGACGATCGATTTCAGTCGACCGAGATCAGGGAGTGCACCCGTGCCGGTCCACGGCGTCTCGGCCACCGACTTCCACACCCGGGGCCGGGGGACGACTTGGTCGCCGCCTCGGCCGGGACGTTCAGCCACCTGATGCGCCTGAGCCCGGCGTCCACCCGCTGGCGAGTAGTTCGGCGAGCACTTCGGCCATACCGGCGGTCTTCAGGTTGGCGAGCACCTTGCCGGGAAGTTGCTCGCCGCGTTCCCATTCGTCCCAGGCCTGCTGGAGCTTGTTGAGATCGGGGGCCGGACGCTCGAAAGACATAATCGTGATTGTACGCGACGAAGCCCGGGCCGCAGCCCGGGCTTCGCACTCGACACGAGGTCGCAGGGGCGTCACATCATGCCGCCCATGCCCCCCATCGGGTCCATGCCGCCACCGCCCATGGGGGCCGGCGGCTCGGGCTTGTCGGCGACGACGCACTCGGTGGTGAGAACGAGGGCCGCGATCGACGCTGCGTTCTGCAGCGCGGCGCGGGTCACCTTGGCCGGGTCGATGATGCCTGCCTTGACGAGATCGGTGATCTCGCCCGTTGCGGCGTTGAGACCCATCGAGCCCGACTCGGACTCGACTGCCTTCACCATCACCGAGCCCTCGAGGCCAGCGTTCATGGCGATGTTGCGGGCCGGGGCCAAGAGGGCCTCCCACACCATCTTGGCGCCGGTCTGCTCGTCGCCCTCGAGGCCGGCGACGACGTCGGCGACCGAGGTACGGGCACGCACGAGAGCGGTGCCGCCACCGGCGACCACACCCTCCTCGATGGCCGCACGAGTGGCCGACACGGCGTCTTCGATGCGGTGCTTCTTCTCCTTGAGCTCCACCTCGGTGGCGGCACCGACCTTGATGACCGCAACGCCACCAGCCAGCTTCGCAAGGCGCTCCTGGAGCTTCTCACGATCCCAGTCGGAGTCGGTGTTGTCGATCTCAGCCTTGATCTGGTTGATCCGGCCGGCGACGTCGTCAGCCGAGCCACCGCCGTCGACGATGGTCGTGGCGTCCTTGGTGATGATGACGCGCTTGGCGGTGCCGAGCAGGTCGAGCGTGGTGTTCTCGAGCTTGAGGCCGACGTCCTCGCTGATGACCTGACCACCGGTGAGGACAGCCATGTCCTGGAGCATCGCCTTGCGACGGTCACCGAAGCCCGGGGCCTTGACCGAAGCCGAGGCGAAGGTGCCGCGGATCTTGTTGACGACGAGCGTGGCGAGCGCCTCGCCCTCGATGTCCTCAGCGATGATCACCAGCGGCTTGCCGGTCTTCATGACACCCTCGAGCACGGGGAGTAGCGACTGGACGGTCGAGATCTTGCCCTGGTTGAGCAGGATGTACGGCTCGTCGAGCACGGCCTCTTGGCGCTCGGCATCGGTCACGAAGTAGGGTGACAGATAGCCCTTGTCGAACTGCATGCCCTCGGTGAACTCGAGCTCGGTGCCGAAGGTGTTCGACTCCTCGACCGTCACGACACCGTCCTTGCCGACCTTGTCGATGGCATCGGCGATGACCTCACCAATCGACGAGTCAGCGGCCGAGATGGTGGCGACGCTGGCGATGTCGTTCTTGTCGTCGACATCCTTGGCCTGAGCGAGGATCGAGTCGACGGCAGCTTTCACGGCCTTCTCGATGCCCTTCTTCACGCCCATCGGGTTGGCGCCAGCGGCGACATTCTTCATGCCGATCTGCACCATGGCTTGGGCGAGCACGGTGGCGGTGGTGGTGCCATCACCGGCGACGTCGTTGGTCTTGGTCGCCACTTCCTTGACGAGCTGGGCGCCCATGTTCTCGAACGGGTCCTCGAGCTCGATCTCCTTGGCGATGGACACACCGTCGTTGGTGATCGTCGGGGCGCCGAACTTCTTGTCGAGCACGACGTTGCGGCCCTTCGGCCCGAGGGTCACCTTGACGGCATCGGCCAGCTTGTTGACGCCGGCCTCGAGGGAACGACGGGCTTCGTCGTCGAACTTCAGGATCTTTGACATCGGTTACCTCACTTCTCCACGATGGCGAGCACGTCACGGCTCGACAGCACCAGCAGGTCGTCGGAGCCGACGGTCACCTCGGTGCCGCCGTACTTCGAGTAGAGGACCGTGTCGCCCTCTTTGATGTCGAGCGGGATCAACTCGCCGGTTGCCTCGGCGCGCTTGCCCGGGCCCACGGCCAGGACAGTGCCCTGCTGGGGCTTCTCCTTGGCGGTGTCGGGGATCACGAGCCCTGACGCAGTCTGGGTCTCGGCCTCGTTCGGCTTGACGACGATGCGGTCATCGAGCGGCTTCAGATTCATGTTGCATGCCTCCGTTGGCGTGAACAGGGGTTGGGGATGCGGAACGGGTGTTAGCACTCGTCCCGTGCGAGTGCCAAGGCTAGAGCCTCGGGCCGCCGGTTAGCAACCGGAGCATGAGAGTGCTAACGCCCGGCGACCACGACGCCGGCATCGCGCAACAACCCGACGGTCTCGGCGAGCGGCAAGCCGACCACATTCGACACCGAGCCACGTACCCAGTCGACGAAGGCCGCAGCCGGACCCTGGATGCCGTAAGCGCCCGCCTTGTCGAGGGGCTCGCCCGTTGCGACATACCACTCGATCTCCTGCGGGGCCAGTCTCCTGAAGCGCACGGTGGTCGACACGACGATGGTCTCGATCGCAGATCCTGAAGCGACCACCACCGCAGTGTGAGCCTCATGCGAACGCCCCGACAGCGACTCAAGCATGGCCACGGCATCGCCGTTGTCGGAGGGCTTGGCAAGGATCACACCGTCGAGATCGACGGTGGTATCAGCCGCCAACACGACGGAACCCGCGTTGCGGGTGAGCACCGCCGAGGCCTTGTCGTGTGCGACTCGCGCCACATACGAAACGGGATCCTCTCCGGGTGCCCAAGACTCGTCGACATCAGCAGGCATCACCGTGAACTCGATCCCGAGTGACAACAGCATCTCCCGCCGGCGTGGCGAACCCGACGCAAGAATCAGGTCAGCCACCCGATACCGCCATCACGGCATCGTCGTCGGGGATCGTCATGTCGACGTCAGCGTCGTCAGCGCACAAGAAGCCCTCGGGAAGCGACACCTTGATTGGGCCATTGGTGTGGCCGCGACGAATCCGCTGGCCGCCTTCCACCAACTCGGCCTGCGGGTCGAGGCCCGCGAGGAGGTCGTCGAGTTCAGCGAGGGACGACACCATCGAGAAGCGCCGGCGCGCCTCGGGCCCGACCGGGTAACCCGTCAGGTACCACGACGCATGCTTGCGGAAGTCCCGCATGGCGAAATCCTCGCCCGCAACCCGCCGGCCCGATCGGCCGACTCCATCTTCGGTGTAGTGCTCGACAAGCGCTCGGGCATGCGCGGCGATCACCTCAGCGACTTCGCCGAGCGTCGGCGGACCGAGAACCGGCCGACCCGAGAGTGCCTCGACGAGGTCACGGAACAGCCACGGTCGACCGAGGCATCCCCGACCCACCACCACGCCGTCGCAGCCGGTCTGGTTCATCATCGCGACGCCGTCAGCGGCTTCCCAGATGTCCCCGTTTCCGAGAACGGGAATGGCATGACCGGCGTCGACGATCGCCGCCTTCAACTCAGCGATCGCATTCCAACGGGCCTCACCGGCGTAGTGCTGTTCAACGGTTCGAGCGTGAAGCGCAACCCAGGTGATGCCCTCATCAGCGCAGATCAAGCCCGCACGGACATCGGTGCGCAGATCATCGGTAAGCCCCATTCGGAACTTTGCCGTCACCGGCACACCGAATGGTTCGGCTCCTGCCACTGCAGCGGCCACGATCGCCCGCAACAAGGCCGGACGTGCCGGTACCGCAGCACCGCCGCCTTTTCGAGTCACCTTTGCAGCCGGACACCCGAAGTTGAGGTCGACATGGTCGACGCGACCTTCTTCGCAGACCATCCGGACCGCACGCCCGACCTGAGCCGGATCGCTGCCGTAGATCTGCAGGCTTCGAGGTTGCTCTTCGGACGCGAATGTCATCATCCGCAGTGTCTTGTCGTTCCGGTAGGCAACAGCCGTCGCCATCACCATCTCGTTGACATAGACGAGACCGGGAGCGAACGAGCGACAGATCCGACGGTAGGCGGCGTTCGTCACACCGGCCATCGGAGCGAGCACCACCGGCGCGGCCGGAATGTGATCGCCCACCCGCAACGGGACCCGACCGGTCATCGTCGACCCGCGCCTTCGATGAGCGGCATTGTCGGGAACGCCCCCATATCGAGCGGACTCGCCCCGACAGCCCGCAGACGATGCCAGCCGGCAGCTGCGATCATCGCCGCATTGTCCGTGCACATCGCGCGGCTTGGCAAGAACGCGCCGATTCCAGCGGCATCACAGGCAGCCGAGATCTCCGAACGCAGGAGACGGTTGGCGGCGACACCACCGCCGAGCACGATCCCCGTTGCACCGACCTCACGTACAGCCCGCATCGCCTTGTGGACGAGCACATCAACCACCGCCTGCTGAAACGACGCCGCCACATCCACTGACGACACATCGGGATCACGTCGCACGTGGTTCACCACCGACGTCTTCAGGCCGCTGAAACTGAAGTCGAGGCCGTCGTCCATCATCGCCCTCGGAAACCGGATCGCGTCGGGGTCGCCTGCCTCGGACGCCCGGTCGATCGCTGGTCCTCCCGGATAACCAAGGTCGAGGTACCGGGCCACCTTGTCAAAGGCCTCGCCCGCTGCGTCGTCGATGGTGCGGCCAAGCAGGTGATAGTCGCCGTGGTCGCGCATCTCGACGAGCATCGTGTGACCGCCCGACACCAACAGCACGACGAGCGGGAACTGCAGCGTGCGATTCTCGAGGAACGACGCGTACAGGTGCGCTTCGAGATGATTCACGCCGACGAAGGGCACGTCCCACGCCAATGCCAACGCCTTCGCCGCCGACACGCCCACCAACAACGCTCCGATCAAACCCGGTCCGACCGTGCAGGCCACAGCGTCGATCCGCGACTCGTCGATGCCGCCTTCAACAATCGCTCTGGCGACGACCGGATTCAGCGATTCGAGATGAGCCCGGCTCGCCACCTCGGGCACCACACCGCCGTACTCCGCGTGCAGGTCGATCTGGCTCGACACGACACTCGAGATGACGTCGTCTCCCCCGAGCACGAGCGCAGCAGCGGTCTCGTCGCAACTCGTCTCGATCCCGAGCACCAAGGTGTTCTCGTTGACGATCATCCGAACCTCCTGACCACATCACCAGCCGATGCCCCGATCCGCTCGAGGTACCCGTCGTCGCCGAGTTCGTGGCACCACATGACGAGTGCATCTTCGCCGTGTTCGTAGTAGCCGCAACGCACACCGGCGGGTGCGAAGCCGAATCGTCGGTACAACTCGTGGGCGGGCGTCGCCGAGGCGCGAACTTCCAGGGTCCACGCCACAGCACCGCGCTGGCGGGCCTCGACTGCCAGGTGGCGCATCATCGCTGAGGCCACCCCTCGGCGGCGAGTTGACTCGTCGACGACGATGTTGGTGATGTGAGCCTCACCACCCGTCGACGATGGAATCACCCACAGTCCGGCATAGCCCAACACCCGTCGGCCGGAGCGGGCGACCACGTAGAACCGACTCCCGCGGGCCACCTGGGCGAGTTCGTCCTCGAACACCGTGCGCGACCAGTGCCGGTCATAGGTCACCGATTCGATCGCCATCACCCGACGCAGGTGTCGACGACGCATCGGTTCGATCACCCAACCACTCACGGTCGCACCTGCCGGGTGTTCCAGTTGATCTGAGCATCGGGCTGACGCAGGTACACCGGAGCGATCTCACGCTGATCAATCCACTCCTCGCGCAACGCCCGAGCATGAGCCAACTCGACGAGCGCACCGGCCGAGGGGTGCCGGGGGCCGGCGATCTCGACGTGATGCACCTCGGACAGCTCCGTGCGATACCGCTCGGCGCCGTCCCCGATGCACAGCGACTCCTGGCCCCGGGCCATCAGATCGGCCACCAGATCCTCGACACTGCCGACTGTCGGGGCCATCACCTGCTGGACGCCTCCGGGCACCTGGCGATACATCGCCCAGAACACCTCGCCTTTGCGTGCGTCGATCACCGGGACCACCACCCGGTCCGAGTGCCGAACGGGAAATGCCAGCAGATCGAGCGAGGTGATCCCGATCATCGGAACCCGTTTGGCCATCGCCAACGCCTTGGCGGTTGCGATTCCGACCCGCATTCCGGTGAAGAGCCCGGGGCCGACATCCACGGCCACCACCGCCACCTCGTCGAGGCGGACGTCTGCTTGTCGGCACACGAACTCGACAGCAGGAACGATCGACTCCGCATGTCGACGACCGCGAGCGATCTCGACTGAGGCGATCACGCCGTCATGGCCGCCGAGGGCCACGCCGACCGACTCGGTCGCGCTCTCGATCCCGAGAATCAACATGCATAACCCCCGAGATCGCGTTCGAGCCGCTCCATGCGCTGCGCCCACATCGAACCGACCGCAGCTATATCGATCAGACGAGTCGACGACGGCCCGTCGTCGTCATCGTCCTCGTCGATGACCGTGTCGAAGTGCACCATCAGGTGATCGCGAACCACGCCGGCAGCCGCCTCACCCCACTCCACGATGAGCACACCGCCGAACTCCGCCAGTTCGCCGAGCGCCAGATCGGCCACCTCACCGGTTCGCTCCAACCGATACAGGTCTCCGTGATGCAGCGTGAGCGCACCGGCCGGATACGAGTTCACCAGGGTGAAGGTGGGCGATGTCATCGGCTCGATGACGCCGAGCGCCCTACCAAAACCCTGGGCGAACACGGTCTTACCCGACCCCATGTCACCCGACAACAACACGATGTCGCCGGATCTCGCCAGACGCGCCACGACAGCGGCGATCTCTCGGGTCTCCCCCGGGGTATCCGACCGAAGCTCCATGACCCCGTCGATGCTACGAGGGGTCAGCACCAGAGCCCACGACACGACGCGGTACTCGGGCCGACACGGCACAAACCACCTCGTAGCCGATCGTGCCGAGACGGTCGGCCCAGTCCTCGACGCTGAGCGTTGCCAGCCCTTGGTTACCGATGAGCACGACCTCGTCGCCCACCGAGACAGGATCATCACCGTTGGGGTCAGGACCGAGGTCGACCATCAACTGATCCATGGTCACCACACCGACGACCGGCCGCTCGCGACCACCGATCAACACGGTGCCACCGACCTCAGACCATCGACGCGGTACCCCGTCGGCGTACCCGACCGGCACCGTCGCCACTCGGGTGTCGCATTCGAATCGATGACGCCAGCCGTAGGAGATGTGAGAACCGGCTGCGACCTCTTTCACCAGCGAGGCACGGCTCCACCAACGCATCGCCTGCCGGAATCGGCCGCGGTCAAGGGGCGCCTCCGGCGATGGATCGATGCCGTACACGGCGATTCCGGTCCGCACCACATCACGACGAGCCGCCGGATGACACAGCGCTCCAGCCGAGTTCCCCACATGGACGATCACGTCGTCGTCGACCAGACCAGCCCGTCTCGACGTGCCGAGCGCACGATCGAACACTGCGAGTTGCTCGGTGGTCGCCGGGTGGGCCGGCACGTCTGCAAGCGCCAGGTGAGTGCACAGCCCGGCAAGCCGGACACCGCGCATGTCGTGAGTCGACACGAGCAACTCGTTGAGCGAGTCCGGGGCAATCCCGACGCGCTGCATTCCGGTGTCGACCTTGACATGCAGTCCGATCTCGGTGCCCGCCCGAACTGCTGCGGCGGCGATGGCCTCCACTCCACGAGCCGTGTACACCGTCGGCGTCAAACCAGCGCTGACGATCCGGTCGGCGTACTCGGGCGGTTGTTCGCTGAGCACCAAAATCGGCAGGGTCACACCGGATGCTCGAAGCCGCTCACCCTCGTCGACGAGGGCGACTGCGCATCCCGTGGCTCCTGCATCAATAGCGGCCCTCGCAACGGCGATGTCACCATGCCCATATCCATCTGCTTTCACCACCACCCAGACCGCCGCCGGGGCGGCGATCTCGACCAGTGCAGCGACGTTCCCGGCGATTGCATCGAGATCGACGTCGACCCAAGTCCATCGGTGTGGGGCCCGCTGGGTGCCGGTCGGATCCATCAGAACGACACCTCGAAGCCAAGCGCAACAAGCGTCGCCCGATCGGCACGACCTGAGGGTTCGAGACCATTCGCCGACTGGAACGCTGTGACGGCCGCCGCCGTCAACTCCAGATAGTTCCCCGTTGCTGGAGACACCGGATAGCCGATTCGAGAGAGACGGACCTGAAGCGCTTCGACGTCGTCACCGACATCGCCGCTGCCGAGTTCTCGCCCCATTGCGATCACATGCGTGTCCCGTGCACACACCGCCGCACGGGTTGGCCCGATCTCGTAACAGAGGATGTCGCTATCGACCACCGGATAGAGCCCGGCGATGTCAGCGATCGCACCGGTCGCATCGGGATCGGGACATGGATCGTCCGGAATGGTGAAGGCTTCATCAGGCGTCGGGCACGCACGGCCGTCGGCGTGGGCCAACACCCGGGACACGTAATCGGCGAAGGCCCATGCACCCCGGGATCGGTGGTGCACGCCGTCGGCGGTGAACCACTCAGGGTGATCAGCGCTGTACCCACCCCAATTGGCAAGCACCGTCTCGACTCCGAACATGTCCGAGCCGATGCGCCGGGCGAGAACCCGATTCGCAGCGGCGAATTCCCGATGGTTCCCCGTCTCTGACGGCGACACGTAGTCGACATCTGAACGCAATGTGAGCCAGATCACCCGCTCGTAACCGAGCCTCGCGGCCTCCTGCGTGATCATCGACACGGCGCCATCGTGGGCGATGGCTGTGTCGTTGTAGCCCGTTGCCATCACCAGCGTCGTGTGCACGTCGCCATGGGCTGACAGCGCCTCAAGAGCCGTCGATGGGACCCGGCCCTCACGTCCTCGACACGAGCGTTCAACGAGACGGCGACATGACTCGAGATCGAGATCGATGGTCGCACCCCGCAGCGCTGTCGCCGCTCCCGGAACCCACCGCAGCGACGCAGCCGATGAGTCTCCGATCACCAGCACGCTCTCGGGTACGACTGATCGCACAGCCAAGCCACTCGACGTCGCTCCCTGATCGACATCCATGACCTCAGGGTCGGATGCCGCAACAACACCGCCAAACGCGACGATCCCCGTCAGCGCCGCCAGTGCCCAGCGGAACGTCCTCACGATCCACGACCTGCTGTCAGCTCCGACAACACCAGCGGAACCGCCGCCGAAATATCAGATGCGGTGGCGCCGAGAGCGCACCGCTGTCCGGCGAGTCCATGAACGTGCGCTCCGGCGACCGCCGCCGTCGTCGCCGACATTCCTGATGCCAAGAACGCGCCGATCACGCCGCTCAACACATCGCCACTGCCGGCAGTGGCGAGCCGTTCGTCACCGGCATCGACGAGCCATGTCCGCCCGTCAGGTCCGGCCACCACGGTCGTAGGTCCCTTCAACAACACCACCGCACCGGTCTCGGCGACCAGGCGATTCGCTGCTGCGATCCGGTCATCACCCGGCCCGTCACCGAGCAGCGTGGCGTACTCGCCGTCGTGAGGGGTGAGCACCACCGGGCCCGTTCGCGAGCGAAGTGACGCCGGCGATCCGTGCGGATTCCAGGTCAACGCGAACAAACCGTCGCCATCGACGACGACCGGCAGGGATGAACCGAAGATCAGCGAAGCCGCCTCGGCGGGCACCTCACCACGGCGTCCCAGGCCGGGACCGATGATCAAGGCGCCGAACCGATGCACGTCATCGAGCACCGATGCAGCCCAATCGGATGCCGGCAGACGTTCATGTACCGCTTCGATCGGGTCGATCACCACCGGGCCGGGATGTGACCAACGGACCATGCCGGCCCCGGCGCGAAACGCTCCACGCGCCGACAAGATCCCCGCTCCCGCCATCGACTCCGAACCGGCCACGAGATGCACCGCGACCGACCACTTGTGGGCGGTGATTTCGCGCTGCGGCAACCATGCCGCCACATCGTCATCGGTCGCGAGCATCGCATGGGGCTCGCCCAGCGCCAATCCGATGTCGACCACCTCGAGACGGCCCGCGAGACGCGGGCCGTCGCCCATCAGGTGTCCCGGCTTCGCCGCCTGGAACGTCACCGTGAGCGCAGCGGGCAGCACCGCCCCCGCACGACCGGAAATCGCATCGAGACCAGACGGGACATCGACCGCCAGCACCGGCACATCGCCGACATCGGGCGGCGACCACGATCCGCGGAATCCGGTGCCGAACGCGGCATCGATAACCAGATCTGCTCCACCCGTTGCGGGTCCGACGATGTCATCGATGCTCCGCATCAGCGCATCGGTCGAAACCGTGATCACCCGACAGCCGTGTTCGGCAAGCAACCGTCCGGCGTGGCGCCCATCGGCACCGTTGTTTCCCGGCCCCGCGATCACCACGACCGTGCGTCCATACGTGCCGCCCATCAAGCGAATAGCGGCGCCGGCCACGGCAGAGCCGGCACGTGCGATGAGTTCGCCGATAGGCACCGGCGAGGCCGCATCAGCGGCCCGCGCCTGCTCCGGCGTGATCACCGGTATCACTCCGCCACCACCTGGGCAATCGCCACCGACTCGGAATGCGACAGGCTGAGGTGCCAACGCACCACACCCGCTGCCTCGGCAATCGCGAGCGCTCTGCCTTCCACCACCAGCGACGGCGCACCCGAGAGTGCTCTCGCCACCCAGACGTCGTGGAAACCGAAGGCTCCGAGTCCAAGTCCGAGCGATTTCATCATCGCCTCACGGGCGGCGAAACGCGCCGCCAGGCCCGGCACCGGGTCAGCGCGATTTGCCAGGGATTCGAGCTCGCCGGCGGTGAACAGCCTGAGCCGCATCGATGGGGTGCGTTCGAGCGAACGTCGGAACCGCTCGATGTCGACGACGTCGACCCCGACGCCGATCATCACCGTAACCAGTGATCGGCGGTCTCGGAGATCGGATCGATCAGGAGTTCCGCCGTCGGGATGGTGGCGAGCAGGGACTCGTCGAACGAACCCTCGGTCTCGGTGACCCAGTCGACGAGCCGGTCATAGCGATGGTCATATCCGGCTAGACACGTTCGGGCGTCACCCACTGACAACTGGTCATGGAGTGAAACGTGCAGCAGTGTGATGCCGGTGCACACACCACCCTTTGACTCAGGGACGAAGATCACAATTCTCGAGTCACGTCGCCCGCGAGCGACGAGCACCTCCCGGTTGTCAGCCACGTGCCGCTTGGTGCCACGCAGGGTCGGATCTCCCTCGACCCTGCTCGGCAGGTCGCGCGAGATACCACCCCGGTCCACCACCGCTAGCGACGTCCCCTCCACCGCGTAGCGGGTGAAGCCAGTCACCGTCGCCACTGCCGGGTCGAGTGCAGCGAGCACCTTCAGGGTGCGGTAGGAGAGCACATCGCGACCGGCACCGGCGTCGAGCACCGCCCTCACCAGCGCCCGATCGAGCACCTCAGAATCGCTGCGCGAGATTCCGACCGTGACCGTCTTGGCCTGATGTTTGATGGCGTCGATCGGTCGGGTCAACTCCTCGATCGCTGCGGTCAACGCAGCCACCAGATCATCGACGAGCAACGACGGTGTGCCGACCTTGCCCGTTGCGATGCTGAAGTCCTCAACGGGTCGTTCCGACATCGCATGCCCGAACATGCCGAACAGCCGAACCGCCGTGGATGCCTCGAGGTGGCCGTCATAGCGACCGGCCCGCAACCCTGCGGTGAACTCAGCAGCGAGTGGGACGAGTGCCTCGCGGAGTTCGGCGAGAACGGCATCGCCCTCATCGTGTTCGGCGACGGCATGCTCGACAGCCTCCCGGGCCCGCCGCAACGGATCGGCCGACGCGTCGATGGCGCGCGCTGCCTCGTAGCCGAAGATGTGTCCGACCATTGCTGAGAGCACGAAACCGAGCGCTGGATCAACAGCGGGCACCTCGATGGTCGCTGCCGATGAGAACCTCGTCTCGCCTTCGTCAGCAACCACGACCGGGAGCGCCCGATGCGCTCGGAAAATTGCCGTCTCCTTCGCCACGTCGTCAGCGGTCGAACCCTGCAGGCCGGCCGCGCACACGAAGATCAGTGGCTCGCTCGACAAGTCGATGTGCTTCTTGTCTTCGGTCACGTCAGAGGCGATCGACTTGTAGCAGAGCTCGCTCAGCTTGATTCTCACCTCGTTGGCGGCGACACGGTTCGGACCATTCCCGACGACCGCCCAGTAACGGCGGGTCGGAGCGAGACGGTGCGCCACCTCGGCGATCGATTCCCGGCGGGTGAGCACCGTCTCCATGGCTGCGGGCAATTCGGACAACGAGCTGAGCAGTCGATGCCGGCGCATCGGGTCGCCGAGACCGGCGGTGTCGGCAATGGCGCAGGCAAGCACTGCTCCAGCAGCCACCTGTGCGTAGAAGGCCTTCGTGGAGGCGACGCTCATCTCGACGTCTCGGCCGTCGGATGTGTACACGACACCATCGGACTTGTCGACGAGATCGGAGCCCCGACGGTTCACGATGCCGATCACCGCGGCACCACGGGCTCGCAACAGATCGACGGTGCGATTGGTGTCCGTGGTCGTACCACTCTGGCTGACGGCAATAGCCAGGGTGTCGGACATGTTGGGTCGAAGATGAAACCCCGACAGCTCGGTCGCCGTGATCGACGAGACGTCGAGCGCCCCGGCGCACAATTCATCGAGGATCGCCGCTGTGCTCTGACCGGCCACCGCCGCCGTCCCCTGTCCGATCACCCGAACCCGCCGGATGGCGCCCGTTGCGAGGCGCTCACGCACCACCCGAGGAAGCGACCGCTCATCGAGCCGGGCGACGAGATGACCATCGGCGTCGACGATCCGGCCGCGAAGCGTCTTACGAAGCGATGTGGGCGACTCGGAGATCTCCTTCAACAAAAAGTGAGGCGCATCGCCACGATCGATATCGCGGGTGGTGACCTCGGCGACCTGCACCTCGGTCGCTCCGACGGGCATCTCAGTGCCGTCGTACGAGAGTCGCCGTATCCCTGCAACCGTGCCGGAATCAGCCGCGTCGACGACGACGATCTCACCGCCGGCCTCCCCCTCGAGACGGAGATACCGATCGGTCTCCTCGACGATTCCATATGGCTCACTCGCCACAATCGTGCAGTCATCGGCGAACCCGACGAACAGGCCCTGTCCGCTCCCTCGAAGCGCGAGCAGCAACCGGCCCGGATCATCTGCTGCGATCGCTCCGATCGCCACCGAACCCTCGAACTCGGACACAGTTCTGCGGAATGCCTCAACTGCGGTGTTTCCCTGGGTCATCGACCGTGCCATCAACGACGGGATCACCTTGGCGTCGGTCGTGATGTGACTGTGGATACGCAGCCCGTGACGCACTCGGAGATCGGCGTGGTTATCGACGTCCCCGTTCAGCGCAGCTACCACGTAGGGGGCCGGCTCACCGGGCGTCTCGAGCTCCTCACTGTTGAGCGGATGGGCGTTGGGTTCTGAGATGACACCAACACTTGCCCACCGGGTATGGCCGAGCACTGACATCGTTGCCTTCTCAGCTCGAAGGGCACGTCGCAGCAACGAGTCCTGAAGGATCGCCGACCTGATCGCTGAGGTGTTGTCCCCGAGCTCACCGATCTCCGCGGCCGCCTTGTACACGAACGACAACACCGGACCGGCCGCACCGGTGATCAGTCGGACCGAGGTGTTCTGAAACAACGGATCCCTGCAACGACGATCGATCTCGGCGAGGAGTCCGGGGTCGTTGGCGTCGAGCCCGTGATCGGACACATACAGATGGAGCCCTGCCGAGTCGCGTCCGCGCACTTCGAGGCGATCAAGGGCCGACAGCGCCTGCTGCACCGAGAGATAGGCCGCAATGGCGGCGCTTCCCGCGCTGCGGCCCGCTAGGTCAAGAACTGCGTCGATCGTGCGCACTCGGTCGTGACGGATCGCCCAGAGCACATCGCGCAGCCCCGTGACTCGGGCGGTGTCGGGATCGTCCGGGCCGACGTCATCCCCGAGGCGCGTCTCGAGCACATCGACCACCGCCTCAAGTACTGGCAGGCGCGCCACGATCGATGTCGTCAAGCCCGGGTCGACGTCGCCCGCAGTTACTCCGGGGACCCCACGCAGCGCGGCGTCGACAGATCTGAGCACCGACAGTGCAGCATCGGGGTCATCGGCGATCGACACCGCGACCGAGTCGAGTCGGGCAAGCACCTCGACCGGATCAACGAAAGGGCGCGTCGATCGCCGACTCACCACCGCGATGATGCCGCACATGTCCGCAGACTACCCGTGGTCTCGTACACCACCGGCGGCAGTAACAAGCGCTGCCGCGAGGTCACCTGCCACTTCGGACGCGAGCTCATCGGTGGCCGCCTCAACCATGATCCTGATGAGAGGTTCGGTGCCGCTCGGGCGGACGAGGATTCTGCCCTCCTCACCGAGCCGCGTGCGAGCCTCCGCGAGTTGCTCCCCGATAGCCGACTCGACATCGACCGCTCGGTCGGCCACCGGCACATTGACGAGCACCTGGGGCAATGACGTCATCGCAGACGTAGCGAGATCGGACAGCGCTCGACCCGTACGAGCGACCACGTCGAGCAGTTTGATGCCCGTCAGCAAGCCATCACCGGTTGTGGCGTGAGCCGGCCAGATGACATGGCCTGACTGCTCGCCACCGATCGAGTGCCCGCCTGCCGACAACGCCTCGAGCACGTGTCGGTCACCGACCGCGGTCTCGACCACGGCGATGCCGGCAGCCTCCATGGCCAATCGGAACCCGAGGTTGGTCATCACCGTCACCACGACCGCACCAGTAGCCAGCTCGCTGTTCGAGGCCATGTCGAGTGCGCAGATGGCGATGAGGTGATCGCCATCGACGATCCGGCCGCCGGCATCGACGGCGATCAGACGGTCGGCATCACCGTCGAGCGCGAGACCCACGTCCGCACCGTCGGCAACGACCCGGTCGATGAGCGCGGCAGGGTCGGTGGCCCCGCATGAGGCGTTGATGTTGTAGCCGTCAGGATCGGCGTTGATCACGGTGACCATCGCCCCGAGCGCTTCAAGCACCGGTCCGGCGAGTCTGGAGGCTGCGCCATTGGCAGCATCGACGACGACCCTCAGTCCGCTCAATGATCGGCCCTCAATGACTGCTTCGAGCCGCTCGATATGGCGGCGCATCACCTCGGATGGGTCATCGAGCGAAATCATTCCGGGTTCGGTCTCCACCGACACCTCGGCACCGATCTCGGCCTCGATCCGTTGTTCGCTGGCCGGGTCGAGTTTGCGTCCGCCCACACCGAACACCTTGATGCCATTGTCGTGGTGCGGGTTGTGTGATGCCGACACGACGAGACCAATGGCGTCGAGTCGCGCCGCCTCGGCCGCCACCACGGGGGTCGGGACGACCCCGAGGTCGATGACATCGACACCTTCGGAGGCGAGCCCCGCGCACAGCGCATTTGCCAGCATCGGGGTGGACCGACGACTGTCACCACCGACGATGGCGAGTCGGGAACCGGAGACCCGAGCCACGGCACGGCCGACAGCGGTGGCCAACTCGGGCGTCAACTCGGTGTTGGCGCGACCCCTGATCCCATCGGTGCCGAATCGCATGGGGCCTGGCAGCGCAATCAGCGCTTGGTGTACTGCGGCGCCTTACGGGCCTTCTTGAGGCCGTACTTCTTCGACTCCTTCTTACGGGAGTCGCGGGTGAGCAGGCCAGCACGCTTGAGCGCCGGGCGAGTCTCGGGATCGATCTCGATCAGCGAGCGGGCGATGGCCATGCGGAGCGCGCCGGCCTGGCCGGTGACACCACCGCCATGGATGGAGGCGTCGACGTCGTAACGATCGAGCACCTCAGCGACCCGGAGCGGCTCGGAGACAACCATACGCTGCGCGGCGGTCGGGAAGTACGCGTCAAAGGGCCGACCGTTGATGGTCACCACACCCGAACCCTCGCGGAGTCGGGCACGGGCGACAGCCTCCTTGCGGCGGCCGGTGGTCTGGGTGAGAGGCATCGTCATCGTGGTGTCCTGTGTTCTCGTGTGCGTCAGCGGGCGGCCGCGTTGATCTTGAGCGGAGTGGGGGCCTGAGCCTGGTGAGGATGATCGGGTCCGGCGTACACCTTCAGCTTCGAAAGCTGCTGGCGGCCGAGCGGGCCCTTGGGGAGCATGCCCCGAACGCTGCGGCGAACGGCGTCGGCCGGCTTGCGGTTGTGGAGGTCGGCAAACGACTCGGACTTGAGACCACCTGGATATCCGGAGTGGCGGTAGACCATCTGACGGTCAGCCTTGCCACTCGTCATGACGACCTTGTCGGCGTTGACGATGATCACGTGGTCGCCGGTGTCGATGTGGGGGGCGAAGATCGGCTTGTGCTTGCCACGCAGCACCCGAGCCACCTCGGTGCACAGACGCCCGAGGACCATGCCCTCGGCGTCGACGACATGCCAGTCGCGGGTGATCTCGCCGGCCTTCGGTGTGTAGGTCTTCATCTCGCTACTCGTCCAGTCATTCACTCAGAATCGTCGCGGAACCTGTCCACGGAACCCTGAGAGGATAGGGGAGGTCCATCAGGATCCCCAACGTCGTCGTACCCCACTTCCCAAAGGACCAGAGCATGGCCCGGAGCGATACGACCCGCAACAGAGCGATCCCGGGCCTCGAGGATCGATGGAATCGACTCAGCCGCAATGCGTCCTGAGCCGACATCGACGAGCGTTCCGACGATCGAACGCACCATCTGATGGCAGAACGCTGTGCCCGTGATCTCGAACCGAATCAACGGCGAGCCCTCACGGTGGCGCCAGTCCATGTCAAGAATACGTCGGACCATCGACGGCTGACGGCCGTCGGGCAGCGGATCCGGCACCCGGCAGAACGACGTGAAATCGTGTTCGCCGATCAGATGACGTCCGGCGTCTCGCATCGCCACATCATCGAGCTGCTGGGGAACGTGCCATGTCAGATCGGTCAGCAACGGCTCGACGATCGGATCGTTCCAAAGGTGATAGCGATATCGCCGCCAACGCGCTGAGAACCGCGCGTCGAAGTCATCACTCACCCACGCGGCTGACCGCACCGCTATATCGGGACCGCACATCCGATTCAGACGGTAGGCAAGATCATCGAGATCGGTCTCAGCCGGCAGGTCAGTCGAGATCACCTGGCCGTGGGCGTGGACTGCGGCATCGGTGCGACCGGCCAACGTCAGCGTTGCGGGGGTGCGCAGCACCGCCGCCATCGCCTCGCTCAAATCGCCAACGACCGTTCTGACGCCAACGCTGAACGCAGAGCCACGAAACGAGGAACCGCGGTACGAAACGACGAACCGGGCCCGACGTACGCCGGACCCGGTCGACATGAGAGCTCGATTCAGACGAGTTCGATACGCGCCATGCTGGCGTTGTCGCCGTTGCGCGTGCCGAGCTTCAGGATGCGGGTGTAGCCACCGTTGCGCTCGAGGTAACGCGGGGCGACGTCATTGACCAACTTGTGGGTCATCTCACGATCGCCGAGGTAGCCCTGGATCTGACGGATCCGATGCACGCGCATCGGGCTGTCCTCTTGGGCCTTCTTGGCCTTGGTAATCAACTTCTCCGCGATAGGGCGGAGCGCCTTGGCCTTGGCTTCGGTGGTGGTGATGCCCTCGGCCGCGAAGAGCGATGCGGCGAGGTTGGCCATCATGAGCCGCTGATGAGCGGCGTCACCGCCGAAGCGGCGTGAACGGCGTGGTGTGGCGGGCATGTCGGTTCTCCGTCGATGTCGTCAGGGTGATCAGGGGCGCAGGGACAACCCGCGCTCGTCGAGTTTCTCCTTCACCTCGTCCAGGCTCTTCTGCCCGAAGTTGGTGATGTTGAGCAGGTCGTCCTCGGTCTTGTTGAGCAGTTCGCCAACGGTGTTGACCTGCGCACGCTTGAGGCAGTTGCGAGGACGCTCAGACAGATCGAGATCTTCGATGGGAAGGTCGAGATCAGGCGAGGAACTGGTCGTGTCGGGAACCTCGGTCAGTTCGAGACCGCGCGGAGCATCGCTCAGTTCAGCCACGAGACCGACGATCGAGCGCAGGGTCTCCCCCGCCGAAGCCATCGCTTCACGAGCGGTAATCGAGCCGTCGGTGGTCACGTCGATCACGAGGCGATCGTGCTCGGTCGACTGACCGACACGCGTCGGCTCAACCGTGAAGCTCACGCGGCGCACCGGCGAGTAGATCGCATCGATCGGCATGTTGCCGATGACCGGATTGTCGATCTCACGCTGGCTCGAGGCGTACCCACGGCCGCGCTCCACCGTCAGATCAACGGCAAGACGGGCCTTGCCATTGAGCGTCGCAATGTGGAGGCCGGTATTGAGGATGGTCACGTCGGCCGGGCACTCGATGTCGCCAGCGGTGACCGCTCCGGGCCCACGGGCGTCGAGGCGCAAGGTGACAGGCTCATCGGACTCGGACCGCAGGACGATGTCCTTCAGATTCAAGATGATGTCGGTGACGTCTTCGACCACACCACTGATGGTGTCGAACTCGTGGAGGGCGTCATCGAATCGCACCATGCTGATCGCCGCCCCGGGGACCGACGAGAGAAGAGTGCGACGTAGTGAATTGCCGAGTGTGTGTCCGAAGCCGGGCTCGAGCGGTTCGATTGCGAACCGCTGACGCTCCCCGGCACCGTCTGAGACGGCTTCGCTGAGGGCTTCGACTGAGGGGCGCTGCATGACGAGCATGGGCTGCCGGGTCCTTTCGTGGGGGTCGATTACTTGGAGTAGAGCTCGACGATCAGCGATTCGCGGACCGGAACGTCGATGTGCTCACGCTGGGGTAGGTCGCGGACGGTGACCTGCTTGCCGCCGTCGCCGGCCTCGAGCCAGCCCACGAGCGAGCGGCCGCCCGTGTCGATGTTGTGTTGGACGACGATCATCTGCGCCGCCTTCGGCGACAGCGTGACAACGTCGCCCTTGCGGACCCGGAAGCTGGGGATATCGACCCGGCGACCGTTGACGTGGACCAGACCATGGTTGACGAACTGCCGGGCCTGGGGACGGGTCGAGGCCCATCCGGCGCGAAAGGTCACGTTGTCGAGGCGGGACTCGAGCAGGATCAGCAGATTCTCACCCGTGGGGCCCTGCATGCGGCTCGCCTCGTTGTAGGTCTTCTTAAACTGCTTTTCGAGCAGACCGTAGATGTACTTGGCCTTCTGCTTCTCCTGCATCTGAGCCAGGTACTCCGAACCGGCGTTACGGCGACGATTGCGGCCGTGGGTGCCGGGCGGGAAGGGACGACGCTCCATAGCGCGGCGACCCTTCTCATTCTCATAGACGTTCACGCCGAGACGACGTGACATGCGGACCTTGGGGCCGGTGTAGCGGGCCATCTCAGTTCCTCCGACGCTTGGGCTGACGGCAGCCGTTGTGGGGGATCGGCGTGACGTCCTTGATGGTCGTCACCTCGATACCCGAGTTCTGCAGGGAGCGCACAGCGGTGTCGCGACCCGATCCCGGGCCCTTCACCTCGACCTCGACACGGCGAACGCCATGTTCCTGGGCTGCCTTCGCAGCGCGCTCGGCGGCGAGCTGAGCGGCGAAGGGCGTGCTCTTACGCGAGCCCTTGAAACCAACGGCGCCCGAGGACGCCCATGCAATCACATTTCCCTCGGTGTCGGTGATCGACACGATGGTGTTGTTGAACGAGCTCTTGATGTGGGCCACGCCCACAGAGACGTTCTTGCGATCGCGCTTGCGCGGCCTGCGGCCGCCCGGCTTGGTCTTGGCCATTACTTCCTCACAGCCTTCTTCTTGTTGGCGACGGTGCGCTTGGGACCCTTACGGGTACGAGCGTTGGTGTGGGTGCGCTGTCCACGGACCGGCAGGCCCTTGCGGTGACGGACACCTTGGAGGCATCCGATCTCGATCTTGCGCTTGATGTCGTTCTGGACGTCGCGACGAAGGTCACCTTCGATGGTGATGTTCGCATCGACCCATGAACGGATCCGGTTGACCTCGTCCTCGGTCAGACTCGAGACCTTGACATTACGGTCGAGACCGTTCTCGTCACAGATCTTCTGGGCCGTGGTGCGACCAATGCCGAAGATGTAGGTCAGCGAGATCTCCAACCGCTTCTCGCGGGGGATGTCGATACCGGCAATACGGGCCATTCTTCGTTCCTACTTCCGTTTCTCTCAGCCCTGGCGCTGCTTGTGGCGCGGGTTGTCGCAGATCACGCGGATACGGCCATGGCGACGGATCACCCGGCACTTCTCACACATCTTCTTGACGCTCGGTCGGACCTTCACTGGGGACTTCTCTCACTTGTACCGGTAGGTGATACGGCCTCGGGTGAGGTCGTAGGGGGTGAGCTCCACCTGAACCTTGTCGCCCGGAAGGATGCGGATGTAGTGCATACGCATCTTGCCGGAGATGTGGGCCAACACCTTGTGGCCGTTCTCCAACTCGACGCGAAACATCGCGTTCGGGAGCGACTCGAGGATCGTTCCTTCGAGGACGATCGCATCTTCTTTCGGTTTTGCCAGGGGAAACTCCTTGATCGGCGGGAAATCCCGCTCTTCGGACATGGGCCGACGATCGATGCTATCGGCGGGTTCGGGCAACGCCAATGGCCGCCGCGAACCTCTTGGCTCAGCGGCGGCTCTCCACCACCTCGGTGAGTCGCTTGAACACGTTGTCGGGATGTCCCACACCGTTCACGACGACGAGTTGTCCCCTGTGACCGTAGTACTCGATCAGGGGCGCGGTCTGGGATTCATAGAGGTCGAGCCGACGGTTGACCGCGTCGGGCGTGTCGTCGGCGCGTTGGGAGACATCACCACCACATACATCGCAGATCCACGGGCGTGGGTCGTCACCGCTGCTCGTGTAGTTCGTGCCACAGTCGCGACACACTCGACGTGACGAGATGCGATCGACAACGATCTCACGCGGCACGTCGAGGTCGATCACCACGTGGATCGGTCGCTCGACGGTGATCGATGCGAGTGCCTCCGCCTGAGCGACCGTGCGGGGGAAGCCATCCAGGATGTATCCCCTGCTCGACGCATCGGACTTGGCCAGACGATCGCCGACAATTCCGATCATCGTGTCGTCCCCGACGAGACCGCCGGCATCCATCACCTCTTTGGCGATCAGCCCGAGTTCGGTTCCCTCACGAACCGCGGCGCGCAACATGTCCCCGGTGGAAATGTGCGGCACCACGTAGTGACGTGACAATCGAACGCACTGAGTTCCCTTGCCGGCTCCCTGCCGACCGAGGATGATGAGACGCGCGCCTGGGATCACGAAGGCGACCCCTTACTTGAGGAAGCCCTCGTAGTTGCGGAGCATCAACTGGGAATCGATCTGACGCATCAACTCGAGAGCCACACCCACCGAGATCAAAATGCTGGTGCCGGCAAAGCCGAATGTGCTGACGCCAGCAGCCCACAGAAGGATGTACGGAAGAATCGCAATGAGGGCGATGAACACCGCACCGGGGAGCGTGATGCGGTTCACGGCCTTGGCGAGATACGCCTCGGTCTGAGGTCCGGGACGAACGCCCGGGATGAACCCGCCCTGGCGACGGATCTGATCGGCTTGGCGCACCGGGTCGAAGGCGATCGAGTTGTAGAAGTACGCGAACGCAATGATCAGCACGGCGAACACCGTGATGTACACGGCGTTCTGGCTGTTCAAGATGTACTGGTCGACGTAGCTCTGGATGCGTCCACGCCAACTGTCGGTCGAGGCGTTGCCGAGGAAGCTCACCAGGATCGCGGGGAGTAGCAGCAACGATGAAGCGAAGATGATCGGGATAACACCCGACTGGTTCACCTTCAACGGGATGTACGTGTTCTGGCCACCCATCATCCGCCGCCCGACGACTCTCTTGGCGAACTGCACCGGAATACGGCGCTGTCCGAGTTCGACGAAGACGACCGCGGCGATGATGGCGATGGACAGCAGCACCATCATCACGAACCAGAAGATCTTGTTCTGCAGCAGGATCGAATAGAACCCTGAGGGCACACCGGCGACCACCGACGCAAAGATGATCATCGACATGCCGTTGCCGATGCCACGCTGGCTGATCAACTCACCCATCCACATGAGCACCGCCGTACCCGCAACGAGCGTCGGGATGATCAGGTAGCCACGCGGCCAGATGCCATCGGGGAGCAACGGCACCGACGGAGCCTGCACTGCGGAGTAGAACGCCCCTCCCCCACCGTTACCGAAGAGGAAGACGAGCACCGTCGCCTGCAAAAGAGCGAGCGTGATCGTGACGTACCGGGTGTACTGGGTGATCTTCCGCTGACCGACGGCACCCTGCTGTTGGAGTTCTTCCAACTTCGGGATGACCACTCCGAGCACCTGCATGATGATGCTGGCGGTGATGTAGGGCATGATCCCGAGCGCGAACACCGAGAAACTCTCGAAGGCGCCTCCGGAGAACAGGTTGAACAACCCGAGCGCGCCGTCTTGGGCGCCGGCGCGCAACTGCTCGATCGCCAACGGATCAACCCCGGGCACCCGGATGGCTGCACCGACGCGATACATCCCGACGATCATCAACGTGAAGAGGATCTTGTTGCGCAGATCCTCGATCCGGAGGATGTTCCTGATGTTGGAGATCATGTGCCCTCGTGCCCGGTGATCAGCGGTTGGCGAACTGGTTGCCCTTGACAGCCGGGCGTCCGGCCTTGCCCTCGACCTTGTGCGGGAGCGGGACCAGGGTGACCTGACCACCGGCAGCCTCGATCGCAGAGCGAGCCGCCGCCGAGACGGCGTGCACGGTCACATCGACCTTGCCGGAGAGATCTCCGTAGGCGAGGACCTTGACGAAGGCGCCCTTGCGGACGAGGCCGGCAGCCACGAGGGAGTCGACGGTGACGGTCGACTCACCGAGCTTCGCCAACTGATGGAGGTTGACCGGCGAGTACTCGACGCGGAACGGGTTGTTGAAGCCCTTCAGCTTCGGAACCCGCTGCTTGAGTGGCATCTGGCCACCTTCGAAGCCACGGGCCACGGTGTTGCGGGCGTACTGGCCCTTGGTGCCACGGCCGGCGGTCTTACCGCCCTTGCCGCCGGTACCGCGGCCGACACGCTTTGCGTTCTTCTTGGAACCTGGTGCTGGTGCGAGGTCGTGCACGCGCATTTCACTCACCGCCTTCTGTGATCTCGACCAGATGCGGGACACGCCGAAGCATGCCGCGGATCTCGGGTCGATCCGGGAGGGTGTTTGTCTTTCCGATGCGGCCGAGTCCAAGGGCACGAAGGGTGCCACGGGTCTTCGGCTTGGCGCCGATCGACGAACGGACCTGGGTCACGGTGATCTGGCTATCGCTCACTGATCGCCTCCGTCATGGCTGGCGCCCGACTGCTTGCGCCGCTCCTCATAGGCCTTCAACATGCCCTTGGGAACGAAGCTGTCAGCGGGGATTCCGCGACGCTTGGCGACCTCATCGGGACGCTGCAGCGACTTCAGACCGGCGATCGTCGCACGGGCGACGTTGATGTGATTGGCCGAACCGAGCGACTTGCACAAGATGTCATGCACGCCGGCCTCTTCAAGAATGATGCGGGCTGCTCCACCAGCGATCACGCCCGTACCGGGAGCGGCGGGCTTCATCAGCACCTTGCCGCCACCGGTCACGCCGGTGACCGTGTGAATGATCGTCGAACCGGCGAGCGGAACCTCGAACAGGTTGCGCTTGGCCTCCTCGGTGCCCTTCTGAATCGCCAGGGGAACTTCCTTGGCCTTGCCGTAACCAAGGCCGACGCGGCCGTTGCCGTCACCGATCACGACGAGCGCCGTGAAGGCAAACCGACGACCGCCCTTGACCACCTTGGCGACGCGGTTGATCGTGATGACTCGCGACTCGCGCAGGCCACCATCGACCTCGGAGTCCGAACCCATCGTTGAGTGTGGGGTGTTCGCTGCCATCAGAACTCCAGACCTGCCTCGCGGGCTGCTGCGGCGACCGCAGCGATGCGGCCGTGATATTGGAAACCACCGCGGTCGAAGACCACGGATGAGACGCCGGCGGCCTTGGCCCGCTCAGCGATGAGCACCCCGACTCGGGTGGCGGCGTCGACCGACGAACCACCGGTGCTGCGCTGATCAGCCTCGACGGTCGATGCAGCGGCGAGGGTGCGACCGGCATCGTCGTCAATGACCTGGACGATGATGTGGCGGTTCGACCGGTACACGGCCATGCGCGGACGAACCGCCGTGCCGTGGATCTTCTTGCGCACCCGGCGGTGCCGGGTGATCCGCCCGTCGCGGCGGGCCTTCGCGATGTCACTCATGAGATGTTCCCTCGTTCGGACGCCGAGGCGTCACTTCTTGCCGGCCTTACCGGCCTTGCGCAGAACGCGCTCGCCGGCGTATCGGACTCCCTTGCCCTTGTAGGGCTCGGGCTTACGGATGCTACGGATGTCGGCAGCCACCTGGCCGACGACCTCTTTGTCGATCCCGCTGACAATCACCTGCGTCGGGGCCGGCACTTCAAAGGTGATCCCCTCGGGGGCGGCAACGTTCACCGGATGACTGAAACCGAGGTTTAGGCGCAGGGCGTTCGGACCCTGAGCCTCGGCGCGATAACCGACGCCGACGATCTCGAGCTGCTTGGTGAAGCCCTGGGTCACACCGACGACCATGTTGTTGACGAGACTGCGAGTCAGGCCGTGTTGGGCACGGTTCTGACGCTCGTCGTTAGGACGGGAGAAGGTGAGAACGCCTTCTCCCTGATTGACCTCGATGGCGCCCGGAATGGGGCGGCTGAGCGTGCCCTTGGGGCCCTTCACGGTGATGGTGCGACCGCTGACGGACACCTCCACACCGCTCGGAACCTGGACCGGGGCATTACCGATTCGTGACATGACGTTGCTCCCTGCGCTCGATCACCAGACGTAGCAGAGGACCTCGCCACCGACCTTGCGGCGACGGGCCTCACGGTCGGTCATCAGACCGTGGCTCGTGGACAGGACGGCGACCCCGAGACCGCCGAGCACGCGTGGCACGGCGTCAGCCTTGCGGTACACCCGCAGACCAGGGGTCGAGATACGCCGGAGACCCGAGATCGTGCGATCACGGTCCGGCGAGTACTTCATGGTGATGGTCAGCACCTCACCGGGGCCGGCCGAGGACGGCGCAACCTCGAACCCGGAGATGTAGCCCTCGGACTCGAGCAGCTTCGCCAGGGCGACCTTCTGCTTTGACGACGGCATGCTCACACGGTCGTGCATCGCCGTATTGGCGTTGCGGACCCGGGTCAACATGTCGGCGATGGGATCAGTCAGCATCGTCGATCTCCTCTCACCAGCTCGACTTCGTCAGGCCCGGGATCTCGCCGGCGTGCGCCATCTCGCGCAGGCACACACGGCACAGACCGAACTTGCGGAATACCGAACGCGGACGGCCGCAACGGCGGCAGCGCGTATACGCCCGGACCTTGTACTTCGGCGTGGCATTCGCCTTGTTGATCAGTGATTTCTTTGCCATGGAATCGCTCTCGTCCTCTTCGTCGCTCGTTCGCTCAGGTCACTTCTTCTTCTTGCCACCGCGGAACTGCGGGTGACGGTTCTTCTTCTTGCGGGGGGCGGCGTCGGCGTCGGCACCCTTCTTGAAGGGGAAGCCGAACGCGTCGAGGAGCGCACGACCCTCCGCATCGGTCACGGCGGTGGTCACGATGGTGATGTCCATGCCGCGGGGCTGATCGACCTTGTCGATGTCGATCTCGGGGAAGACCGTCTGGTCGGAGAGACCGAAGGTGTAGTTGCCCCGCCCGTCCCACGAATGAGCGGGAAGACCACGGAAGTCACGGATACGAGGAATCGCGACGGCGATGAGTCGATCCAGGAACTCCCACATACGGTCACCGCGCAGGGTGACTTTGCAACCGATGGCCTGGCCCTCACGGAGCTTGAACCCAGCGATCGACTTCGTGGCCTTGGTAATCACGGGCTTCTGCCCGGCGATCAAAGTCAGATCGGCGACGGCCAACTCGAGCAGGGAACCCTGCTGAGCGGCACGACCGACACCCATGTTGATCACGATCTTCTCGATCTTCGGAATCTGCATGACATTGTCGATGCCGAGTTGTGCCTGCAGATCGCGACGGACCTGGTCGTTGTACTTCGACTTCAGTCGAGGCATGGTCAACGTACTCACTTGATCACCTCACCACTCGGGCGTGCGACGCGCACCTTGGTGCCGTCGGCCTCGGTCCGGTATCCGATGCGAACGGGCTTGCCCTTGTGGACGAGCATCACGTTCGAGACATGGATGGGCATGTCCTTGTCGACGATCCCACCTTGTTCGTTGGCTCGGCGAGGACGCTGGTGGCGGGCCGCGGTGTTCACTCCGCCGACGACGACCTTGTCCTGCTTGGGAAGGACTCGAATGACCTCCCCTTCCTTGCCCTTGTCCTTGCCGGCGATGACCAGCACGGTGTCACCCTTGCGGATCTTCATGTCAGATCACCTCCGGTGCGAGCGAGACGATCCTCATGAACTTGCGGTCACGCAATTCGCGACCGACCGGTCCGAAGATGCGGGTGCCGCGCGGCGTCAGATCGTCCTTGATGATGACCGCTGCGTTCTCATCGAAACGGATGTAGCTGCCGTCGGGACGACGCTTTTCCTTCTTGGTGCGCACCACCACGCACTTCACGACATCGCCCTTCTTGACACCGGCGCCGGGAATGGCGTCTTTCACGGTTGCCACGAAGATGTCGCCGATCGAGGCGTAACGGCGGCGAGTACCGCCGAGCACCTTGATGCACAGGACCTCTTTGGCCCCGCTGTTGTCAGCCACGCGCAGGCGGCTCTCCTGCTGGATCATCGTGCACGCTCCACGATCTCGACGACCCGCCAGCGCTTGTTCTTCGACAGCGGACGAGTCTCCATCACCTTGACCTTGTCGCCGACTCCGGCGTCGTTGGCCTCATCGTGCGCGTAGAGCTTCTTCGTGCGCATGACGAACTTGTTGTAGCGAGCATGACGGACACGGTCGGTCACCGTGACGACGACCGTCTTGTCCATGGCGCTCGATGTGACGATCCCCTCGCGCACCTTGCGGGCAGCGCGGGTCTGTTCGGTTGTCTCACTCATGGGTTCAGCTCTCTGCCTCGGCCGCCGCGATCTCCCGCTGGCGGATCAGGGTGTTGATCCGGGCGATGCGACGACGCACCCTGCGGATCTCGGAGGTGTTCTCCAGCTGGCCGGTGGCGTTGCGGAACCGAAGGTTCAGCGCCTCGTGCTTGCTGGCGCGGAGTTCCTCGGTGAGTTCACCGAGGTCTTTGTCATTGAGGTCGTTGCTTCGTGCCATCGTCGACTCAGATCTGCTCGTCGCGGGTGATGATGCGGGCCCGGATCGGGAGCTTCTGGATCGCCTTGTTGAGGGCGATCTTGGCCTGCTCCTCGTTCGGGAAGGACAGCTCGAACAGGATCCGTCCCGGGCGGACGACGGCCACCCAGAACTCGGGGTTGCCCTTGCCCGAACCCATGCGGGTCTCAGCCGGCTTCTTGGTGACGGGCTTGTCCGGGAACACGTTGATCCAGACCTTGCCACCACGCTTGATCGAGCGGGTCATGGCGATACGGGCGGCTTCGATCTGGCGGGCGGTCAGCCAGCCGGGCTCGAGAGCCTGAATGCCGTACTCGCCGAAGGAGAGTTCGGTTCCACCCTTGGCCATACCTCTGGTGCGGCCTCGGTGGTGTTTACGGTGTGCAACCTTGCGGGGCATCAACATGATGATCTCCTGTGCCGTGCGTCAGTCGTCACCGCGGAAGTGCGGTGCCTCGTGACCCTCACGGGTCTGGCGGGTGATGGTCTCCTCCTCATCGAGGAGCTTCTCGAGTTCCGGATCGGCCTCTCGCACGAGCGGGGCCACTTCGGCCTCCTCGGCACGAGGACCAGCCGATGACACGACCCGACGGGCCGCGTCGCTGGTGGCCTGGCCGGATGTTTCACCGACGGCCATGGCGGCCTCACGGGCGATCTTGTCCTCGCTCGCCGAGCGGTAGGGCACGATCTCGCCCTTGTAGAGCCAGACCTTGACGCCGACACGCCCGTTGGCGGTCTTGGCCTCACGGAAGCCGTAGTCGATATCGGCGCGCAGAGTGTGCAACGGAACCTGACCCTCGCGGTACCACTCGGTACGGCTCATCTCAGCGCCACCGAGGCGGCCCGAGCACTGAACGCGGATGCCGAGGGCTCCCGCGCGCTGGGCGTTCTGCACGGCGCGCTTCATGGCCCGACGGAACGCGATGCGGTTCGCCAACTGGTCAGCCACACCCTGGGCGACCAGGGCTGCATCGAGTTCAGGGGCCTTGATCTCGACGATGTTGAGCTGCACGCGGGGGTTGCCGGTGATCTTGGTGATCATCTGACGCAACTCATCGGCCTGGGCGCCCTTGCGGCCAATCACGATTCCCGGGCGGGCGGTATGGATGTCGACGCGAAGCTTGTCACGGGTGCGCTCGATCTCGATCCGGCTGATGGCGGCGGTCTCGAGCCGCTCCATGATCGAGTCTCGGATCTTCCAGTCCTCGGTGAGGTACTCCTTGTAGTCGCGATCGCTGAACCAGCGGCTCTTCCAATCGGTGCTCACGCCGAGGCGGAAGCCGTAGGGATTGATCTTCTGGCCCATCAGTTGGTCTCCTCGTCGTCGGCTGCGTCCTCAGCCTCGTCGCTGTCGGCAGCCTCGGTCTCCGCTGCGGCCTCCGTCTCGGTCTCGGTCTCGACTGCCTCGTCGACAGCCTCGGTGTCGTCGATCTCGTCGATCGACTCCTCGGCAGCGTCCGCCTGGTCGACCGCGGCCTTGGCGGCCTCCGCGCGTTCACGGCTGCGCTCGACGCGAGCACGGCGGCTCGCCTGAGCGGATGCGCTGGCGCCCTCCGCACGGGCACGAACCACCGAGAGGCGGTCATCACTCATGCGGGCCACGATCACCGTGATGTGACAGGTGCGCTTGCGGATTCTGGTCGCGCGGCCACGAGCACGGGGACGGAACCGACGCATCGTCGGACCCTCGTCAGCAAAACACGCCACGACGTACAGCTCGTCGGCCTCTTGGCCCTCGTTGTTGACGGCGTTGGCCACTGCTGAGCGCAGCACCTTGCGAATGTCACGAGCGATGCCACGCTCGGTGAGCATCAGCACCTCGTCGGCGGAGCGCACGTCGAGGCCACGAATCAGGTCGAGCACGACACGGGCCTTGTAGGCGGACGAGCGCACGTGGCGGGCGACAGCCTTGGTTCCTGAGCGTTCACCGGCGACGGTGGCGCCCTCATTCAGTTTGGGACCGGTCATCAGCGCCTCGCCCCCTTCTCCTGTCCTGCGTGGAACTTGAAGGTACGAGTTGGGCTGAACTCACCGAGCTTGTGACCGACCATCGATTCGGTGATGTACACCGGCACGTGCTTGCGCCCATCGTGAACCGCGATGGTGTGGCCGACCATGTCGGGAATGATGGTGGAGCGACGCGACCAGGTCTTGATGACCTTGCGCTCGCCTGCGGCGTTCTGGGCGTCGACCTTGGCCAACAGGTGGCCGTCGACGAACGCCCCCTTCTTGAGACTACGAGACATGTGTGTTCACCTCTCCCGGACTCACCGACGGCCCTTGCCGCTGCGGCGACGACGGACGATGAGTTTCTGACTGGGCTTGTTCTTGTTGCGTGTGCGGCGCTCTGGCTTGCCCCAGGGCGAGACGGCGGGGCGGCCACCGGAAGTGCGGCCCTCACCGCCACCGAGCGGGTGGTCGACGGGGTTCATGGCCACACCACGGGTTTGGGGACGAACACCCTTCCAGCGGTTGCGGCCGGCCTTACCGATCTTGACGAGCTCGTGCTCGGAGTTCCCGACTTCGCCCACTGTGGCGCGGCAGTCGATCAGCACTCGGCGCATCTCAGTCGACGGCATGCGCAGCGTCGCGAAGTCGCCGTCCTTGGCCACCAACTGCACGGCAATTCCGGCTGAACGACCGATCTTTCCGCCCTGACCGGGGCGGAGCTCGACGTTGTGCACCACGGTACCCACGGGGATGTAACGCAGCGGCATGGCGTTGCCGGGGCGGATGTCGGCGTTCGAACCACTCATCACCGTGTCGCCCACTGCGAGACCCTTAGGAGCGAGGATGTATGCCTTCTCGCCATCGCTGTAGTGGATCAGCGCAATGCGGCAGGTGCGGTTGGGGTCGTACTCGATCGCTGCGACACGGCCGGGGACACCGTCCTTGACACGCTTGAAGTCGACGATGCGATAGCGACGCTTGTGCCCGCCGCCACGGTGGCGGGAGGTCTTGCGGCCGTAGTTGTTGCGGCCGCCCGACTTGCCAGCGGGGGCGAGCAGTGTGCGCTCAGGGCTCGACTTGGTGATCTCGGAGAAATCCGAGGAAGTCTGGAATCGACGACCGGGGCTGGTCGGACGACGTGAACGGATGGCCATGATGTCCTCAGTTCTCGAACAACGGGATTTCGCCCGCTGCCAGGGTGACGATGGCGCGCTTGGTGTCGGGCTTGGAGCCCCGACGGTTCGAGTTGCGCACGCGGGTGGACTTGCCCTTGCGGTTCATGGTGTTGACCTTCAGCACTTCGACGCCCCAGATCGACTCGACGGCGTCGCGGATCTCGGGCTTGCTGGCGCTGCGGGCGACCTTGAAGGTGTACACGCCGGCCTCCATAGCGGCGTAGCTCTTCTCGGACACGACCGGGGCGATGATGATGTCTCGGGGGTCCTTCATCACGAGGGGTCGCTTTCGCTCGTGGCCGCCGCAGCCGAAGGCAGCGTGGCCGAGGTGAACAGGATGTGGTCGTTGCACAGGACGTCGTAAGCGTTGAGCTCGGCGACCCGGATCAACTGAACCTCGGGGATGTTGCGGAAGCTCAGAGCCGCCGTCGCATCGTCGTTGCCGAGCACGATGAGCACCCGACCCTCGATGCCGAGAGCTGCCAGCGCAGCAACGCCGGCCTTGGTGCTCGGTGAGTCGAAGCGCCATGCGTCGACCACCGTCACCCGACCCTCAGCGGCGCGATCCGACAACGCGGAGCGCAGCGCGAGGCGGATCATCTTCTTGGGCGTGCGCTGGTTGTACTTGCGCGGCTTGGGCCCGAGGGCGATACCACCGCCCGAGAAGTGAGGGGCACGGGTTGAACCCTGACGGGCGTTACCCGTTCCCTTCTGGCGATACGGCTTGGCCCCACCACCGGAGACCTCACTGCGGGTCTTCGTGCTCTGGGTGCCGGACCGGCGGGCCGCCAGCTGGGCTGTGACGACCTGGTGCATCACCGGGACGTTCGGTTGTACGCCGAAGTAGGTGTCATCGAGGTCGACGGTGCCGGCATCGGAGCCGGACTGCTGCTTCATCGTGATCGACGCCATCTCAGGATCCCTTCACAGCCGACTTCACGGCGTTGCGGACATGGACGAGACCACCGTTGGGCCCGGGCACCGAACCCTTGACGAGCAGCACATTGCGCTCGGCGTCGGACTCGACAACCTCGAGGTTGAGGGTGGTGACCTGCTCGTGTCCCATGTGACCCGCCATGCGCAGGCCCTTGAACACACGGCCGGGGAACGAACATGCGCCGATCGAGCCCGGCGCACGGTGATGCTTGTGGTTACCGTGGCTCGCGCCCTGACCGGCGAAGTTATGCCGCTTCATGGTTCCGGCGAAGCCCTTACCGCGGCTGGTGGCGGTCACGTCGATGCGATCGCCGGCGGCGAACGACTCAACGGTGATCTCCTGGCCGACCTCGAACCCGTCGATCGAGTCGAGACGCAACTCGACAAGACGACGACCGGGCTGAACACCGGCCGACGAGTAGTGCCCGGCGGTGGGTTGGTTGAGTTTGCGGGCATCACGCTGCCCATACGTGACCTGCAAGGCGGTGTACCCGTCGCGTTCGGTGGTCTTGATCTGGACCACTCGCATGGGTTCAACCTTCAGCACGGTCACCGGGACGATCCGGTCGTCAACCCATTTCTGGGTCATGCCGACCTTCTCGCCGACGATCGCTGTTCGTGCCATGACGGCTTCCTTCGTTGATCGAGCCCCGAGGGGCTATCCACACTGGTTGTTCCGGGTTGCGTCGACGTGAAGATCCCGGAGCGCTTCACGCAAGTGCTCCGCAAGCCACATGGCCGCGGAGCACGGTTCTGGAGGTCGCCGTGAGGTCCCCGTCGTCGGGCTCACACGGACATCATTTGTTCGTAACCGACCGGTTGGCCGGGCACGAGGAGGGAACGCTATCGCCGCCGGCGGGACTTCCAACCCTCTGGCGACGATGGCGTCACGACTCGGGTCGAGTGGTCAAGGTTGCCGGCAGATCGATCGTGGTGTCATCCCGACGAACCCGGATGACGGTGACATCACCGGGTTCCAGGTCACGGATGGCGGCGATCAGCCCGGCAGCGCCCTCAACGGCTGCATCGTCGACTGCGATCACGATGTCGCCCGCTCGGATTCCGGCGTCATCGGCCGGCGAACCGTCGTTTACCGCCCGGATCAGCGCGCCGAGGCCGCCGTCGGTGCGGTCATCGAGTGCTACCCCTAAAAATCCCTCTTCGCGGGCAGTTCCGTCGGCCTGTTGGCGCAATTGCTCGAGTACCGGCAGTGCTTCGCCCACCGAGACGGCAAAACCGATGTTCGACGCTGCTGTCGTGCTCGACCCGCGGGCGACCGCGGTATTGATGCCGATCACCTGGCCGAGCGCATTCACCAATGGACCGCCGGAGTTGCCTGAGGAAATAGCAGCGTCGGTCTGCACCAGTCCGTCGAGGGCGCCGTTGGCCGTCACGATCGTGCGGTCAAGAGCGGAAACGATGCCGAGGGTCACCGATGGAGCCCCATCGAGATCGAGCGCAAATCCGATCGCCACCACCTCATCGCCGAGTCGGATCGACTCGGGATCGGCGAACACCGCAGCGGGGAGTTCGGTGGCGTCGATGTCGATGAGGGCGAGATCATTGCCCACGTCAAGCGCCAGAAGACGGGCGTCTCTGGGCTCGGTCTCCCCTGCAAGGCGCACCCGGATGGCCGATGCACCCTCAACCACATGGGCGTTGGTGACGATCTCACCGTCCGCAGTCGCGATGATGCCGGTACCGACCGAACCGCCCATCCCGAACGCCCCGTTCTCGATATCGGCCATGACGGTCACGGTGCTCGGGCCAACTGCGGCGGCCACGGCGGCCACGTCGATCCGCGGCAGATCGCCGCTGCGCGCCGCACCGATGTCATAGTCGGGCAGCTCGATCACGGTCTCAGTCGCCGGGGTGGACGATCCGGATGTGAATTCGGTGTCGTCACCGCCACCCGTGGACAGGTCCAGCGCTGCACCCCCGGCGAAGGCCAGCACGATTGCGAGAAGGATGGCGACGGCCGTGCCTGGACGGCGGCGTCGACGCTGTGGTGCCGGCGCCGACGGTGCCGGCTCGGTCGGCACGGTTGGTGGCGGGAACTCGCTCATGACACTGGTCTAGCAACGAGAATGGCCCGCTGCATCTCGCAGCGGGCCATTCTCACTGAACTCTCACCCCGGTGCACCGGGCGAGGCGACTCAGCCCTTCGCCTCGCTGAACGAGTCGGAGAAGTTGGTCTCGAAATCACCGGTGTCGGTGATGAACTCGAGCTTCGAACGATCCGCCGGGTAGACGGTCTCGTCGGCGAGGAACTCCGGATCCATGAACTCGACCGATGCCGCGTTCGGGCTGCCGTAGTAATTCCACTCGCTCAGTTGAGCACCGTTCTCGGCATCGAGGATGAAGTTGATGAAGGTGTGGGCCGTGCACGGATGTGGCGCGTCGAACGGGATCGCCATGTTGTCGGTCCAGATCGTCCCACCCTGGTTCGGCACGATGTAGGTGTACTCATCGTCACCCTCGTAGCCATCGATCGAGACCACGATGTTGCCCGAGTAGCCGTGGGCAATCACCGTCTGCCCCAAGGTCAGCAGTTCGTCGTACTGGTCTGAATCGAAGGCGGCAAGGTTGGCGACTGCGTCAGCCACTAGCGCTTTGGCCTCCTCCAATTGGGCGAGATCCGTGGTGTTAAGCGAGTAGCCGAGATACTTCAACGCAGCCCCCAATGTTTCGCGCGGATCGTTGAGCAGCGTGATCTGACCGGAGTACTTCGAGGCGATCGCTGGGTCGAAGACCAGGCCCCATCCCGCATCGACATCATCGCCGACCACCGAGAGATTCACGCCGAGACCAGTCGTCCCCCACTGATACGCGGCGACGTACTCCGCATTCGGGTCGTAGCTGGGCGGGTTGAACTGAGCGTCGAGGTTGGCGAAGTTCGGGATCGCCGCCTTGTTCAACTTCTGGATGGTGCCCTCGGAGATGAGGATCGACACCATGTAGTCGGACGGCACGATGACGTCGTAACCCGAGTTGCCGGCAGCCACGATCGGCTGCATGGCCTCGTTCGAGTCGTAGTTGTCCTCGATGACTGCGACGCCGTACTTATCTTCGAACATCGTCTTGAGCTCGGGGTCGATGTACTCGGACCAGTTGTAGAGGTAGAGGTCGCCGTCGAGCTGTTCGGCGGCACAGTCGGCTGGTCCGGTCGAAGCCGGCTCCTCCGCAGCGGGCTCCTCCGCAGCAGGTTCCTCCGCAGCAGGCGCATCCGCTGCGTCGTCGCCTCCGCACGCTGCGATCGCGAACGACCCAGCGATGAGGATCGAGGCGATCCGTGTTGTCCTTCGTGATGTCATTGGATTCCCCCTGTTGTCTGGAGTCGTTGTCGTCCACGCGCAGCACTCGCTCGCTGCAGAGCCACCGATCCTGCCACCAGAATCAGCGATGCCACCAACATGATGACAGACACGGCGTTGATCGTTGGTGTCACACCCTTGCGGATCAACGAGAACACATAGACCGGCAGGGTCGTCGAACCCGGCCCGGCCACGAACTGTGTCACGACAACGTCATCGAGAGACAGCGTGATGGCGAGCAATGCACCGCCGAGCACGCCCGGTGCAATCAATGGCAGCGTCACATACCGGAACGTCTGCCAGCGGCTCGCGTAGAGGTCGGCCGCCGCCTGCTCCAACGTGGCGTCCATCCCCGCAACTCGAGCACGTACGACCACCGAGACGAAAGCGATGTTGAACGCCACATGGCTGACGATGATCGTGGCGAAGCCCTTCGACAGGCCGAGGCCGAACACCACCTCGAGGAGGTCGAAGGCTTGCGTGAAAAACATCAGCATCATCACCGCCATGGTGACGTCGGGGATGATGATCGGCAGGTAGAGAAGCGCGTCGAACACTCGACGCCCTCGAAACCGGAATCGCTCGAGAGCGAGCGCCGACATGGTGCCAAGCACGGTCGAGATGACCGTTGACACGAGCGCCACACGCAGCGACACCCAGATGGTTCGCTGAATCCTCGAGTCGTCGAACAGCGTCTGATACCACTCGGTAGTGAACCCGCCCCACTGCCCCGGCAGGCGGCTCGCACTGAACGAGAACACCACGAGCAGAATGATCGGCGCGTACAAGAATGCCAGCACGACCGCGCCGTTGAACCGAAGCAGTCCACCACCGAGTCCGCGACGACCCGCACTCACAGGTTCTTGCCCCCTGAGCGGAAATAGATGATCGTCGACACGAGCATCACAGCCATCAATACGAACGACAGTGACGCTCCCACCGGCCAGTTTCTCGCCGTCAGGAATTGGGTCACGATGTACGAGCCGAGCAGCGTCTCCTTGCCTCCACCGAGCAGTTCGGGAGTGACGTACGCACCCATCGACGGGACGAACACCAGAATCGATCCGGCGATCACTCCGGGCATGGTCAAGGGCAGCACCACCCGTCGGAACGTCTGCGGGCCCGACGCATAGAGATCGCTCGAGGCCTCCACCAGGCGACGGTCGAGCCGGTCAATGGACGCGTAGAGCGGCAGGATCATGAACGGTAGGTAGGCGTACACCAAGCCGATGACCACCGCTGTTTTGGTGAACAAGATGTTGGTCTCGCCCAGGCCGATCGCCTCGGTGAACGACGAGATCGGTCCGCCGGCCGAGAGCAGGATCCGCCAGGCGTAGTTCCTCACCAGGAAGTTCGTCCAGAACGGGATCATCACCGCCACCAACAGCAGGTTGCGTGTCAAGGCTGAACGAGTGGCGCAGAACCACGCGAATGGATAGGCGACCACGAGACACACGAGCGTGGTGATGAGAGCGAGGATGACCGAACGCACGACCACATTGCGCACGATTGGTTCACCCAGCTTTCGGTAAGCGTCGAGGTTCCAGTCCGACAACGCCGTCGATCCGGTGCTGGTGCGGGTAGCAAAGCTGTACACCAACACGATCACGAGCGGGATCGCAAAGAAGATCACCATGTAGGCGAACGACGGCAAGGCCAAGATGAAGCCGCGACGCCGTTCGGATCGCTCCCGCTGCCGCTCGGCCTCGCCAAGGGCCCGCCGGGACTGCTCGAGGGTGGCGTCGCTCACGGCCTCACGACGGCGATGGCATCGTCGCGCCACCACAGCACGACGTCGTCGCCAACCGCATGACGACGTAGATCAGGACGATGATCGGTCTCGACCTCCACCGTCATCCAGTCGAGACCGACGTGGTACACGATGCTGTTCCCGAGGAACGTCACCGCCGACACACGCCCAGACAGAGACGCCGCGCCTTCTGGCGCAGCGGACTCGTCAGCGATCATCACCCGTTCGGGACGGAGGCTGACCTGAATGGCAGAGCCGGGGGCGGCGATCTCGGCGTCGACCGCAGGCACACGAATACGTGTGCCATTCGCGAGACACACCGTTGAAACGTCCTCCAGCGTGCCAGCCAAGAAGTTCGAACGACCGATGAAATCAGCAACGAAGCGATCGACCGGGGCGTCGTACATCTCTTCGGGGGTGCCGACCTGCAACAGACGGCCCTCGTTCATCACGCCGATCCGGTCGGACAGCGCAAGTGCTTCCTCCTGATCGTGGGTCACGAACACAAAGGTGATACCGACCTCGCGTTGGAGTTGCTTGAGTTCGAACTGCATCTCCTGGCGCAACTTGAGATCGAGTGCGGCAAGAGGTTCGTCGAGAAGCAACACCTTCGGGCGATTCACCAGCGCCCGCGCCAACGCAACACGCTGCTGCTGGCCGCCGGAGAGTTGTGCCGGTCGGCGATTCTCCATACCGGCCATCCGAACGAGCGAGATCGCCTGCGCCACCCGACTCGCCGTCTCGGCACGGTCGACTTTGCGCATCCTCAGGCCGAACGCCACGTTGTCGGCCACACTCATGTGCGGAAACAACGCATAGTTCTGGAACACGGTGTTGACCGGCCGCTTGTTGGGCGGCAGCGGTCCCACCTCGTCGCCGAAGATCCGAAGACTTCCCTCCGAGGGGATCTCAAGACCACCGATCATGCGTAGCGTCGTGGTCTTACCGCAACCCGATGGGCCGAGCAGGGCGAAGAACTCGCCGTCGCCGATCTCAAGATCAACATGGTCGACGGCGGTCACGTCGTCGAAGAACTTCGAGATCCCGCGCAGCGACACCGCTGCAGCAGGGTTCAGATCACTTCCCGGAGGCTCGGACACTGGGGCCGAAGACTAGTGAATCCGGTGACGTTGTCAATGCCGTCAGGATCAACGCCGTCAGGCGTTCTGGATCTTGATCTCGATGTCAACACCAGCGGGCAACTCGATGCGCTGGAGCGAGTCAATGGTCTTGGCGTTCGGGTTCACGATGTCGATCAGCCGCTTGTGGATTCGCATCTCGAAGTGCTCACGCGAGTCCTTGTCAACGTGGGGACCACGGATGACTGTGTAGCGGTGCTTATCGGTCGGCAAGGGAATCGGGCCGCGCACAGTGGCGTCGGTGCGATTCACCGTCTCGACGATCTTGCGCGTCGACTGGTCGATGATCTCGTGATCGAATGCCTTCAACCGGATACGGATGCTTTGGGCCATGTCAGTCTCGTCTCTTCTCGTACTGGGCGATCACTTGATGATTTTGGTGACGCGGCCAGCACCCACCGTACGGCCACCCTCACGGATCGCGAAACGCAGACCCTCGTCCATAGCGATCGGCTTACCCAACTCGACCGTCATCGTCACATTGTCACCAGGCATCACCATCTCCGTGCCCGACGGCAACTGCACCGTGCCCGTCACATCCGTCGTCCGGAAGAAGAACTGCGGCCGATAATTGTTGAAGAACGGCTTGTGACGGCCACCCTCCTCCTTCGTCAACACATACACCTGACCCTCAAAATCAGTGTGCGGCGTGATCGAACCCGGCTTACACAACACCTGGCCACGCTCAACATCTTCCTTCGCCGTGCCACGCAACAACGCACCAATGTTGTCACCCGCCTGCCCCTCATCGAGCAACTTACGGAACATCTCAACACCAGTACACGTCGTCTTCTGCGTATCACGCAGACCCACGATCTCAATCTCATCACCCGTGTGGATCACACCCTGCTCCACCTTGCCGGTCACCACCGTGCCACGACCCGTGATCGTGAACACATCCTCAATCGGCATCAAGAACGGCTTATCCAAATCACGCTCAGGCTGAGGAATATACGAATCACACGCAGCCATGAGCTCCATGACCTTCTCCTGCCACTCAGCGTCACCCTCAAGAGCCTTCAACGCCGACACCGCAACAATCGGAGCATCATCACCAGGGAACTCATACTCGTTCAACAACTCACGAATCTCGAGCTCCACCAACTCCAACAACTCCGCATCATCAACCATGTCAGCCTTGTTCAACGCCACCACGATGTACGGAACACCAACCTGACGAGCCAACAACACATGCTCACGCGTCTGCGGCATCGGACCATCCGTCGCCGCAACCACCAAAATCGCGCCATCAACCTGCGCAGCACCCGTGATCATGTTCTTGATGTAGTCAGCATGACCCGGCATATCCACATGCGCATAGTGACGACCCTCAGTCTCATACTCAATATGAGCAATCGAGATCGTGATACCACGCGCCTTCTCCTCCGGCGCCTTATCAATATTGTCAAACGACGTGAAATCAGCCAGACCACGATCCGACAACGTCTTCGAAATCGCCGCCGTCAACGTCGTCTTCCCATGGTCAATATGACCCATCGTCCCAATATTCACATGCGGCTTCGTACGCTCGAACTTCGCCTTGCTCATCTCACGGTGTCCTTTGCTCTTGTCGATTGATTGTTTGGTGTTCGGTAAGGGATGTGAGGGCTCACTCGCCCCGCACCCGCTTGACGATCTCTTGGGCGATGGCGTCGGGCACCTGCTGGTAGGAGTCGAACTGCATCGTGTAGGTGGCGCGCCCCTGGGTGCGTGAACGGAGGTCGGTCGAGTAACCGAACATCTCCGACAACGGCACCTGGGCTCGAACGGTCTGGGTGTTGCCGACGGCTTCCATACCCTCGATACGTCCGCGACGGCTCGAGAGGTCACCCATCACATCACCCATGTAATCCTCAGGGGTGACGACCTCGACGGCCATGATCGGCTCGAGCAGCACGGGCTTGGCGGCCTCAGCAGCCTTCTTGATGCCCATCTGACCCGCAACTTTGAAGGCCATCTCGGATGAGTCAACGTCGTGATACTGACCGTCGACGAGGCTCACCTTCACATCGACCATGCCGTAGCCAGCGAGCACACCGGACTCGAGGCCCGCTTGGATGCCCTGGTTGGTCGGGTTGATGTACTCGCGAGGAATACGACCGCCGGTGATGGCGTCGACGAACTCGTAGCCATTGCCTGGATTCGGCTCGACGGTGAGCTTCACCACGGCGAACTGTCCGGAACCACCTGACTGCTTAATGTGGCGGTACTCGACCGACTCAACCTTCTTGGTGATGGTCTCGCGGTAGGCGACCTGAGGCTTGCCGACGGTGGCCTCGACGTTGAACTCGCGCATCATGCGGTCGACGAGCACCTCGAGGTGCAACTCGCCCATTCCGGAGATCACGGTCTGGCCGGTCTCCTCGTCGGTGCGCACCCGGAAGGTCGGATCCTCGTCGGACAGTGATTTGAGAGCTTTGCCGAGCTTGTCCTGGTCGCTCTTGGTCTTGGGCTCGATCGCAACGTGGATCACCGGCTCGGGGAACTCCATGCGCTCCAGGATCACCGGGTTGTCGCGATCGCACAGGGTGTCGCCGGTGGTGACCTCCTTAAAGCCAAGTCCGGCCACGATGTCACCGGCCATGGCCACGTCGAGGTCTTCGCGCTGGTTGGCGTGCATCAACAGGATGCGGCCGAGACGCTCACGCTTCTCCTTGGTGGAGTTGTAGACCTCCTCACCCTTGGCGATCTCACCGGAGTAGACGCGGAAGTAGGTCAATTTGCCGAACGGGTCGGCCACGATCTTGAACGCAAGGGCCGCAAACGAATCATCGTTCGGACCACGGGTGAGCTCTTCGTCACCACGCATGTTCATACCGTGCGCTGGTTCGATGTCGAGCGGGCTCGGGAGGAAGTCGATGACGGCGTCGAGCATCGGCTGGACGCCCTTGTTCTTGAATGCCGAGCCGCACAGCACCGGCACGAACTCGCCGGCCAGCGTGCCGATACGGATTGCGTTCTTGATCTCATCGAGCGAGATGTCCTCACCGCCGAGGTACTTCTCCATCAACGCCTCATCGGAGGTCGCAATGGTCTCCATCATCTGCTCGCGGTACTCGTTGGCTTGATCGACCATGTGGGACGGAATGTCGACCTCGTCCCACTTGGCTCCGAGTTCCTCATCGCGCCAGATCAGGGCCTTCATCTTCATGAGGTCAACCAGTCCGGCGAACGGCTCGTTCGACTCGGGACCGCCGGCACCGACCGGGAGTTGGACGACGAGGGGATTCGCCTGCAGACGGCTCTTCACCATCTCGACGGTGCGATAGAAGTTGGCACCGATGCGGTCCATCTTGTTGACGAAGCAGAACCGCGGAACGTTGTACTTGTTGGCCTGACGCCACACGGTCTCGGTCTGAGGCTCCACTCCAGCCACCGAGTCGAAGACCGTCACCGCACCGTCGAGCACCCGCAGTGAACGCTCCACCTCGATGGTGAAGTCGACGTGCCCCGGGGTATCGATGATGTTGATGCGATGGTCGTTCCACACGCAGGTGGTCGCAGCCGAGGTGATCGTGATCCCCCGCTCCTGCTCCTGAGCCATGTGGTCCATGGTCGCCGCGCCGTCGTGCACCTCACCGATCTTGTAGCTCTTGCCGGTGTAGTAGAGGATGCGCTCGGTCGTCGTCGTCTTGCCGGCATCGATGTGGGCCATGATGCCGATGTTGCGGGTGCGCTCGAGGGGGAACTCACGCTTGGCCATTGCAGGTCACTTCCGTTCGGTCGTCGTGCTTGGGGGATGTCAAGGGGCGGGGTGCGGTGATCCGCTCGGGATCACCAGCGGTAATGGGCGAAGGCCTTGTTGGACTCGGCCATCTTCTGCATGTCATCGCGCTTCTTCATGGCAGCGCCGAGGCCGTTGGCCGCGTCCATCAACTCGGCGGCGAGGCACTCGGCCATCGTGCGCTCACGGCGAGCACGCGAGTAGTCGACGATCCACCGGATAGCGAGGGTGTTGGCCCGACGAGGACGGACCTCGACCGGCACCTGATAGGTCGCACCTCCGACGCGGCGGCTGCGCACCTCGAGCGGCGGCTTCACGTTGTCGATCGCACGCTTCACAGTCTCGAGTGCGTCGTCACCTGAGCGCTTGGCGATGAGATCCATTGCGTCGTACACGATCCGCTCAGCGGTGCTGCGCTTGCCGTGCAGCATGACCTTGTTGATGAGTTGGGTGACCAACGGCGACCGGTGAATCGGGTCGGCGACGAGTTCGCGGCGGGGTGCGGGACCTTTACGAGGCATGACTCACTTCTCTGCTTTCGCGCCGTAGCGGCTACGGGCCTGCTTGCGGTTCTTGACGCCGGCGGCATCGAGTGCCCCACGGATGATTTTGTAACGGACACCAGGAAGGTCGCGCACACGTCCACCACGAACCAGCACGATCGAGTGCTCTTGGAGGTTGTGCCCCTCACCGGGGATGTACGCCGTCACCTCGACACCGCTCGACAGACGCACACGGGCGACCTTTCGCAGGGCTGAGTTCGGCTTCTTCGGGGTGGTCGTGTACACGCGGGTGCAGACGCCACGACGCTGCGGTGACCCCTTGAGTGCCGGGGTCTTGCTCTTGGTGAACTTCGACTGCCGGCCCTGTCGGACGAGCTGCTGGATGGTGGGCACTATCTGACCTTCTCGTTGTAGATGCGATGTGCGAGGCCGAGGCGCTCGCGAGTACTGGTCGCCACCGACTGCGGTGACGGACCCTGAGATGTTATGAGTGGATGACAGGCCCTACAACCTGTCAGGCACCCCCGTCGACTGCGGACTCACCCACGGTCGCCGACTCGTACATACGAGCCAGCGCCGCAGCGGGATCGTCTTCTTCGACATCGGATGAGTAGTAGGTCATCGGCTCGTAGCCCGGCGCCTGCACCGAGAACTCGCGGTAGCGCATCATGCCGGTGCCGGCCGGGATGAGCTTGCCGATGATGATGTTCTCCTTGAGACCGATGAGATCATCGGACTTGCCATCGATGGCCGCTTCGGTGAGCACCCGGGTGGTCTCTTGGAACGACGCCGCTGAGAGCCACGACTCGGTGGCGAGCGAGGCCTTGGTGATACCCATGATCTCGGGACGACCCTCGGCCGGACGCTGGCCCGACTCGACCATCGCCCGGTTGGTGTCACGGAAACGCTTGGCGTCGACGCGTTCTCCCGGGAGGAAGTCGGTGGCACCGGTCTCGGTCACCGCCACGCGTCGCGTCATCTGGCGGACAATGAGTTCGATGTGCTTGTCGTGGATCGACACACCCTGGTCGCGGTACACGCGCTGCACCTCTTCGACGAGGTACATCTGGGTCTCGCGGATGCCCTTGATCTCCATCAGCTCCTTCGGGTCGAAGGGGCCGTCAGTGATCGGATCACCGGCGCGGATCTCACCGCCGTCGACGATCTGCGGCAGCGGACGAGCGCCGAGCGGCAGGATGATCGGGAATTCCTCACCGGCGTCATCGACGACAGTAATCGGAATTCCCTTGCCCTCGTCTTCGCCGATGCGAGCCACGCCGGAGGCCGGCGACAGGCGTGCCGATCCCTTCGGTGTGCGCGATTCGAACAATTCGACGACGCGGGGCAGACCGCCGGCGATGTCCTTACCCGCCACACCGCCGGTGTGGAAGGTACGCATCGTCAACTGTGTGCCGGGCTCGCCGATCGACTGGGCAGCAATGACGCCGACGGCTTCGCCGAGTTCGATTCGCTTGCCGGTCGAGAGCGAGCGGCCGTAGCAGAGACCGCAAATGCCGAGTTCGGCGTCGCAGGTGAGCACAGAGCGCACCCGGACACGGTCGACGGACGGATCATCGCGCAGCGCAGCCATCTCGTCGTCCCCGACGATTGTGTTGCGCTCGAGCACGGTGCGGCCGTCGGGCATCGGCGCCGACAACTCGACATCGCTGAGCAGTGCACGGCCGAACAACTTCGTCTCGAGGTACGAACGCGTGTTGGCCGTGTCGGCCTGCACGTTCTCGACCCAGATACCGAGCGTGGTGCCACAGTCGTCCTCGCGAACGATCAACTCCTGGGCCACGTCGACGAGACGACGGGTCAGGTAGCCCGAGTCGGCAGTACGAAGCGCCGTGTCGACGAGGCCCTTACGGGCACCGGGCGTGGCGATGAAGTACTCCAGCGTCTCAAGGCCCTCACGGAAGTTCGACTTGATCGGGCGGGGGATCATGTCACCACGGGGGTTGGCCACGAGGCCTCGCATGGCGGCGATCTGACGCATCTGCGTCATGTTTCCGCGGGCTCCTGAGCCGACCATCATGTCGATCGGGTTGAAACGCTGGGCCTTGAACTCGGCTTCCATGTCACGGGTGACAGCGTTGGTGGCGTCGGTCCAGATGCGCACCTCCTGTTGGCGCCGCTCGCCGTCGGTGATGATGCCGCGCTTGAACTGCTGCTCAACCTTGTCGGCCTGCGCCTCGTGATCCTCAAGGATCGCCTTCTTCGATGCCGGGGTGCGAACGTCGTCGATCGACACGGTCAGACCCGACTGCGAGGCGTAGCGATAGGAGAGGTTCTTGATCTTGTCGAGGGTGTCGGCCACCATCGCGTTCGAGTAGTTGTCCGACAAGTGCTCGACGATGATGCCGAGCTCACGCTTGCGCAACACGCTGTCGATGTGACCGAACCGTGAGGTGTAGTCCTCGGGCAGCGCCTCTTCGAAGAGCACCCGGCCGAGCGTCGACGAATACGCCTCGCCACCGGCTGGACGCATCTGGATCTCGGCGTGCAGGTCGAGGAAGCCTTGGTCGTAGGCCTTGATCGCCTCCCACAGGTGGCGGAACGCACGACCCTCACCGGCGGCGCCGGCGATGTGCTCGGTCAGGTAGAACGCACCGATCACCATGTCCTGGGTCGGGGTCACGATCGGACGACCCGACTGCGGCGACAAGATGTTGTTCGCGCTCAGCATGAGCACGCGGGCCTCGGCCTGAGCCTCGGCCGACAACGGAACGTGGATGGCCATCTGGTCGCCGTCGAAGTCCGCGTTGAAGGCGGTGCAGACGAGCGGGTGGATCTGCAGGGCCTTGCCCTCGACCAGCACCGGCTCGAACGCCTGGATGCCCAAGCGGTGCAGCGTCGGCGCACGGTTCAGCAACACCGGGTGCTCCTTGATGACATCCTCGAGCACGTCCCACACCTGGGGACGACGACGCTCGACCATGCGCTTGGCGGTCTTGATGTTCTGCGCGAGGTCGAGTTCGACGAGACGCTTCATGATGAACGGCTTGAAGAGCTCGAGGGCCATCAGCTTGGGAAGACCGCACTGGTGGAGCTTGAGCGTCGGACCGGCCACGATGACCGAACGGCCCGAGTAGTCGACGCGCTTACCGAGCAGGTTCTGACGGAAGCGTCCCTGCTTGCCCTTCAACATGTCTGACAGCGACTTGAGCGGACGGTTGCCGGGCCCGGTGACCGGGCGGCCACGACGGCCGTTGTCGAACAGGGCGTCGACGGCCTCTTGGAGCATGCGCTTTTCGTTGTTGACGATGATCTCGGGGGCCCCGAGGTCAAGCAGACGCTTCAAGCGGTTGTTGCGGTTGATGACACGTCGATACAGGTCGTTGAGGTCGCTGGTCGCGAAACGGCCACCGTCGAGCTGCACCATGGGGCGCAGTTCCGGCGGAATGACCGGCACGACGTCGAGGATCATCGCCCGCGGGTCGTTCAACCGGGAACTGGTCTTGTCGTCGGGGTCGACCCGGCGGTTGAACGAGGCGACGATCTTGAGACGCTTGATCGCCTTCTGCTTGCGCTGGGCGCTGAGCGGCTTCTGGCCATCCTGGGGATCGATGGCCTCGCGGAGCTTGATCTCTTCCTCGTCGAAGTCGATGCGATCGATGAGCGCCTTGATGGCATCGGCACCCGTGCCGCCCTCGAAGTAGTCCTCGTAGCGGTCGGTGAGCTCACGCCACAACAACTCGTCTTCGATGATCTTGCGCGAGTGCAGGCTCTTGAACTCGTCCCAAGCGCGCTGCACCAGGTCAATCTCGGAGGCGTACCGCTCGCGGATGCCCTCGATCTCCTTCTCGGCATCCCGTCGGAGCTTCTTGGTGTCAACGCCTTCGGCTTCGGCGATCTCGGCCTCGGTTTCGAGTTCTTTGTAGCGACGATCGATTTCGAGTTCGAGTTCTTTGGTGAGTTCATCGCGCTCAGCGAGATACTCAGCCTCAAGGCTGGTGAGATCCTCATGACGACGGTCCTCGTCAACCCAGGTGACGAGGTTGGCCGCGAAGTAGATGACCTTCTCGAGTTGCTTGGCCTTGAGCTCCTCACGGGGCTCCAGCCCGGCCAACAGGTACGCGAGCCACGAACGGGTACCGCGCAGGTACCAGATGTGGACGACTGGCGCAGAGAGCTCGATGTGCCCCATGCGATCCCGCCGCACCTTCGAGCGGGTCACCTCGACGCCGCAGCGTTCGCAGATGATGCCTTTGAAGCGCACCCTCTTGTACTTGCCGCAGTAGCACTCCCAGTCGCGGGTCGGTCCGAAGATCTTCTCGCAGAAGAGACCGTCCTTTTCAGGGCGCAGCGTGCGGTAGTTGATGGTCTCTGGCTTCTTCACCTCGCCGTGTGACCAGGTGCGGATCTGATCCGCGGTGGCCAGCCCAATCTTGAGCTGGTCGAACATGTTGACGTCGAGCATCTGTCTTCCTCAGTCCGTGTCGTTCGTTCTCGTATACCGTGCGCCCGGGATCAGCGGGCGGCCCGCTGGCGGTCGTCGTCGTCGGATCCGCGCTCGGGGCGGGAGATGTCGATGCCGAGATCCTCCATCGTGCGATGGATGTCGTCGTCGAGGTCGCGCATCTCGATTTCACGTCCATCGTCGCCGAGCACTTCGACGTTGATGCACAACGCTTGCATCTCCTTCATGAGCACCTTGAAGCTCTCGGGCACACCTGGTTCGGGGATGTTGTCGCCCTTCACGATCGCCTCGTACACCTTGATGCGGCCGAGCACATCGTCGCTCTTGATGGTGAGCAACTCCTGCAGGCAGTAGGCAGCGCCGTACGCCTCGAGCGCCCACACCTCCATCTCACCGAAGCGCTGGCCGCCGAACTGGGCCTTACCGCCGAGCGGCTGCTGGGTGATCATCGAGTACGGGCCGGTGGACCGAGCGTGGATCTTGTCGTCCACGAGGTGCGCCAGCTTGAGGATGTACATGAACCCGACGGTGATCGGGTTGTCATAGGCCTCGCCGGTACGACCGTTGTAGAGGGTCGCCTTGCCGTTCGTGCCGATGAGGCGGTCGCCGTCGACCGACTCGGGCGTGAGGTTCTCGAGGATCTGCTGGATGGTCGGGTGCTTGCCCGCTTTCTCGAGCTCGTCCCAGTTCGCGCCGTCGAACACCGGGGTGGCGACGAAGGTGGCCGGATCGGTGTTCGGACGCGTCTTGCGCTCGATCCCGCGGCCGGGCTCCGCTCCGACATGCTGACCGGTGTTGGGATCGGTCCAGCCCCAACGTGCGCAGTAGCCGAGGTGGGCCTCGAGCACCTGGCCGACGTTCATTCGGCTGGGCACGCCAAGCGGGTTGAGAATGACATCGACCGGGGTCCCGTCAGCCAAATACGGCATGTCCTCGACCGGAAGGATCTTGGAGATGACGCCCTTGTTGCCGTGACGGCCGGCCAGCTTGTCACCGACCGAGATCTTGCGGGTCTGAGCGACGTACACCCGGACGAGCTGGTTGACGCCGGGCGGCAACTCGTCGCCGTCGTCGCGGTTCGAGACCTTGACGTCGATGACCTTGCCGGACTCGCCGTGGGGCACCTTGAGGCTGGTGTCACGCACTTCGCGCGCCTTCTCGCCGAAGATGGCGCGCAGCAGGCGCTCCTCGGGGGTCAGCTCGGTCTCGCCCTTCGGGGTCACCTTGCCGACGAGAACGTCACCGGGGCCGACCTCGGCACCGATACGGATGATGCCGCGCTCGTCGAGGTCGGCGAGGATGTCATCGGAGAGGTTCGGGATGTCCCGCGAGATCTCCTCTGGTCCGAGCTTGGTGTCGCGGGCATCGACCTCGTGCACGTGGATGTGGATCGAGGTGAGAACGTCATCGCGCACGAGACGCTCCGACAGGATGATGGCATCCTCGAAGTTGTAGCCCTCCCACGGCATGAACGCCACGAGGAGGTTCTTGCCGAGGGCGAGTTCACCGTGATCGGTGGACGGTCCGTCAGCCAGCACAGTGCCCTTGGTGACCTTGTCGCCCTCGACCACTCGGGGGCGATGGTTGATGCAGGTGTCCTGGTTCGAGCGTCGGAACTTGGCCAGTCGGTAGACCTTTTTGCCGGCCTTGGCGTAGTTCACGGTGATGGTGTCGCCGGTGACCTCGGTGACAACGCCATCCTCGATGGCCTCGATCAGATCGGCGGCGTCACGAGCGGCACGCTCTTCGATGCCGGTGCCGATGTAGGGGGCCTCGGCCCGCAACAACGGAACAGCCTGGCGCTGCATGTTCGCGCCCATGAGGGCGCGGTTGGCATCGTCGTGCTCGAGGAACGGGATCAGCGCCGTCGCGACCGACACGATCTGCTTCGGCGACACGTCCATGTAGTCGACCTCGGCCGGCGTCACGTTGGCGATGTCGGTGGTGGCACCGAAGAAGCTCTCCTGTTCGAGCATCTTGCGGAGATCGTCGAGGCTGGCTGCCTGCGGCGAACGGCGCACGAGCACTCGTTCCTCGGCGAAGGTGCCGTCTGCCTTGATGGGCGTGTTGGCCTGGGCGACGACGTACTTCTCCTCCTCGTCAGCGGCCATGTAGACGATCTCGTCGGTGGCGCGACCGTTGACAACCTTGCGGTACGGGGTCTCGATGAAGCCAAACTCATTGACGCGAGCGAAGGTCGACAGACCGCCGATGAGGCCGATGTTCGGGCCCTCAGGAGTCTCGATCGGGCACATCCGGCCGTAGTGCGAGAAGTGGACGTCTCGCACCTCGAACCCGGCACGCTCGCGGCTGAGGCCACCCGGGCCGAGTGCCGAGAGGCGACGACGGTGGGTGAGGCCGGAGAGCGGATTGACCTGGTCCATGAACTGCGACAACTGCGAGGTTCCGAAGAACTCCTTGATGGCAGCCTGCACCGGGCGGATGTTGATCAGCGAGTACGGAGTGATCGCCTCGACATCCTGCGTCGTCATACGCTCACGGACCACGCGCTCCATGCGGCTCAGGCCGATGCGAACCTGGTTCTGGATCAACTCACCGACCGACCGGATACGACGGTTGGCGAAGTGGTCCTGATCGTCGAGGCGGTAGCCCGGCTCCTGCTTGACGAGGTTGAGCATGTAGGTGACCGACGCAAGAACCTCACAGCGGCTCAGGACGTGCTGTCCCTCGGTCGGAAGGTCGATCAGCGGCTCGCCATCGAGGTCGGTTCCACCGAGATCAAACAGGTCGGCCAGACGAGCGACCTCCTCGCCGAGTTTCCGGTTGAGCTTGTAGCGGCCGACACGGCTGAGGTCGTAGCGACGGCTCTCGAAGAAGGCATTGCGGAAGTAGGCGCGCGCGGATTCGACGGTCGGCGGCTCGCCGGGGCGAGCGCGCTTGTAGATCTCGACAAGAGCCTCGTCACGGGTGGGGGCCACATCGCGCTCTTTGTCCCACTGATCTTCGAGGAAGTCGAAGTGACGGACGAAACGATCGAGGAAGCCGGGGGCATTCTCCTCGTCGTAGCCGAGTGCCCGCAGGAGCGTGAAGATTCCGATCCGACGCTTGCGGGCCACGCGGGTACCGCAGGTCACGTGCTTACCCGGACGCTGCTCGACATCGAACTCCATCCACTCACCGCGGTAGGGGTGGATCGTGCCCTTGACGAGCTGGTGCTTGGTCAGGTTACGGAGGCGGTACCGCTCACCGGGCTCGAAGATCACACCGGGTGAACGCACGAGCTGGGACACGACGACACGCTCCGTGCCGTTGATGATGAAGGTCCCCTTCTCGGTCATCACGGGGAACTCACCCATGAAGACCGTCATCTCCTTGATCTCGCCCGTGTGGCCGTTCATGAAACGGGCCCTCACGAAGATCGACGAGGAGTAGGTGATGTTCCGGTCGCGGCACTCCTCGACGGTGAACTTGGGCGGCGGACGCAGGTCCTCGTCGAACGGATCGAACTCGAGCTCGAGCAGGAGATTCTCGGAGAAGTCCTTGATCGGGGAAATGTCGCGGAAGGTGTTGGCCAACCCCTCCTCGAGGAACCACTGGAAACTCTCGCGCTGGACCGCCAGAAGATCTGGCAACGCCAACGGTTCCTCTAGGTTCCCGAACGAATAGCGCTCACGGGTGGTCGAGCGAGTGGCCACTTTTCACCTCAGATTCTGTGGGGCTCGGACAAATGGGCGCGCCGAAACCACACCTGAGAGAGGGGTGGCAGAAGCGACGCACGGCAACGGGCGATCCTAACGCCGTCGGGCGTGGATCGTCAACGTGCCTGTGGCACCTCTCACTTCAATGCCCGGCCATAGCCGTGCAATGGCGAAAAGGTAGGGAGTTGAACGGCGTCTGTCAAGCACTCAAACATGACAAAGGGCCCCGGGGGACGAATCCCCCGGGGCCCTTTGCATCAGTTCACTTGAGTTCGACGGTCGCGCCAGCCTCTTCGAGCTTGGACTTGGCGGCCTCGGCGGCGTCCTTCGCCGCACCCTCGAGCACGGGCTTCGGAGCGCCGTCGACGAGGTCCTTGGCCTCCTTGAGGCCCAGGCTGGTCAGCTCACGCACGACCTTGATGACCTGGATCTTCTGCCCACCGGCGTCGGAGAGGATCACGTCGAATGCATCCTTCTCCTCGGCAGCGGCGTCACCGCCACCACCGGCAGCGGGGGCGCCAGCAGCCGCCACGGCGACCGGGGCAGCAGCGGTGACCTCAAACTTCTCCTCGAAAGCATCGAGGAGCTCCTTGAGCTCGATAACGGTCATGTTGGCGATGGCGTCGAGAATCTCGTCCTTGGTTGCCATGGTGTTCTCCTATTCGTTTTCGTTCTGTTCGTTGATTCGTGTGTTGAAGGGGTCGGCCGCTCAGGCGGCCTGCTTGTCGATAAGTGCTGCCAGGCCGTAGGCGAAGTTCCGCGGCAGTGCCTGGAGCAGACCGGCGGTCTTGACGAGCGGGGCCTGCAGGGCGCCGGCGAACCGGGCCAACAGTTCCTCGCGCGACGGCAGCTCGGCGAGAGCGGTGACATCGGCGGCTGAAAGAACAGCGGTGCCGAGCACACCTCCCTTGATGACGAGCAGCGGATTCGCCTTGGCGATGTCGCGCAGAGCCTTGGCGGCTGCCGCGACGTCACCGCTGACGAAGGTGAGGGCTGTCGGCCCGACGAGAATGTCGGACAGGCTCTCGACGCCGGCTTCGGCGGCGGCGAAGCGGGCCAACGTGTTCTTATACACGGTGTGCTCCGCTCCGATGCCACGAAGGGCGCCTCGCAACTCGGTGATCTGCTTGACGGTCATGCCGCGGTACTCCGAAACGAACACAGCGTCTGAAGAACGCAGACGCTCGGTGATCTCGGCCACGGTGTCGACCTTGTGCTGACGTGGTGCACGGGTCGCAGTGTCGGTCATGGTGCTTACCTCCTCTCTGATGTTGTGTGGCTCGCATGGGGCGACACCACACAACACACCGAACGAATCGGGAGTTGGAGGCAGCACCTCGGTTGGCGGTTTCCCATTACCCCTGACGGGACCAACGGTCTTCGGCGAGCAATTCGTATGTGCGTGCCGGACGTTATCGGCCCGGCCTGGGGATCACTCCTGCTCGGAACGCAGGCGGTTGAGATCGATGCGCACCCCGGGACCCTGGGTCGATGAGACCGTGATCTTGCGCAGGTACCGGCCCTTGGCGCTCGCCGGCTTGGCGCGCTGCAACTCGTCGAGCACGGCGCGGAAGTTGGCCTCGAGATCGGCGAGTTCGAACGACGCCTTACCGAGCTTCACGTGCACGTTGCCGAAGCGGTCGGTGCGGTACTCGACCTTGCCACCCTTGAACTCGCCCACGGCGCGTCCCACATCGGTGGTCACGGTGCCCGTCTTCGGGTTCGGCATGAGTCCACGAGGACCGAGCACCCGACCAAGTCGGCCAACGAGGGGCATCATGTCGGGCGTGGCAATGGTGAGATCGAAGTCCATCTTGCCGGCCTCGATCTGAGCGGCGAGATCGTCGGCGCCAACGAGGTCAGCGCCAGCGGCGCGGGCCTCGTCCGCAGCTGGACCAGCCGCGAAGACGGCGACGCGCACGACGCTGCCCGTGCCCGAAGGCAGCGCAACGGTGCCACGCACCATCTGGTCAGCTTTGCGCGGATCGACACCGAGCCGCACCGCGATCTCGACCGTCTCATCGAACTTCGCCTTGGCATTCGCCTTCACCAGGCCGAGCGCCTCGGTCGGGGCGAAGAAGGCCTCTCGATCGTAGGACTTCAGTGAATCTGCGTACTTCTTACCGGACATGTGTTGTCTCCCTCTGTGTTCTGGTCCCCCGGGCGAGGTCGTCCCGGGCCGGACCGTGATGATCCTGAACGGCAGTTGCCGATCAGGAGACTGCGATGCCCATCGAACGGGCGGTGCCGCGGACCTGCTGCTTCGCCGCTTCGATGTCGTTGGCGTTGAGGTCGGGCATCTTGATCTTCGCGATCTCTTCGACATCGGCCTCGGAGATCGTTGCGGCGGTCTCGGTGCCGGGGCGTTGCGCGGCCTTGGCGATTCCGGCCTTCTGACGGATCAGAACCGGCGTCGGCGGCGTCTTGAGGATGAAGTCGAACGTGCGATCCTCATAGATGGTGATCTCGGTCGGGACGACCGTGCCGGCTTGGGACTCGGTGGCGGCGTTGTACGCCTTCACGAAATCCATGATCGCGATGCCGTGCGGACCGAGGGCGGTACCGACGGGCGGTGCCGGGGTGGCCTTGCCGGCCTCGATCTGGATCTTGACGATCGCTGCAACCTTCTTCTTGGCCATTCCTGGTCTCTCTATCCGTGTGAGCGGTGGTGTCTCCGAGCGGCGCTCAGAGCTTGGCCACCTGGCTGAAGTCCATCTCGACAAGTGTCTCGCGACCGAAAATGTTCACGAGAACCTTGAGTTTCATGTGATCGGCATTGATCTCCGCGATCTCGCCGGCGAAGTCCGCGAACGGGCCTTCCTTGACGCGCACGGCCTCGCCCACCTCATAGTCGAGTTTGGGCTTGGGACGGGATGCTGCCTGCTCGCCCTCGGTCTTGGGGGCGAGGAAGGTGCGGACCTCCCGACGACGCAGCGGCGTGGGACGCTGACCCCGGTCGCTCTGACCGACGAATCCGGTCACGCCGGGGGTGTTGCGGATGCAATACCAGCTCTCGTCGTCCATCTCGCAGCGAACGAGAAGGTAGCCGGGGAAGACCTTGCGCTGAACGGTCTGCTTCTTACCGTTCTTGAACTCGACGACGTCCTCCATCGGGATGACGACCTCGTGGATTTTGTGCTCCATGTTCATCGACTGGATACGAGCCTCGAGATTGGCCGTGACCTTCTTCTCATAGCCCGACTGCGTGTGGACGACGTACCACTTTCCGGGGCGGGTCCAGGGGTCGTCGACCATCGGGGCGTCGTCACCGGCCACGACCTCGTCGGCGATGACCTCATCGATGCTGACCTCGTCGGTGCTGACCTCGTCGGTCACGACGTCCTCGGTGGTGATCTCGTCCATGATGGGCTGCTCCTCGGTGCTCATGTGTAGAACCACTGCATGAGTGAACCGAGTCCGTAGTCGATTCCCGCCACGTACGCCGTGTAAACGATGACCGTCACGAGAACGATCAGCGAGTATCGGACCACCTCGGGGCGATCAGGCCACGCGACCTTGCGCATCTCATCGCGAACCTCGCGCAGGTAACGACGCACGCCGACCCGCTCACGTTGCACCGGGCGCTGCCCGCGTTGGGGCGCGCCCCGCTCGTCGAGGGCTCCTTGGCGCTTCAGTAGGCGCTTCTGTTCGCGGTTCAGATCATCGATGGACATATGTGCGGTGGTATCCGTGTTTGACGCAGCAACGCTGCAGCAGGGCAGGAGGGACTCGAACCCCCGACCGTCGGTTTTGGAGACCGATGCTCTACCAACTGAGCTACTGCCCTAGGCAACCGTGACCGGTCAGCGCGTCTCCTTGTGGAGCGTGTGCTTGCGGTCATGGCTGCAGTACTTGTTCATTTCGAGGCGCTCACGATCGTTGATCTTCGACTTCATCGTGATGTAGTTGCGCCGCTTGCACTCGGTGCAC